>NZ_JBISBW010000007.1:0-412123 GCF_044392165.1 Cellulomonas sp. P22
ACGATGCCCTCAGTCAACCAAGACTCACCAACCGACAACCACCGACCGAAGGCCGGCAACCACCAGAAGATGAACCATCTTGGCATCGACTACTTGGCACACTGTTGAGTTCTCAAGGAACAGACGCTCATCCTCACCAGCCTTGCGACCGGGTCAGAGGCAACCTCTCAATCTTAGCGGAACCGATCCCCGCCGTCAAGACCCTCTATTCGAGGACCACCAGACGGGAACCCATCCCACCAGGGCATCACGAACCCGGCGGCAGAACCGCCAGACTCATCACACCCGGGGTAGCTGCTCCGGGGACCGGCCACCGGGATGAACCCGCGGTGTCCGTTGCTCGCTCGGAAGCAGCTGGACTAACTTATCTGAGTCGCTCCCCCCCGGTCAAACTCGCTGTTCGGCGGGTTCTTCCGGTGGAGAGCAGGTCTCCTGCCAGCCGGATCGCAGTGCGTCCCGCTGACATCCAGAACTCTACCCGAGATCTGGAGTGCTCCCGTCACCGCAGCCGGCACCGGGCCGTCCCGACAGAGAGCTGTTCGCGACCCGCGAGGTTCACCCGACCGGCGGGTGGGTCAGCGGCCGGGCAGTCCCGGTACGTCGAGGTCAGCCACGACCGGGAGGTGGTCGCTCGCCCGGCGCGCGGCCGCGTCCCGCAGCACCCGGACACCCCGCACCCCGAGCTCGGGCGAGACCAGCACCGCGTCGATGCGGTGCCTGGGAGCCGGCGCACGGAACGTCGGCGCCGGTGCCGTCTCGGCGGCGTCGCGCCCGTGACGCGCCAGTCGCGCCCACGCGGGACCGTCGGGCCGCTCGTTGAGGTCACCCAGCACCACGAGGGGCCCCGAGAGCTCGTCGATCCGCTCCTCGATGACGTCCAGGTGGCGGGCCCGCTCATCCGCGTGGACCGACAGGTGGAGCACGACGACGTCGACGCCGTCGACCCGTGCCGTCACGAAGCCCCGGCGCGTCCAGCCCACCCGCCAGCGCAGGCGGTGCGCGCGCGGCTCCTCGACCCGGCAGCCGGGACGGACCAGCAGCGCCGTGGTCCGTGCGCGGTACGCACCGACCGCCACCCGCATCCCCGCGCGGGCAGCGAAGCGGCGAAGCCGGGCACGCCGGAACGGTCCGCGCGGAGGCTCCTGCACACCGAGCACGTCGGGCTGCTCGAGCCGGACGACCGCGGCAGCAGCCGCCTCGTCGACCTGGAGCGACTTGAGGTTGTACGTCATGACGCGCATCCGGGGACGCTAGTCGCGCAGACGTCCGTCCACGAGCGCAGCGGCTTCTATCGGGTCCTCGACGAGCAGGTGCGAGCCGTGCTCTAAGGCCCCCTCGCGGTCCACCCGCGCCGCGCGCAGCCGGGAGAGGACCACAGCACCGAACGCGATCAGCGTGGCGGTCGTCGCGATGGACAGCCGCAGCACGTGGTTGGCCCCGTCCCCCACGCTGACCGCGACCACGGCCGGGGCGATCAGCAGCGCGACGAGGTTCATGACCTTGATGAGGGGGTTGATCGCCGGGCCAGCGGTGTCCTTGAACGGATCGCCCACGGTGTCACCGATGACCACCGCCGCGTGCGCGTCGGAGTTCTTGCCGCCGTAGTGGCCGTCCTCCACGATCTTCTTGGCGTTGTCCCACGTCCCGCCCGCGTTCGCGAGGAACACGGCCATGAGCACCCCGGTCGCGATGGCCCCCGCGAGGAAGCCGGCCAGCGGACCGACGCCCAGCCCGAAGCCGACCGCGATCGGCGCGAACGCCGCGAGCAGACCCGGCGTCGCGAGCTCGCGGAGCGAGTCGCGCGTGCAGATGTCCACGACCCGGCCGTACTCGGGCCGCACCTCGCCCGTCATGATCCCGGGGTTGTCGCGGAACTGGCGGCGCACCTCGAAGACGATCGCGCCGGCGGCGCGGGTCACAGCGTCGATCGCGAGGCCCGAGAACAGGAAGACCGTCGCGCCGCCCAGGATCACCCCGACGAGCGTGATGGGAGAGATGATCGAATAGGTGAGCATCGAGGCGACCACGTCCGAGGTCACGGGGGCCAGGCCCTGCAGCGCGCGGTTGACCGCCTCGGCGTACGAGCCGAACAGCGCGGTCGCGGCCAGGACGGCCGTGGCGATCGCGATGCCCTTGGTGACGGCCTTCGTGGTGTTGCCCACCGCGTCGAGGTCCGTGAGGATCTGAGCGCCCTCCGGGGTCACGTCGCCCGACATCTCGGCGATGCCCTGCGCGTTGTCGCTCACCGGGCCGAACGTGTCCATCGCGACGATCACACCGACCGTGGTCAGCAGGCCGCAGCCAGCGAGCGCGATGAGGAACAGCGAGAGCGGAACCGAGCCGCCCGCGATGAGGAACACCCCGCAGATCGCCGCGGCGATGATGCCCGCGGTGTACACCGCGGACTCGAAGCCGACCCCGATGCCCGAGAGCACCACCGTGGCGGCCCCCGTCAGCGAGGTGCGCGCGACGTGCAGGGTCGGCTTCGACGTGGTCCCCGTGAAGTAGCCCGTGACCCACAGGATGATGCCCGCGAGCACGACGCCGATCGCGACGGCCAGCGACGCGACCAGGCGGGGGTCGCCGCCGTGGGTCTCGAGCCCCGCGGTACCCCCCGTGAGCTCGGTGAACGTGCCGGGCAGGTACGTGTACGCCGCGACGGCCGCGAGCACCACCCCGGCGAGCGCCGCGGTGTAGAAGCCACGGTTGATCGCCGCGAGCCCGCTCTCCGTGCCGCGGATGCGCGTGACCAGCACCCCCAGCACCGCGACGAACGCCCCGACGGCCGTCACGACGAGCGGGAACACGAGCCCCTGCTCCCCGAAGGCTGCCTTGCCGAGGATGAGTGCGGCGACCAGCGTCACCGCGTACGACTCGAACAGGTCGGCGGCCATGCCCGCGCAGTCGCCCACGTTGTCGCCCACGTTGTCCGCGATCGTCGCCGCGTTGCGGGGGTCGTCCTCCGGGATGCCCTGCTCGACCTTGCCGACCAGGTCGGCCCCGACATCGGCGGCCTTCGTGAAGATCCCACCGCCGACGCGCATGAACATCGCCAGCAGGGCGGCGCCGAAACCGAAGCCCTCGAGCACCGCGGGCGCGTCGCCCCGGTAGATGAGGACGACCGACGAGGCACCCAGCAGCCCCAGCCCCACCACGCACATGCCGACGACGCCGCCCGTGCGGAAGGCGATGCGCGCCCCCTCGGCGCGTCCGCCCGGCAGGGACGCCGCCGCTGCGACCCGCACGTTCGCGCGGGTCGCGAGCCACATGCCCAGGAAGCCGATCGCGGCCGAGAACCCCGCCCCGAGGAGGAAGAACAGCGAGCGCCCGATCTTGATCCCGGCGTCGCCCGGCAGCAGGAACAGCAGACCGAAGACGACAGCCGCGAACACGACGAGCGTGCGGAACTGGCGGGACAGGTACGCCGATGCGCCTTCTTGGACCGCGCGCGCGATCTCCTGCATCGACGTGGTCCCCTCGCCCGCGGCGAGCACCTGGCGGCGCAGCACCACCGCGTAGAGCAGGCACGCGACCGCGATGACGGCGATGACGCTGACGATGGTGATGCTCGTCGGTCCGAGCGTGAGCATGCGGCCTCCCCTGGCACCGGCGCAGCCCCCCTGACCGCACCTCACCGTCCGGCCCCGTTGCCGTGCGGATCCGCGAAGTCTAGTCAGACCTACCAGGTCAGACCCGGCGATCAGGACAACTCGTCCGGGTCGTCCGCGATGCTCTGGTCACATGGACGGGCGCGACCACCAGGCGCACCAGCCGACCCGGCGACCGACGGGCCGGGCAGACTCAGCCCGCGAGCGCGGCGTCGAGCGTCTCGTGGATCGTGAAGACCTGCGTGAGCGCAGTGATCTGGAAGACCCGCAGCAGACGGTCGGAGTCGATCACGAGCTGGAGGCGGCCACCGTGGCCCCGGACCTTCTTGAGCACGCCGACCAGCACGCCCAGACCCGTGGAGTCCATGAACCGCACCGGGGTCAGGTCCACCACCAGGTCCGTGCGGCCCGCGTCCACCAGGCTCGCGAGCTTCTCGCGGAGCACCGACGCGGTGTAGACGTCGATCTCGCCCGAGACCTCGACGACCGTCAGGTCATCGACGTCTCTGCTGGTCACGCCCACGTCCATCGCTGGCTCCCGATCCTCGTCGCTGGTGGGAGCATTCAAACAGACCTCAGGTCGGACGCCACCCGGAGTCAGGTCGCGCGGACCTTCGCGAGGGCCGCGCGGTACTCGGGTGTCGTGCCGTCGGGGCGGACCTGCTGGAGCACGTGGTCCCGGACGCCGATGCGCCGCAGGGTGGTCTGCAGCTCGGCGACGTCCGACGCGCTGAGCACCGTGGGGTCGACGGTGGTGCGGACCTGGACGTCGACGCCCGAGTCGAGCACCAGGCGCAACGACATGAAGGCCGCGTCGGCGCTCCCACCGACGCCCGTGATGGCTCGGTACAGCGCGGCGGGGGCCTTGACGTCGAACCCGACCCAGTCGACCAGCGGGAGCATCGCCTCGAGCCGCCGCGGGTAGGCGCCCGAGGTGTGCAGGCCGACGCCGTACCCGGCCTCGCGGACCTCCCGGGCGGCCGAGGCCAGGCCTGGCTGACGCGTGGGTTCGCCACCCGAGAGCACGACGCCGTCGAGCAGGCCGTGGCGGCGGCTCAGCAGCCCGCGCACCCGCGACCAGGGGACCTGGCCGGGGACGCGCGCGTCGATGAGCCCGGGGTTGTGGCAGTAGGTGCACCGCCACGGGCAGCCCTGAAGGAAGAGCGTCGCGACGAGCTTGTCGGGCCAGTCGCACGTGGACAGCGGGCTCATGCCCGCGATCTCGAGCGAGTCGGCCGGATACCTGTCGACGACTCCCCCGCGCTGGGGAGGTGCCGCGGTCGCGTCCTGGGCCGCCGCGGTCATCGCTCGATCGGTCATACCGAGATCGCCGACTCCTGGAACATGGTGCGCTCGGCGTGCTCGCCCTTCTTGCCGATGTTGAACGAGCTCACGGGCCGGTGGTAGCCCATGACGCGGGTCCACACCTCGCACACGACCGGCGGTGCGTCGGGGTCAGCGTCGGCGCAGCGGTCGCACGTCAGGTGCTCCCCCGCGAGGTAGCCGTGGTTCGGGCAGATCGAGAACGTCGGCGTGATCGTGATGTAGGGCAGGCGGAACGTCGACAGCGCGCGGCGCACCAGCTCGCGGCACGCGGACGCGCTCGAGACGCGCTCCGACATGTACAGGTGCAGCACGGTGCCGCCGGTGTACTTGCCCTGCAGCTCCTCCTGGCGCTCGAGCGCCTCGAACGGGTCCTCGGTGAAGCCCACGGGCAGCTGCGAGGAGTTGGTGTAGTACGGGTTCTGCTCGGTGCCGGCCTGGATGATGTCGACGAACCGCTTCTTGTCCTCCTTGGCGAAGCGGTACGTCGTGCCCTCGGCGGGCGTCGCCTCGAGGTTGTACAGGTGCCCCGTGGTCTCCTGGAACTCGACCATGCGCTCGCGCACGTGGTCGAGCAGCCGCACGGCCATCGCGTGCCCGTCGTCCGTGGTGATGTCCTCGAGGTCGGACGTGAAGTTGCGGATCATCTCGTTGATCCCGTTCACGCCGATGGTCGAGAAGTGGCTGTCCAGCGTGCCCAGGTACCGCTTGGTGTACGGGAACAGCCCGCCGTCGATGTACTTCTGGATCACGGTCCGCTTGACCTCGAGCGAGTCCTTCGCCAGGTCGAGCAGGTAGTCGAGCTCCTTGACGAGCAGGTCCTCGTCGCCGCGGTACAGGTAGCCGAGCCGCGCGCAGTTGACCGTGACGACCCCGAGCGACCCCGTCTGCTCCGCGGAGCCGAACAGGCCGTTGCCGCGCTTGAGCAGCTCACGCAGGTCGAGCTGCAGGCGGCAGCACATCGAGCGGACGTCACCGGGCTTGAGCTCGGAGTTCAGGAAGTTCTGGAAGTACGGCAGGCCGTACTTCGCGGTCATGTCGAACAGCGCCTCGGCGTTCTCCGAGTCCCAGTCGAAGTCCGGGGTGATGTTGTAGGTCGGGATCGGGAACGTGAACACGCGGCCCGACGCGTCGCCCTCGGTCATGACCTCGATGTACGCGCGGTTGATGAGGTCCATCTCGGCCTGCAGGTCGCCGTACGTGAAGTCCATCGGCTCGTCGGCGATCACCGGCACCTGGTCGCGCAGGTCCTCGGGGCAGGTCCAGTCGAACGTGAGGTTCGTGAACGGGGTCTGCGTGCCCCAGCGCGAGGGCACGTTGAGGTTGTAGACGAGCTCCTGGATGCTCTGCCGGATCTCGCGGTAGGACAGGTCGTCGACGCGGACGTAGGGCGCCATGTACGTGTCGAACGAGCTGAACGCCTGCGCGCCGGCCCACTCGTTCTGCATGGTCCCGAGGAAGTTGACGATCTGGCCGACCGCGGAGCTGAAGTGCTTGGGCGCGCGGGCCTCGACCTTGCCGGGGACGCCGTTGAGCCCCTCCTGGAGCAGCGTGCGCAGCGACCAGCCCGCGCAGTAGCCCGAGAACATGTCGAGGTCGTGGATGTGCAGGTCGCCGTCGCGGTGGGCGCGACCGATCTCGGGCGAGTAGACGTGGCTCAGCCAGTAGTTGGCGATGACCTTGCCCGAGGTGTTGAGGATCATGCCGCCGAGCGAGTACCCCTGGTTCGCGTTGGCGTTCACCCGCCAGTCGCTGCGGTCCAGGTACTCGTCGATGGACGAGCCGACCTCGACGACAGGGTGTTGATCCATGGCGCAGCTCCTCGGTGAGTGCGACCTGTAACGGCCACTACATGTGGGCGCTCGGCGGGTGCCGGCAACTAGATGTGCCATCCTCTGGGCGCGCAGCGATCTCGAGGGAGGACCTTCGTCCCCCCTCGAGATCGCGCCGCACGTCACGGACGCACAGGACCACCCGTCCGCCACGAAGCCCACGGCGTGTCGCTCCCGGCGCCCGGTGCGACCCCCGCGCGCGGACCGTCCCACCAGGCTCCGGTGCGAGGATGGGCGGCATGGTCGAGACCGGTGAGCTGCTCGACGTGCTGCTCGCCGGTGGCCGTCGGGCCGACCGGCTGACGCACGTCCGCCACCTGCCCGCGCGCGAGGGCGAACAGGTCGGCTGGCCCGCCTGGGCCGACGCCGACCTGGTGCGTGGATACGGCCGGCTGGGCGTCGAACGCCCCTGGCGGCACCAGGTCGAGGCCGCCGACGCCGCCTGGGCCGGCCACCACACCGTCCTGGCGACCTCGACCGGATCGGGCAAGTCGCTCGCGTTCTGGCTCCCCTCGCTCACCGCTGTGCGCGCCGACGTGGCCGCCGGCACGCTCGACCCCGGGCGCATCGAGACCGTCGCCCGACGGGGTTCGGTGCTCTACCTGTGCCCGACCAAGGCTCTCGCCCACGACCAGCTCACGTCGGTGCAGGGGCTGCTCGCCGCGTCGGGCACCCGGGACGTGCGCGTGGCCACGTGCGACGGCGACACCGGGTTCGAGGAGCGCCGCTGGGTCCAGGACCACGCCGACGCCGTGCTGACCAACCCCGACTTCCTGCACTTCGCGCTGCTGCCGAACCACCGCCGGTGGGCGCGCTTCCTCGGGTCGCTGCGCTACGTCGTGGTCGACGAGTGCCACGCGTTCCGCGGCGTGTTCGGTGCGCACGTGTCCGCGGTGCTGCGGCGGCTGCAGCGCGTCGCTGCGTCCTACGCCCCGCGCGAGCCGCGTCTGCCCGGCGAGCCCGCGGGAAGCCGTGGCGCGGTCGGCGCGACCGGGCCCGTGTTCCTGCTCGCCTCCGCCACGACCTCCGACCCCGCCGCGAGCGCCGCCCGGCTCATCGGGGGGACGGGACGCGAGATCGTCGCCGTGACCTCCGACGCGTCGCCCGCGGGACGCAAGACCTTCGCGCTGTGGCAGCCACCCGAGCTGCCGGGCCTCGACGGGCCGTGGTCGACGCTCGTGCCCGAGGACGACCCGTGGGCCACTCCCCTGCCGATGCCCGAGCCGGCCAGGACGGCCGGGGCCGCAGAGGGTGCGGCCGCCGACGGCGCCAGCGGCACCGGGGCTGACGCCGGGCAGCCCGAGGGAGCAGGGCCGCGCGGCACCGGCGAGCACGCCGTGTCCGAGGACCCCGACCGTCCGCGCAGGTCCGCGACCGCGGAGACCGCCGACCTGCTCGCCGACCTCACCGCCGCGGGCGCCCGCACGCTCGCGTTCACCCGCTCACGGCGATCCGCCGAGTCGGTCGCCACCGTGGCCCAGGAGCACCTGCGCGCGGTGGACCCGAGCCTGCGCGACGTCGTCGCCGCGTACCGCGGGGGCTACCTGCCCGAGGAGCGCCGGGCGCTCGAGCAGGCGATCCGCAGCGGACGGCTGCGCGCGCTCGCGACCACGAACGCGCTCGAGCTCGGGGTCGACATCTCGGGGCTCGACGCGGTGCTCATCGCGGGCTGGCCCGGCACGCGCGTGTCGATGTGGCAGCAGGCCGGCCGCGCGGGCCGGGCGGGCGCCGACGGGCTGGTCGCGCTCATCGCCCGCGAGGACCCCCTCGACACCTACCTGGTGCACCACCCGGAGGCCATCTTCGACACCCCCGTCGAGGCCACGGTCTTCGACCCCGCGAACCCGTACGTGCTCGCGCCGCACCTGTGCGCCGCGGCCTCCGAGCTGCCGCTGCGCGAGGAGGACCTGCCGCTGTTCGGGCCCGACACGCGCGCGCTGCTCGACTCGCTCGTCGCCCGGGGCGCGCTGCGACGTCGGGCATCGGGCTGGTACTGGACGCACGCCGGGTCCGCCGCCCGGCTGACCGACCTGCGCGGCACCGGGGGCGACCCCGTCCGGGTGGTCGAGATGTCGACCGGCCGGATGCTCGGGACGGTCGACGCCGCCGCGGCGGACGCGACGGTGCACCCCGGCGCGGTGTACGTGCACCAGGGGGCGACGTTCGTGGTCGACGAGCTGCACCTGGCCGACTCCGTGGCGCTCGTGTCGCGCCGGAACGTCGACTTCGGCACCTGGGCCCGCTGGGTCACGTCGATCGAGATCCGCTCGACCGACCAGGAACGGACCTGGGGGCCGGTCACCTGGGGGCTCGGCACCGTCGACGTGACCACCCAGGTGGTGAGCTACCAGCGCAAGCGCATCCCGGACATGCAGGTGCTGGGGTCCGAGGTGCTCGATCTGCCCGCCCGCACGCTGCAGACCTCGTCGGTGTGGTGGACCGCCCCGGCCGAGGTGCTCGAGGCCGCCGGGGTCACGGCCGAGACCGCCCCCGGCGCGCTGCACGCCGCGGAGCACGCCTCGATCGGTCTGCTGCCGCTGCTGGCCACGTGCGACCGCTGGGACCTGGGCGGCGTCTCGACCGCGCTGCACGTCGACACCGAGCAGGCCACCGTGTTCGTGCACGACGCCTACCCCGGCGGCGCGGGCTTCGCGGAGCGCGGGTTCGCGCTCGCCCGCACCTGGCTCGAGGCCACCCGCGAGGCGATCGCGACCTGTCGGTGCGCGCACGGCTGCCCCGCGTGCGTGCAGTCGCCCAAGTGCGGCAACGCGAACAACCCGCTCGAGAAGGCCGCCGCGGTGCGGTTGCTCGACGCGGTCCTGGCGCACGCCCCGAGCTGACCCGGAGGGCCCGAGCCCGGTGCGGGCCGCTCCCCCGTCGACCGATATGCGCGCGGTGTATACACAGTGTGTATAGTCCTCGGCATGTCTGTTGGACTCACTCTTCTCGGCCTGCTGCAGTCCGGTCCACGCCACGGCTACGACCTGAAGCGCTCCTACGACGAACGGTTCGGGCACGACCGCCCGCTGCACTACGGCCAGGTCTACTCGACCCTCGCCCGGCTGCTCAAGAACGGTCTCGTCGAGGTGGAGTCGGAGCCCGGCGACGGCCCCGAGCGCAAGCGGTACGCGATCACCTCCGCCGGCGTGAGCGACGTGGACCAGTGGCTCGCCCAGCCCGAGACGCCCGAGCCGTACCTCCAGAGCACCCTCTACACGAAGGTCGTCCTGGCGCTGCTCTCCGGGCACGACGCTACCGAGGTCCTCGACACCCAGCGAGCCGAGCACCTGCGCCTGATGCGCGACCTGACCCGCCGCAAGGCCGACGGCGACCTCGCCGACCAGCTGATCTGCGACCACGCGCTCTTCCATCTGGAAGCCGACCTGCGCTGGCTCGAGCTGACCGCCGCCCGCCTCGACCAGCTCGCCACCGCCGTCCGCCCGTAGCACGACCTCTGCCCACCGGCACCAACCCCGGGAGACACACCATGCTCGACGCACCACTGCTCACCGCCGACGACCTGCACCTGCGGTTCGGCTCGACCAACGCCCTCGACTCCGCCTCGCTGCAGGTCCACGCCGGGGAGGTGCTCGCCCTCATGGGGCCGTCCGGCTCCGGCAAGTCCACCCTCCTGCACTGCCTCGCCGGGATACTCACCCCCGACTCCGGGCAGGTGACCTACGACGGGCGCGACATGTCGGGGATGTCGGACGGCGAACGCAGCGCGCTGCGCCGGACGGAGTTCGGATTCGTCTTCCAGTTCGGTCAGCTCGTGCCCGAGCTGACCTGCCTCGAGAACGTGGCCCTGCCGCTGCGCCTCGCCGGCACCGGGCGTCGTGACGCCGAGCGCACCGCCGCCGAGTGGCTCCGACGCCTCGAGGTCGCCGACGTGGCGAGCAAGCGCCCCGGCCAGGCCTCGGGCGGCCAGGGGCAGCGCGTCGCCGTGGCGCGTGCACTCGTCACCCGGCCGAAGGTCGTCTTCGCCGACGAGCCGACCGGCGCCCTCGACTCCCTCAACGGCGAACGGGTCATGCAGCTGCTCATCGCCGCGGCCCGCGACACCGGGGCCGCCGTGGTGCTGGTCACGCACGAGGCGCGGGTCGCCGCGTACTCCGACCGCGAGGCCGTCGTCCGCGACGGACGCGTGCGTGAGCAGGAGCGCGTCCGATGACCGCCCCCGCGACGACGACGGGCACCGCCCCGAGCACGGCGCTGCGACGGCGCAGGGGGCTGTCGCAGTGGGCCACCGACCTGGCGCTCGGGATCCGCCTGAGCGTCGGGGGCGGCTCCTCAGGGTGGGTCCGGCTCGCCCTGGTCGCCGTGGGCGTCGGGATCGGCGTGACGATGCTGCTGGTCGCCACCACCATCCCCTCCGTGATCGGGGCCCGCGACGGCCGGGTCGCCGACCGTCAGGTCTCCGGCGAGCGGCTGTCCGACGGGACGCAGGCTGTGCCGCAGGCGGACGACACCGTGCTGACCACCTCGGTGCGCTCGGACTTCCATGGGCGCGCGATCGAGGGCATGCTGCTCCAGCCCGAGGGCGGCGACCCGGTGCTGCCCCCCGGGGTGACCCGTCAGCTCGCCCCAGGCGAGCTGCTGGTCTCGCCCGCGCTGGCCCGGGTCCTCGGCTCCGAGGACGGTGAGGCGCTGCGCGGCAGGTGGAGCGACCGCGTGGTCGGCGAGATCGGGCCGTCCGGCCTGGCCGGGCCCGAGGAGCTCACGTTCTACCTGGGCACCGACGAGCTCACCGCCGACACCGCCACGCGCACCGCGTCCTTCGGCGGGGTCGAGGCCGGCCCCGACTCGGCGGCCCCCCTCGTGCTGCTGCTGGGCATCGTCGCGCTCGGGGTGCTGCTGCTGCCCGTCGCGATCTTCCTGACAACCGCGGTCCGCTTCGGCGGGGAGGCGCGTGACCGCCGGCTCGCCGCGCTGCGGCTCGTCGGTGCTGACACCGCGATGACCCGACGGATCGCCGCGGGCGAGACGCTCGCGGGTGCCGTGCTCGGCCTCGTCGTCGGCGGCGTGCTCTTCCTGGCCGCGACACAGTTCGTGCACCGGGTCGTGCCCGCGGACCTCAGCTTCTACCCCGCCGACTTCCGGCCCGCACCCGCGCTCGCTGCGCTGGTCGTGATCCTCGTCCCGATCGCCGCGGTCCTGGTCACCATCTCCGCGATGCAGCGCGTCGTGGTCGAGCCGCTCGGCGTCGTCCGTCGCGGCACCACGGTCCGTCGACGGGTGTGGTGGCGTCTCGTGCTGCCCGTCGTGGGTCTCGCGCTGCTGGCCCCGCTGCGTTCCGGGATGGACACGACGACCGGGAACGAGGCCATGGTGCTGGCCGGTCTCGTCTTCCTGCTCGTCGGCATCGCGGTGCTGCTGCCGTGGTTCGTGGAGGCCACGGTCCGCCGGATGGGTGCCGGAGGCGTCGCCTGGCAGCTCGCCGTGCGCCGGCTCCAGCTCGACAGCGGCACCGCCGTGCGCGCCGTCTCCGGCATCGCGGTCTCCGTCGCCGGCCTCATCGCGCTGCACGGCCTGTTCGGCGCGGTCGAGAGCGTGCTGGAGAGCGCCGAGGCCGAGGGCTCCGGCAGCTCAGTGGTCACCGTGTACGGCGCGAGCACGGACGAGCGCTGGGTCACGGACCTGGAGAGCGCTCCGGGTGTGCGCGAGGTCGGCGCCCTGGCCAACCTGTGGGGCACGTCCGCGGACGGTGCGAGGACCTGGATGAAGATGGGCGAGTGCGCCGCGCTGGCGCAGCAGGCCCAGATCGACACCTGCGAGGACGGTGACGTCTTCGTCGTCGCCGAGCAGGGCGTGTCGCTGCCGGAGGCGGGCAGCACCTACACCTTCGAAGACGACGACAGCGCATCGGGCCCGCGGTGGACGTTGCCCGCCACGGCCCGCACCGTCCTGCCGCCCGCCTCGTCCGACTCCTACGGAGGGCAGATCCTGGTCACGCCTGCAGCGGTGGCAGGGCTCGGGCTCGACCTGACCGACGTCGACCTGAGCGTCACGCTGGACCCGGCGGACCCCGACGCGATCGAGCACCTGCGCACGGCCGCCTCCCGGGTGGACCCGCGCGCCCACGTCGAGTCCGGGTCCGAGAGGTTCACCGCTGCCCTCCTGACGATGAGGCAGGCACTGTTCGTCGTGACGATCGCGCTGCTGCTGATGATCGGGGCGAGCATGCTGGTCAACGTCGTCGAGCAGCTGCGTGAGCGGCGCCAGCTCCTCGCGGTGCTGCTCGCCTTCGGGACCCGGCGGAGCACCCTGAGCGGATCGGTCCTCTACCAGGTCGCGATCCCCGTGACGCTGGGGCTGCTCCTGGCCGTGGCGACGGGCACGGGGCTGGCAACGGTCCTGCAGACCGTCGCCGGGGCACCGGTCCAGCTCGACTGGGTCGGGATCGGCACCACCACCGGCGTCGCCGCCGGCGTGGTGCTGCTGACCACTGCGGGCAGCCTGCCGCTGCTGTGGCGACTCACCAAGCCCGGAGGCCTGCGCAGCGAGTAGGGCGGCTCACCAGGCGGCCACCACCAGCACCTTCGGTGTCGGTGGTGGCCGCCTTCGCGCTGCTGGGGCTCGGTGGGTCGGGCCGTCCTACGCGGCTCCGGCCTGCGACAACGCGCGAGCCGGTGGTGTGCGCAGCGCATGCCGGGTCGGCAGCTCGATCGCGACGAAGGCGATGACCACCACCAGCACCGCCACCCCGGGAGCCAGCCACCCCGGCCCCGCCGGCAGCGGGCGCCCCAGGAACCCGATGCCGAGCATGACCAGCGGGACCACGGACAGCAGCCCCCCGGTCGCCAGCGCGACCCCGCTGGCCAGCGCCGCCTCGCGCCGCATCATGGACCGCACCTGACGTGGCGTGGCCCCCGCGAGCTGCAGGGTCGCGATCTCGTTCCGCCGTTCCAGCGTGCTCGCCACCAGCTTGTTGGTGACGCCGAGCAGCAGGTAGCCGAGCAGCACGCCGAGCACCACGATGTTGATCAGCAGGTCGGGTGACATGCCGCCGAGCCCGCCGGCGCCGCCCTCGGCCGAGGCGCCGGGTGCCGCGCCGTCGTGCACCATCAGGCCGGGTCGCTCGGAGGCGAAGTCCGCGAGCGCCTCGGACGCCGCCACGGAACCGTCGGTGCGCACCAGGACGCTCGGTACGAGGGCGGCCGAGTGGCCGGCGGCCAGGTCGGCCGACAGGACGACCGAGCCGAAGGCGAGGCCGCGGCCGTACACCGCGACGACCTCCGCCTGCGTCGGTGTGCCGTCCCCGAGGACGAGGTCCATCGTGCTGCCCACAGGGTGCGCGCGGGCCGAACCGGAGTCCACGGCGATCGTGCTGCCGGTGAGGTCCGCGAGGTCCCCGTCCTGCACGTCGAGGTCGAGCACCCCCGTGGAGTCAGGCGTGAGGATCGTCGCCGACGCGCTCTCCAGGGTGGTCTCACCGGCCATCGTCGTGGGCGCCAGGACTGTGGTGGTGCCCACCGGGGCGGCCGCCTCCACGCCGGGCAGGTCACGTACCTCGGAGACCACGTCCACGGCAAGGCCGCCCAGAGCCGGTGCGCTGAGCGTCGCCTGCGCGAGCGTCGCGTCGCGCAGGTCACCGGTCGCCGCCGCGAGGACCGTGGTCTGCGTGAACCCATAGGTCACCGTGAAGACGACCACCAGGGCGAGCGTGCTGACCGCAGCGCCGACCCGTAGCGCGTACCCGTGGCTGTTGGCGACGGCGAGCCACGTGGGGGCCGAGGCCCGCGCCGGGAGCCGTCGCGCGAGCCACCGGCTGAACCCGCCCACCAGCTGGGGGCCGAGCAGCGCGAGCCCGATCGCCGCCAGGATCCCGGCCATCGCGGCGCCGGCGGCCCCGACCGGGGTGCGCGACAGCAGCGGTGTCGCCGCGACGCCGAAGGACCCGACGATCAGCGCCGCACCCGTCAGCACCCGCACCCGGGACGGCGCACGAGGCTCGGTGCGGGACTCCGCGACAGCCTCGGTGGCGGGCAGCCGCGACGCCCTGCGGGAGGCCGACCGGGCCGCCACCTGCACCGTCACGACGAGCAGCAGCACTGCCACCGCTCCGGGCACGGGGCCGACGGTCAGGGGAAGATCCGGGGAGAGCATCCCGGTGGAGGCCAGCATCGTCCGGAACTGCTCGGCACCGACGTAGCCGAGCGCGACGCCGGGGATCATCGCGGCGACCGCCACGACCGTCGCCTGCCAGGCCGCGAGGGACCGCACCTGACGCGGTGTCGCCCCCATGGCGCGCAGCAGGGCGAAGTCGCGACGCTGGGCGCTGATCGACACGGCGAGCGCGCCGGCGATGATGAAGCCGATCACCAGCAGCGTGACGCCGCTGAGCGACGCCGCGATGGCCGGCAGCATCCCGCGACCCGCCACGGCCAGCGGGTTCTCCACGTCCCCCCGCGCGTCGCCCGTCGAGACGACCAGACCCTCGTCACGCACCAGCTCCCGTGCCGCGTCGGCCACCGCCTCCGCCGCACCGCGGTCGGTGCGCAGGGCGACGAGGTCGACGGTCGAGGCCGCGCCGTCGGCAGCCGCGGCCGGGCCGTGAGCGAGCCGCAGCGCGGTGGCGTCGTCGACGTACACCCCGCTGCCGGGCGTCACCGCGGCGACCTCGTAGTCCCCCGTCGTGCCGGCGGCGACCACCTGGACCTGGTCGCCGACCCCGACACCCGCGGCGGACGCCACCGCGGAGCCGAGGGCGACCTGACCGTCGGTGGGCCCGGTCACGGTGGCGTCGTCGCCCGGCGACCCGGTGTCGAGCAGCGCGGTGGAGGACCACCCGTGACCGGCGGTGGCCGCGTCACCGGCCTCGACCACCTGGCCGTCGGCGCCCACCACCGCCGCGGGGAAGCTGACGTCGCCGACCGCCGCGACGACCCCGGGCAGCGCCGCCAGCTCCGCGACCACGGCTGACGAGACCCGGGCCCGCTCGGGCAGGGCGACCGGCAGGTCACCCGGCTGGGCCAAGGACTGGCTCGCGGTCACCACGACGTCGGCCCCGGCCAGGCGGTCGGCCGCCACGTGAGAGCGGAGGCCGGAGTCCGCGAGCACACCGATCGCGGTGAGGAAGGCGGCGCCGCCGAGGACGGCGCACGCGACGGCGAGGAGCGCAGCGACCCGGCGCCGGGCCATACGGACGGCCAGGTGCAGCATCTCAACCCACCTCCACGGCGGCGAGGGTGCTCGCGAGGTGGGCAGCGGTGGGCTGCTCGAGCGAGTCGATGACCCGGCCGTCAGCCATCACGACCACGCGGTCGGCGCGGGCGGCGGCCGCCGGGTCGTGCGTGACCATGACGACCGTCTGGCCCAGCGTCTCGACCAGGTCCCGCAGCAGGTCGAGCACCTCCCGGCCGGTGCGCAGGTCGAGCGCGCCGGTCGGCTCGTCGGCGAACACGACCTCGGGCCGGGCGACGAGGGCCCGCGCGATCGCCGCGCGCTGCTGCTGGCCGCCGGAGAGCTCGCCGGGCCGGTGCGAGAGCCGATCGGTGAGCCCGACCCGGTCCACGAGGCTGCGCAGCCAGTCCATGTCGGGCCGGGCTCCCGCCAGGCGCAGCGGCAGCGTCACGTTGTCCATCACGGTCAGCGACGGCACCAGGTTGTACGACTGGAAGACGAAGCCGACGTGGCTGCGGCGCAGCACGGTGCGGGCCGTCTCGTCCAGGTGCGTCATGTCGATCCCCGCGATGGCGGCCCGACCGCTGGTCGGCGAGTCCAGGCCCGCCGCGCAGTGCATGAGCGTGCTCTTGCCGGAGCCGGACGGCCCCACCACCGCGACGAACGAACCCCGCTCGACGGCCAGGGTCACGTCGTCGAGCGCGCGTACGCCCCCGGCGTACGTCTTGCTGACGTCGGTCAGGGCGACCGCGGGCACCGCCGAGGTGGACCGCGTCGACGTCGTGGCGTCGGCGGCCGGGCGCTCGACGGCGCCCCGCAGGCCGCTCACGACCGCGTCCGGGTGTGCGAGACCACCAGCGCGACGATGGCGACGAGAGTCAGGCCGCCCAGCGCGAGGCTGATGCCCACGGGCACCGCCATGGCCGAGGTGACGGAGTTCGCGACGGCGCTCAGCACGAGGAGCGTCCACAGCGCGGCCCGTCGGCCGGCCACCCGGGACGCCTCAGGGGACGCCTCGTGGGCGTGGGGGTGCGTGCGAGAGGGCGCCTCGGAGGCGCCGGGGAAGGCGTAGGGGTCAGGCATGGCGAGCTCCCTGATCGAGGGTTTTCCGGACAACCACGACGCTAGGGACGGCGATCGGCCCGGACGATCCCGCCAGCGCCCGACCTGAGGTGCAGCAGGCTGTACTTCTCGGCGGTGGGCCTGCCGCCCTGCCCGGAGGTCGCCTAGGGTCACCGACGTGGGGACATCTCGAGGTCAGGGCGACGTGACGGTCGGTCGCCCGTCCGTCCAGCGGCACGGCGGGGTGGCACGCCGGACCCTGGACGCGCTCGAACAGCTCGTGGGCGGGCTGGCGATCGCCGTCCTCGCCCTGATGGCGCTGCTGTGGGTGGCGGTCTGCGCGCTCGCCTGCGTGGTGGGGGTGGGCTTCTGGCTGCTGCCGGGAGCGCTCACCGCGGTGCGCGCCGTCGCCGACCGGGAGCGCGCACGGTTCTCCCTCATCGGGCCGGAGATCATCGGACCGCCGCCCGTGCCGGCTCGGCTGCGCGAGGCGCTCGCGGACCCGACCATCCACCGGGAGCTGGGCTGGCTGGTCTGCGCGGCCACGCTCGGCCTGGTGCTCGGGATGCTGGCCCTCGCCCTGCCGCTCAACGCCGTGCGCGACGCCACGTTCGTCCTGTGGTGGCAGTCCGTGCCCGAGGAGTTCCGCACGGCGTCGATCGGCACGTGGATCGTGGACAGCTGGGCCGGCGCCGCCGCCGTCACGTTGGGCGGCGTCGCGTGGATCGTCGTCGCGGTGGGACTCACGTCGCCGATGGCGCGCCTGCAGTCCTGGCCCACCCGGCGGCTGCTCAGCCCACCCCGGGGCACCGACCTGGCGATGCGCGTGGCGGAGCTCACGGCGACCCGCGCCGGCGCCCTGGACGCCCACGCCGCCGAGCTGCGGCGCATCGAGCGCTCGCTGCACGACGGCACGCAGAACAGGATCGTCGCCGTGAGCGTGCTGCTGGGCGCCGCGCAGCGGGCCCTCACCCGCGACCCGGCTACGGCGGGCCCGCTGCTGGACCGCGCGCAGGACGCCGCGGAGCAGGCCCTCGCCGAGCTGCGTGCCGTCGCGCGCAGCATCCTGCCCGCTGTGCTCGAGGACCGGTCGCTGAGTGACGCGTTGTCGGGCCTCGCGGCGACCAGCCCGGTGCCGTGCCGGCTCGACGTCGAGGACATCGGGCGGTGCGCCGCCTCGGTCGAGGCGACGGCCTACTTCGTGGTCGCCGAGGCGCTCACGAACGTGGCCCGGCACAGCAGGGCGCAGACCTGCGTGGTGACGGTGCGGCGACCCGGCGACCGTCTGGAGGTCACCGTGCAGGACGACGGAGTTGGTGGTGCCGCGGAGCCGGTCCCCGGGCACGGGCCGCACAGGGACTCCGGAGACCGGACCTGGACGGGCGGCGGGAGCGGCATCGCGGGCATCCGGCGACGCGTCCAGGCGCACGACGGGGCTTTCTCGCTGACCAGTCCGGTGGGCGGCCCCACGACGATGGAGGTGAGCCTGCCGTGCGGATCGTGATCGCTGAGGACGACGCCCTGCTGCGCGAGGGGCTGGCGCTGCTGCTGCGCGCCGAAGGGCTGGATGTGGTCGCGACGGCGGCCGATCCGTCCGAGCTCCTGGCGGCCGTCGCCGAGCACGTGCCGGACGTCGCGATCGTGGACGTGCGCATGCCGCCGACGCACACCCACGAGGGGATCGTCGCGGCGGTCGACGCGCGGCGCCGGCAGCCGGGGCTGGCTGTGCTGGTGCTGTCCGCGTACGTGGAGGAGGCGTTCGCCACCGATCTGCTGGCCTACGGCAGCGCGGGCCTGGGCTACCTGCTCAAGGAGCGGGTCGGACGCGTGGACGAGTTCCTCGCCGCCCTGCACCGGGTGGCCGGCGGCGGCACGGCGATCGACCCGGACGTCATCGCGCAGCTGTTCGCGCGGACCCGCTCGGACAGCCGGCTCGACCGGCTCAGCCCGCGCGAGCGCGAGGTGCTCGCGGTGATGGCCGAAGGGCTGGGGAACACCGCCATCGCCGCGCGGCTGTTCGTGACCGAGGGCGCCGTGCACAAGCACATCCGCAGCATCTTCGCGAAGCTCGACCTGGCCCCCACGGACCTGGCCGACCGCCGGGTCACCGCGGTGCTGCGCTACCTGGAGGACGCCCGCCTGCGCGCCTGACCTCGTGGGTCATCGCGCCGACGCGGGTCCGGCGCGTGCCGTCGCACGGGCGTGGCCTGCCGGGGTCGAGCGGATCACCGTGACGCTCACGACGCCGTCGCCCTCGTGCGTGCAGCCGCGGAGCTCCCCACCGTTGCGCTCCGCGGTCTCCCGGGCGACCGCGCACGCCGCGGTGACGTCACCGGCACCCCGTCCGGTCCCCGCCAGGTGCTGCGCCCCGGCGAGCGCGGCCAGGTCGGCTGCGGTCTGTGCGCGCCACCGACCGCCCTGCGCACCGACCAGCAGACCCAGGGCGAGGACGAGGACGACCACCACCGCGATCAGCCCGAGAACGAGCACGGTGCCCGATCCCCGCTCAGCGCCCGATCCTCGCTCAGCGCCCCGTCCCCGCTCAGCGCCCCGTCCCCGCTCTCGATCGCCCGCGGGGGTTCGCCGACGCGGCGTCACGGCTCGACCCGTGCCGTCGCGGTCGCGCCCACCTGCACCGGGTCGAGGTGGAGACCGCCCGCGGTCGAGACGCTGCGCACCGAGACCGTCACCCACGTGCCGTCGCGCACGACGTCGACCTCGGCGCGCTCGCCGGCGAGGCGCGTCACCACCGCGGAGACGGTCGCGGTGTCCTCACCCAGCGCGGCGCTGCGAGCACCTGCCCGTGCGGCATCGGCACACCTCAGCTGGGTGGTGGCGGCGACCGCGAGCACGAGCACCGCGACCAGCAGCACCACGGCCGCGGGCAGCGCGACGGCCAGCTCGGCCGTCACGCTGCCGCGCTCAGGGTCGACGGCGCGGCCACGCCCACCGGCGACGGGCACCGCCGGGCGGCCGGTCATGTGGACAGGGCGCTGCGGATGAGTCCCAGGAGCAGGGCCTGCACCTCCCCGCTGCGCAGGACGACGACCAGGAGGCCCGCGAACCCGACCGCGGCGATCGTCGCGATCGCGTACTCGGCGGTGGCCATGCCGCGGTCCCCCGCCGCACCTCGGACGCCCCGCAGCCGCGCCGCTGTACGGGCGATGACTCGGCGCCCGCTCGCGCTCGCAGGGCGCCCCGTGTCCTGCCCCTGCAGCTCCTGCCGGTCCTGCTGCTCGTCGGTCCCCTGCGACGGCATGTCGCTCGATCCCATGTCGCTCCTCCGTGTCGTGTGATGGCCGGTCCCACCGGGCGGGGACGGACCATCACGGTCGCGGACCCCGCGGGGCCGCACGGGGATCGACGGGTTCGCCGCTGCGGCGACCCCCACGGGGAGCGGCTGTGGGTGGGCCGCACGCGGACGTCGGACGGCTGCGCCGGTGCGTCGCGTCTCAGCCGAGCAGCCCGCCGGCGAGCGAGAGCATCACCGGCACGAGACCGAGCAGCACGAACGCGGGCAGGAAGCACAGCCCGAGCGGCAGCACGAGGTGCACCCCCATGCGCGCGGCAGCCTCGCGCGCCGCCCGGCGCCGGTCCCTGCGGACGGCAGCAGCCTGCGCGCGCAGCGTCGCACCCGGCGCCGCGCCCGCGGTCCAGGCGGGTTCGAGGCACCGCGCCAGGAGCCCGAACCGTACGGGCGCCCGGCCCCAGGCCTCGGGCCACGACGCCCCGAGAACGAGCGCGGCGCCCGTGTGCTCGAGCGCCTCCCCGTCCCGACCGCCGATCGCCTCCCCGACCGCGCGCAGCGCATGGGGCACGCCCGCGCCGGTCGCGAGGGCCACGTCGACCAGGTCGAGCACGAGCACCACGTCGACCGGCCCCGCGTCCCACACCTCACCCCGACCTTGGGCGGACCCGACGCCCTCGGAGTGGGCCGCGTGCCCACCGCTCCCAGCACTGCGCGCGCCACCAGCTCCCACGGCACGCAGCCGGGACGAGGGCCCGACGGTCCATGTCCCGGCTGCGCCCGCCAGCAGTACGGTCACGACGAGGCCGACCGCGACCGGCGTCACCGGGGAGCCCCGGCCGCTCGCGCGCCCGCGAGCATCCGCGCCGTCCACCACCGGCCCGCCACGAGCAGCACCGCGCCGAGCAGCGCGCTGAGCGAACCCACGCCACCGTCGAGCATCACGCGCAGCGGGTCGGCTCCCAGGCCGTAGCCGAGCAGCACGCCCAGCACCGGCAGCCAGCCGAGCACGATCGCGGTCGAGCGCGGACCGGCGAGGGCCGCACGGCGTTCCGCCTCGACCTCGTCGTCGACCACGATCGCCTCGGCCACCCTGTCGAGCACCGGCGCGAGCGGTGCGCCCAACCGGGCCGCGAGCCGGGCGGCGGCGTGCACCGCCACGACGTGGCGGACGTGTCGGTCGCCCCACCCGCCGGGTGCGCCCCGCCTGCCGAATGCACCCCCGCGGCCGGGCACGCCACGCGTCCGCCCGCCCGACGCGCGAGCCCCGACGACCAGGAGCGCGCCGGGCGCTGGCACGCCGTCCGTCGCCGTGACCACCCCGGTCGCCCGCCAGGCCTCGACGGGTGTGCGTCCCGCGCGGAGCGACGCGCTGACCATGGCCAGGACCTCGACCAGCGTCGGCTGCGGTGTGCCGTCGGTCCGTCCCGTGAGCCGATCGAGGAGTCGTCCGCCGAGGGGGGCCCGGGGTCGCGCTGCCGCCCTGCGGACCGGGCGACCACGCGGACCGCGGACGGCGAGGACCGCCCCGGCGACGAGCAGACCGACGACCGCGCTCATGCGCCGAGCCGCCGTGCGAGCGCCGCCCAGCCTGCGGCGCGCACGGGCACCCCACCGGGTGCGACCCCGACCGCGGTCTCGACGACGAGCTCACCGGACCCGTCACGCCGCACCACGGCGATCTCGGCGACGTACCGACGACCACCGTCACGCCGCAGGTGCACGACGGCCTCGAGGGCGCTCGCCGCCTGGGCCGCGAGCGCCGCGCGGTCCAGGCCCGCGAGCGCGGCGAGGGCCTCGAGTCGCGCGGGGACGTCGCGTGCGGTGTTGGCGTGCAGGGTCGCGCACCCGCCGTCGTGACCCGTGTTGAGCGCCATGAGAACGTCTCGGACCTCCGCGCCCCGACACTCCCCCAGCACGATCCGGTCGGGTCGCATGCGCAGCGCCTGCCGGACCAGCTCCGCGAGCCCGACGGCCCCCGCGCCGTCGACGTTGGCGCCGCGCGCGAGCAGCCGGACGACGTGGGGGTGGTCGGGGGTCAGCTCGCCCGACTCCTCGATGCACACGATCCGCTGGTCCCCGGGCACGAGCGAGAGCAGGGCCGAGAGCAGCGTGGTCTTGCCGCTGCCCGTGGCACCCGAGACGAGGAAGCTGGCGCGGGCGGCCACGAGTGCCCGGAGCACGGGAGCCAGCCCGGGAGCGACCGCGCCGGCGGCGACGAGCTCCTCGAGGGCGAAGGCCCGCTGCCGCAGGGCCCGCAGCGAGACGAGCGTGCAGCCGCCCGCGACCGGGGGCAGCACGGCGTGCAGGCGCGTGCCGTCGGGCAGCCGGGCATCGACCGTGGGGCTCGCGTCGTCGAGGCGCTGCCCGCCGGCCGCCGCGAGGCGCACGGCGAGCTCGCGGACCTGGGCTGCCGTGCCGAGGTCCACCCCGGCGCGTTCGAGCCGTCCGGCGCGCTCGACCCACACGTCGTCCGGGGCGTTGACGAGCACGTCGGTCACGTCCGGGTCGTCGAGCAGCGGCTGCAGCGGTCCGGCACCGAGCACCTCGGCGCGCACCGCGGTGCCCAGCTCGGCGAGCGCGCGGCTGCCGAGCACGGTGCCGGCGGCCCGCACCGCTGCGGTGACGTCGGCGTCGGTCGGAGGGGTGCCACGCCGGGCCAGCCGGGCCCGGACGCCGTCGACAAGTGACGGGTCAGCGGTGCGGCCGGGGACGCGGGACGCCACGACCAGGCCGGCGCCGGAGACCTGGCTCATGCGAGCTCCCGGGCGATCGTGGCGACTGCCCGGGCGAGCGGGCCGCGTCGCCCGGACGGTCCGCCGCCGCGTTCGAGAGCGGCGGGCAGGCGCCGGTCGGTGGCCATGCTCGCGGCCACGGGCAGGTCGACGACGTGCGCGAGCTCGAGCACCCCGAGGCCGCCCGGGGCGGGTCCTCGGACCACGAGCCGGACGTCGGGGACGAGCCCCAGCAGCGCGGTGCGCAGCGCGAGGGTGCCGGCGACGCCGCGCAGGTCGCGCGGGACCACCACGAGCACGGTGCGGCACACGGACGGACCGGGGCCGCGGGCGAGGACGTCGACGCGGTCCAGGTCGAGCACGACGTGGGTGTGCTCCTGGGCGAGCGCCGTCAGCACGTCGGCCACGGCGTCGGAGGGTGGGGGCCCGGGGCGGGTCCGGTCGCCGCTCAGCACCGTGCACGCCCCCCACCGGGGCAGCAGCGCGGTCAGCTCGTCGCCGGGCACCGCGCCCCGCGCATCAGCCAGGTCCGGCCATCGCAGCCCGCCTGACTCCTCGAGCCCCACCAGCACGTCGAGGCCACCGCCGGCGTGCTCGAGGTCGACCAGGCACGTGGGGGCATCGCGGGACAGCCGTTGCGCGAGAGCCGAGGCGAACGTCGAGGCACCCGCACCTCCGCGCGCACCGACGACCCCGATCACCCCACCACCGCCGCGTGCGGCGACGCGATCAGCCCTCATCCGTGCCTCCGGTCCGTCGTCCTGCGCACCCGGTGGGGCACGGCCCCGGGGCGCGGGGCGTGCGGGTCACGAGCGTCCAGGCGGGAGCTGATCGTGTGCGAACCCCCCGCGCGGTGACCCAGGCCTGCCCTGCCGCGGTGGACTCGGGGAGAGCCTTCGGCACTGTGGGTGGCCGAGGAGCGCCGCAGGCCAACACCCCTGTCCCGCGCCTGTGTCGCCGGTGCCCGATACGCTCGGCCCGGGCGAGGTCGGGTCGAGGTCGGGTCGAGGACGGGTCGAGGACGGGGCGAGGACGGCGGATGGCGACGGACGCGGCAGGCACCGACCACGGGGCGCGTGAGGGTGTGCGCCCGGTGGGCTCGCGCACCCGGCAGGGCGACGCCGACGCGGCCCCGCGCCCCGGTGGCGCAGCTTTCTTCGACCTCGACAAGACGATCATCGCGACGTCGTCGGCCACCGCGTTCTCGCGACCATTCCTGGCCGGAGGGCTCCTCACCCGCCGCGCTGTGCTGCGGACCGCATACGCGCAGTTCTTCTACCTGGTGGGCGGCGCCGACGCGGACCAGACCGAACGGCTGCGGCGCGAGCTCTCACGGATGGTCACCGGGTGGGAGGTCGCCCAGGTGTCCGCGATCGTCGAGGAGACGTTGCACGAGTCGATCGACGCGGCCGTCTACGCCGAGGCGGTCGCGCTGATCGAGGAGCACCACGCTGCCGGACGCGACGTGGTCGTCGTCTCGGCCTCGGGAACCGAGGTCGTGCGCCCCATCGCGGCGGTGCTCGGCGCCGACCACGTCATCGCGACCCGCATGGGTGTCGCCGACGGTCGCTACACCGGCGACATCGAGTTCTACGCGTACGGCGAGAACAAGGAGACCGCGATCCGCTCCCTCGCGGCCGAGCGCGGGTACGACCTCGCGGCGAGCTACGCGTACTCGGACTCGATCACCGACGCCCCCATGCTCAGCGCGGTCGGGCACGCGTTCGCCGTGAACCCCGACCGGGCGCTGCGTCGGCTCGCGGCCCAGGAGGGCTGGGGGGTGCTGACCTTCGTGCGGCCGGTGGCCCTGCAGGCGTTCTTGCGCCCGGGCAGACCGGCCGCCGCGGTGGCCGCCGTCGCGCTGCTGGTCGGAGCGGCGCTGCTCGTGTGGCGGGTCGCCGTGCGGGCCCACCGCCGCGCCTGACGCCGCAGCCGATCACGACAGCCGTGCCCGCACGTCGGCGCGGCGTACCGACATCCGGACGTCCCATCCACCATGCGACCCACAGGTGGGGCGAACGCGCACGAAAGCCGCTTCACCCTTGAGCCGGCGGGGCGTGAGGAGTACCAAGGAGACACAACAGAATGACGTGAGAGAACCCACGCGCGAACAGTCCCCGTAAGGACGAGTCGACCGGGCTTGACCCGTAGCGACAGACCATGTGCACGCCTGATAACCCTCACGTCGTCCGTTCGGCAGCGGCGTCCGCAAGGGCGCCGTTGTTCGGTGCCCGGACGACGGCCAGGCGACGGCGCGGCGGCGACGAGGCGCCACACCCGACCGTCAGCCGGCCAGCCGCCCCGCGAGCACCGCATCCCCGATGACGCGCGCCTCGCCCGCCCCGATGACCACCGCGTCGGCGCACGCGCGCACCCAGCGGGCCACCCCGTCCGGGGTCCCGGTCGCGAAGCCGGCCGCAGCCGCGAGGTAAGGGTTGGGGGCCGCAGCCCAGGCCGCGTCGGGCACCACCGACCCCGTGGGGTCGAGGCCGCGCGCGGTCAGCAGCAGACGCGCCACCGCCCTCGCCACGACGCCGTTGGCCGCCGCGAACGGGCGCAGCGCGAGGAGCTCGCCGTGCACCACGGCGGTGACCACGAGGGCCGGGGCGTTCGTGCGGCGCACCACGTCACCGAGCAGGTCGAGCCGCGCGGCGAGCTCCGCGCCGCTGACCGCGACGCCCAGGCCGCGCAGGTCCTCGGGGGCGTCGCTCCCCCGCAGCCGTCCGACCCGCTCGTCGGGCAGCCAGCCACCGGTCGCGGCACGGTGCGTCCCCGCGACGAGCTGCCCGAGCGGCGGCAGCTGGGCCGCGCCACGGGCCGCGAGCGCGGGCATCCACTGCTCGACGTAGGCGGCGGCGCGCAACGCACCGAGCGCGGTCCGGTGCTCGGCCGACTCCGCGGGCGGGGCGCCGACGGCCATCGAGCGGACCAGGTCGAGGGGCACCCGGGCGCCGTCGAGGGCCGCGCTGGCCCGCGCGCTGCGGATGCCCGCCTCGGCCCGGACCTCGCGCCAGCGTCGCCGGTAGGCCTCGTGCCAGCGCAGCTCCTCGCACGCTGCGCGCGCCGCATCGACGGCCTCGGGCACGCCGGGCAGCTCCGCGACCGCCCCGAGGGGGTCGTGGCCGTCCGGAACCGTCGCTGCCCTCACCATCCGGTCAGCCTAGGCGGGGTGCCGTGCGCATCCCGACGCGCGCGGGCCCCGGATCCGGGACGTCGGGACGCGCACCGGTCCAGACTGTCGGCATGGTCTCCGCCCCGAGCGTGTCGTCCTCCATCACCGCCCGCCTGCAGGTCGAAGCCCGCCCGACCGCTGTCAGCGAGCTCACGACCGCGATCGAGCGCGAGGGCGGCATCGTCACCGCGCTCGACGTCACGGCCTCTGGCCACGAGCGGATCACTGTCGACGTCACGTGCGCGACGCGCGGCGAGGCGCACGCGGCGGACATCGTCGAGGCGCTGCGCATGCTGCACGGCGTGGTGATCGACCGCGTCAGCGACCGCACGTTCCTCATGCACCTGGGCGGCAAGCTGTCGATCGAGTCGAAGGTGCCGCTGCGCAACCGCGACGACCTGTCGATGGCGTACACGCCCGGCGTCGCGCGTGTGTGCGAGGCCATCGCGGCCCACCCCGAGGACGCCCGCCGGCTGACGATCAAGCGCAACACCATCGCCGTGGTCACCGACGGCACGGCGGTCCTCGGGCTCGGTGACCTGGGGCCGCTCGCCGCGCTGCCCGTCATGGAGGGCAAGGCGGTGCTGTTCAAACGGTTCGCGGACATCGACGCGTTCCCGATCGCGCTCGACACAACCGACGTGGACCAGATCGTCGAGACCGTGTGCGCGATCGCGCCGGTGTTCGCGGGCATCAACCTCGAGGACATCTCGGCGCCGCGCTGCTTCGAGATCGAGCGGCGGCTGCGCGAGCGGCTCGACATCCCGGTGTTCCACGACGACCAGCACGGCACCGCGATCGTGGTGGTCGCCGCGCTGACGAACGCCCTCAAGGTGGTCGACAAGAAGCTTCCCGACGTGCGGATCGTGCTGAGCGGGGCGGGCGCGGCGGGCACCGCCGTGCTCAAGCTGCTGCTCGCCGCGGGAGCGCGCGACGTGGTCGTGGCGGACATCGACGGGGTGGTGCACGCGCAGCGCCCCGGGCTGGCGCCGCAGCTCGAGTGGACCGCGGCGCACACCAACCCGCGGGGCGTGACGGGGACGCTGCGGGCCGCGCTGGCCGGGGCGGACGTGTTCGTGGGCGTCTCGGCACCCGACGTGATCGACGGGGTCGACGTCGCGACCATGGCGGACGACGCGATCGTGTTCGCGCTCGCGAACCCGCACCCCGAGATCGAGCCCGAGATCGCTGCGCAGCACGCCGCGGTCGTGGGCACGGGCCGCTCGGACTTCGCGAACCAGATCAACAACGTGCTCGCGTTCCCCGGGCTGTTCCGTGGGCTGCTCGACGCGCAGTCGCACCGGATCACCGAGGCGATGCTGCTGGCCGCGGCGCGGGCGCTCGCCTCGGTGGTGCACGAGGACGAGCTCAACCCCACCTACATCGTGCCGTCCGTGTTCCACCCCGACGTGACGGCCGTGGTCGCCACGGCCGTCGAGCAGGTGGCCCGAGAAGGCCGGTGAGTCAGCGCGGCCAGGCGCCGCGGACGAGCTGCGGCTGCCACCCCGTGACGGGGCCGGCCACGACGTCCGCACCCGGAGCACCGGGCCGCAGGGGCAGCATGCTCAGGTCGACGCCGAGCTCGTGCGCGGCCCGCAACGGCCAGTGCGGGTCGCGCAGCGCGGCCCGGCCGACGAGCACCACGTCGGCGGCACCGTCGACCAGCACCTGCTCGGCCTGCTGACCGGTCGTGATCAGCCCGACCGCGGCCACCGGGAGCCCCGAGCCCTCGCGGACGGCACGCGCGGCGGGCACCTGGTAGCCGGGGCCGACCGGGATCTCGGCGGGCACGTTGCCGCCCGACGAGACGTCGACGAGGTCCACGCCGTGCCCCCCGAGGTCCTTCGCGACCTGCGTGACCTCCTCGACCGTGAGGCCGCCCTCGGCCCAGTCGGTGGCGGACAGCCGCACGAGCAGCGGCCGGTCGTCGGGCCACACGGCCCGCACCGCGTCCGTGGTCTCGACCAGGAGCCGGGCACGGTTCTCGAGCGGGCCGCCGTACTCGTCGGTGCGCCGGTTGGACAGCGGCGAGAGGAACTGGTGGAGCAGGTACCCGTGCGCAGCGTGCACCTCGACCACGTCGAACCCGGCCTCGGCCGCACGGACGGCGGCCGCGGCGAACGCGCGCGGTATCTCGCGGATCTGGGCCGTGGTGAGCTCGGCCGGAGCGGCGAGCCCCGGGTAGGCCAGCGCGGACGGGCCGACCGTCGCCCAGCCGCCCTCGGCCTGCGGCACCGAGCCCCGGCCTTCGCCGAACGGCCGGTACGTCGACGCCTTGCGCCCGGCGTGCGCGAGCTGGACCCCGACGAGCGTGCCGCGTGCGTGCACCACGTCGGTCACCCTGCGCCAGGCGACGACCTGCGCCTCGTTCCACAGGCCTGCGTCCTGCGGCGAGATGCGCCCCTCGGGAACCACGGCCGCCGCCTCGGTGAGGACCAGGCCGAACCCGCCCGCGGCCTGTCCCCCGAGGTGCACCAGGTGCCAGTCGCCGGGGAGGCCGTCGACGGCCGAGTACTGGCACATCGGTGCCAGCCACGCGCGGTTCGCGAACGTGGTGCCGCGCAGGGTCAGGGGCTCAAGGAGTCGGGTCACGCTGCGCGCAACCACGCCGGCCCCGGCGACATTCCCGCGTGCGGCCCGCCGAGGCTTTCGTCCCACGATCCGGCTGCGGGGATCCGGCACGCTGGGACCATGCTCAGCATCCCGGAGGCGATGGACTACCACGAGTCCGCCGCCCGCACGAAGACGGCCCTGGTCCGCACCCCCGGCATCTACCTCGTCCAGACGATGCTGGCCGGGGCCTACATCGGCATCGGGGTGGTCATCATGACCACGGCCGGGGGGCCGCTCGCGGTGGCCGGGTCGCCGTGGGCGCCGCTCGTGCAGGGCCTGGTCTTCGGGGTCGCGCTGTCGATCGTCGTGGTCGCCGGCGGCGAGCTCGCGACCTCCGCGATGATGATCCTCACGCAGGGCGCGATCCGCCGCTCGATCACGTGGGCCCGGGCCGCGGGGACGCTGCTCGCGTGCCTCGCGGGGAACCTGCTGGGCGCGATGGTGTTCGCCACGATCGTGCACCTCTCGGGCGCACTCGGCCCCGAGACCGCCGCGGGCCGCACGATCGCCGCGATGGTCGAGCACAAGGCCGCCGAGACGACCACGCAGCTGTTCTTCCGCGGCATCCTGTGCAACCTGCTGGTCTGCCTGGCGATCTGGTGCGCGGCCCGGCTGCAGTCGGAGGGCGCGAAGATCGCGATGGTCTTCGCGTGCGTGATGGTCTTCATCACCTCGGGCTTCGAGCACGTGGTGGCCAACATGACGACGTTCTCGCTGGGGCTGCTCGGTGGCCTGCCGGGTGCGACGTGGCTCGAGTTCGGGCGCAACGTGGGCGCCGTGGGCCTCGGCAACCTCGTGGGTGGCGGGCTGCTGGTCGGTGCGGCGTACGCCTACTCGGCCGGACGCCCGGCCCGTCCGGCGTCCGGCGCTGCCGACGTCGCGGTGACGCCCGCAGCGGCAGTCGAGGCACCCCGGGTGGACGTCGCGGCGCACTAGCACCGCTCCGACCTGCTCCGACGTCCGCCTCCGACGCGCGCGCGGGCGGCCCCACCCCTACGGTGGCCGTGACGGCGGCACCGGGCCCCCCGGCGCCGCGGGACTCCCCACGAAGGAGCAGGCCATGAGCACCCCTGACCCCGAGCAGCCCCGCACACCGACCTCGGACCCCGACGCGGCCCCGGCCACCTCGGAACCGGGCGCCCGATGGGACGCGGTCGTGCCGTCGGACACCGGCACCGGCGTGCGCGGCGTCGCACCGACGCCCGGCACCACGCCGGTCGGGCCGGTGCGCTCGGGCGACGACCAGGGCGGTCGGGCGTCGTCGCACGCGGGCCCCGCACCGACCCCCTTCCCCGAGCCCCCGCCGGCGGGCGGCGTCGGGTTCGGCGGCCACGTGCTCGGTGTGGTGGCCGGCCTCGTCCTGACCACGTTCGCGACGTTCCTCCTCGTGCTCGGCCAGGCCCACATCCTCGGCTCGCCGGACCCCACGGCGCCCGACGGCGCCGGGATCGTGCTGGTGACGCTCGGGGTCGTGCTGCTCGCGACCGTCGTCGTGGCCGGGGCCCGCACCGCGACCGCGCCGCTCACCGGCGGTGCGGTCTTCACTGTGATCGGCGGCTTCTACCTGTTCGCCCCCGCGGTGGCCCGCGACCAGACCCTGCGGCTGCTGGCCACCGACGCGTCGCGCAGCACGGTCATCTACGCGACCGTCGCGAGCACCATCGGCGGTCTGTTCGTCGTGGGCGTGCTGCTGCTCGCGGGCGGCCTCGCGCTCGTCGTCGCACGGCGCCGTGGCCGCGCAGCCGGGGAGTTCCGCGAGCGCAACCGCACGTCCTGACGGCCGTCTCACGCTGCCGGACAGGGGCAGACGCGCCGCACCGTGCCCCCCTAGAGTGCGGCCAGGGGGCAGGCACAGCTCCCTCACGCCGCACCAACGTCGTTGCGCAGGAGGTACTTCCGTGACCCAGGTCGACGAGCCCACCCACCCCGAGCCCACGGGCGGCGGGAGCAACACCGGGGGCAACGCCCCTCAGCCCGCGCACCTCGAGAACCTCCTCACCGAGGACCGCCGGTTCCCGCCGTCTCCCGAGCTCGCCGCGCAGGCCAACGCCCATCCGGAGCTCTACGCGTGGGCGAACGCCGACCGGCTCGACTTCTGGGCCGACCAGGCACGCGAGCTCGTCTCGTGGTCCACGCCGTTCCAGGAGGTCCTCGACTGGTCGGGCGCCCCGGTGGCCCGCTGGTTCGCGGACGGCCGCCTGAACGCGGCGTACAACGCCGTCGACCGGCACGTCGAGGCCGGGAACGGTGACCGGGTCGCGCTGCACTTCGAGGGCGAGCCGGGCGACACCCGCACGATCACGTACGCGGACCTGCAGCGCGAGGTGTCCCGGGCCGCGAACGCTCTCCTCGCGCTCGGGGTCGGCACGGGCGACCGGGTCGCGATCTACCTGCCGATGATCCCCGAGGCCGTGATCGCGATGCTGGCCTGCGCGCGCATCGGCGCCCCGCACTCGGTCGTGTTCGGCGGCTTCTCGGCCGAGGCGCTGCACTCCCGGATCGAGGACGCGCAGGCCACGCTCGTGATCACGGCCGACGGCGGCTACCGGCGGGGCTCCGCGTCGGCGCTCAAGCCGGCCGTCGACGAGGCGCTGGCGAAGGGGTCGGCGAGCGTCGAGCACGTGCTCGTGGTGCGGCGCACGGGCCAGGACGTCGACTGGGTCGAGGGCCGCGACGTGTGGTGGCACGACGCGGTGGGGGCCGCGAGCGACGAGCACACGCCCGTCGAGGTCGAGGCCGAGCACCCGCTGTTCATCCTGTACACGTCGGGCACCACCGGGAAGCCCAAGGGCATCTTCCACACGACGGGCGGGTACCTCACGCAGGCCGCGTACACGCACCTCAACGTGTTCGACCTGAAGCCCGCGACGGACGTGTACTGGTGCACAGCCGACGTCGGGTGGGTCACGGGCCACACGTACGTCGTGTACGGGCCGCTGGTCAACGGGGCGACGCAGGTCATCTATGAGGGCACGCCCGACACCCCGGGCCGTGGTCGCTGGTGGGAGATCGTCGAGAAGTACAAGGTCTCGATCCTGTACACGGCGCCCACCGCGATCCGCACGTGCATGAAGTGGGGCGAACAGATCCCCGCCGAGCACGACCTGTCGTCGCTGCGCGTCCTCGGCTCGGTGGGTGAGCCCATCAACCCCGAGGCGTGGATGTGGTACCGCCGGGTGATCGGCGGCGACCGCACCCCCGTGGTCGACACGTGGTGGCAGACCGAGACGGGCGCGATCATGATCTCGCCGCTGCCGGGCTGCACCACGACGAAGCCGGGCTCGGCGCAGGTGCCGCTGCCGGGCATCAGCGCCGACGTGTTCGACGACGACGCGCACCCGGTGCCCGACGGGGCGGGCGGCTACCTGGTGCTGACCGAGCCGTGGCCCGCGATGCTGCGGGGCATCTGGGGCGACCCCGAGCGCTACCAGGACACGTACTGGTCGCGGTTCCCGGGCGTGTACTTCGCGGGTGACGGTGCCAAGAAGGACGACGACGGGGACATCTGGCTGCTGGGCCGGGTCGACGACGTCATGAACGTCTCGGGCCACCGGCTGTCCACGACCGAGATCGAGTCGGCTCTCGTCTCGCACCCGACGGTCGCCGAGGCGGCGGTGGTCGGGGCGACCGACGCGACGACCGGGCAGGCCGTGGTGGCATTCGTGATCCTGCGCGGCGACGCGGCGACCGACCGCAGCGCCGAGGAGGTCTCGGACGAGCTGCGCGCGCACGTCGCGAAGCAGATCGGCCCGATCGCGAAGCCGCGCACGATCCTCGTGGTGGCCGAGCTGCCCAAGACACGGTCCGGGAAGATCATGCGCAGGCTGCTGCGTGACGTCGCCGAGCACCGCACGGTGGGTGACGCCACGACGCTCGCCGACTCGTCCGTCATGGACCTCATCACCGCGGGCCTGAGCAAGCCCCCCGCGGGCTGACCGCGCCGGGAGGACGGAGAACGGTGACCACGCCGGCGATCGAGCTCGACGCCGCGACGGGCGCGGGCGCGGGCCCGGCCGTGGACGCCGGCACGCACGCGGACGCGGCGGTCAGCACCGATCGCCTTCCGCTGTGGCGGCGCGACGCGTGCGGGCCGTGGCTGGTCGCGGCGCTGGCGGCGCTCCTCTACGGGGGGTTCTCCCTGTCGCAGTGGCGCCGCTACGAGGTGCTGTCGTGGGACCTGGGCATCTTCACCCAGCTCGCCCGCCGGTACGCGGCGTTCGAGGCTCCGGTGGTGACGATCAAGGGCGACGGGTTCAACCTGCTGGGCGACCACTTCCACCCGCTGCTGGTGCTGCTCGGCCCGGTGTACGCGGCGGCGCCGAGCGCCCTGACGCTGCTCGTGGTGCAGGACCTGCTGCTGGCGACCTCTGTGCTCGTGGTCGCCCGCGAGGCGGTGCGGTGCACCGGGCGGCTCGCGGGGACGCTGGTCGGCGTCGCGTACGCGGTGAGCTTCGGGCTCGTCGGGGCGGTGCAGGCGCAGTTCCACGAGATCGCGTTCGCGGTGCCCCTGCTGGCCCTCTCGCTGGTCGCGCTGGTGCGGGGGCGGTGGCTCGCGTGCGCGCTGTGGGCAGCGCCGCTCGTGCTCGTCAAGGAGGACCTGGGGCTCACGGTCGTGGCGATCGGGGCTGTGCTCGCGTGGCGCGGCCGGACCCGGGTCGGGCCGCTGCTCTCCGGGTGGGGGCTGGGATGGTTCCTGGTCACGACGTTCGTGCTGATCCCCCGGCTGAGTGCCCGCAGCCGGTGGGACTACGCGAGCTCGATCGACGTCGGGGCGCTGCTGAGCCACCCGTGGGTCGCGGCGATCTCGTTCGTCGACGACCGGCGCAAGCTCACCACCCTGGTGCTGCTCGTGGCGGTCACGGGCCTGATCGGGCTGCGATCGCCGGTCATGCTGGTCGCGCTCCCCACCCTGGCGTGGCGGTTCCTGGCGGGCAACGAGGGGTACTGGACGCACACCTGGCACTACAGCGCCGTGCTCATGCCGGTCGTGTTCGTGGCCATGCTCGACGGCATCGTCCAGGCACGCTCCTCGCCGCGGCGCTGGCTGCGGCGGTACGCCGAGGTGGCCGTGCCGGTGGCCGTCACGGTCGCCGTCATGCTGCTGCCGCAGGGGCCGCTGAACCGGTTGTCGCACGCCGACTTCTACGGGCCGTCGACCCGCGCGGCCGAGGCCCGCGCCGCGCTCGGCCTGATCCCGGACGACGCGGTGGTCGAGACCGACGTCAGCCTCATGTCGTACCTCGTGGACCGCACCGACGTGTTCTACGTGGGCACGGGCGGCAACCCCGTGCCGGACTACGTGGTGATCGACACCGTCGCCGGCGGCTGGGGCCCTGCCCCCGAGGACGCCGCGTTGTACGCCGAGCAGGTGCATCCCGGGCAGACCTACCGGCTGCTGCACGAGGCGGGCGGCTACCAGGTCGCGCAGCGCGTCCCGTAGCCGGCCGCCCCCACCCGGCGCTCAGACGCCGCGGCCCAGGAAGCGGCCGATGACCGGCAGCTCGGTGATGCCCTCGGCATCGGCGATCACGACGCCCTGCGCGGCGACGTACTCGACCGCGTCGAGCACGACGTAGCGGGGAGACCAGGTCGGTCCGAACTTCTCGTTGAACCGCGACAGCGACGCCATCTGGGTCCGGTCCGAGATCTGGCTCAGCACCGGACGGGAGAGGTCGGCGAACCGGCCCTCGCGCTCCCCGTCGAGCACCGTGCGCATGACCGCGAAGTTGAGGGCCAGGCCGCGCTGCCCACGCCGGGCGACCTCCTGGATGGTGGCCACGATGCACGCGTCGAGCAGCCCGTTCGGCACGTCGGCGTCGGTGCGCCGTCGCATCACGTCGAGCGACCAGCCGTCGACGTCCCGGGCCGGGACCCAGTGCACGAACGCGTCGACCCGGCCGTGCGCGTCGCGGGTGACGCTCAGCAGGAAGCCCGTGTCGGCCGGGTCGAACAGGCGCGAGAGGGTCATCGAGAACCCCCGCTCGGCCTCGCCCCGGCGGCTCTCGGTGCTCATCGCCTCGAGCTCCGCCACGAGGTCGGGCCCCAGGCGGGCAGGGTCGTGGAACGTGGTCGTGTACCCGGCGCGCGCGACCCGCGCCACCGCCTGCCGCAGCGACTTGCGGCTGGACCCCTCGAGCGTGAACGACGGGCAGTCGACCACGGCCTCGTCCCCCAGGTAGACCGGGCGCAGACCGCAGGCCTCGTACATCGGGAGCCACTGCGGCCCGGCGCCCAGCACCGCGACCGACCAGCCGTGCCGATCGGCGTAGGCGAGCAGCTCGGCCCACACCTCGACCCGCTCCTCGGGCGGCCCGATCGGGTCGGGCGACACGAGGCACACCCCGCCCCGCACCACGTGTGCGACCACGGACCGGCCGGTGAAGAACCACGACTTGTCGTCGCGCAGCGCGAACACGTCGAGGGTGCCGCCGCCGTAGCGCTCGACGACCGCGCGCGCCCGTTCCCGCTCGACCCTCTGCTGCGCCGGGCTCTGCGGGATCGGCGTGCGGGGCGAGAGCAGCACCCACGCCGCGGCGACGACGAGCCCGACGCCGGCAGCGGTGAGCATCGGGGCCAGCCTGTTCTCGACCGGGTCGTGGGGACCGTGCGGCAGCAGCCGGGTGAGCGCCACGGAGATCCCCCCGACCACGACGGCACCCAGCGTCCCGAGCACGACCGCGCGGTGCAGCGCTGCTCGGGTCGGCAGCACCTGGAAGGACCGGCCCCGGGTCGCGAGCCACGCGCCCCCGAGCGCCGCGACGAACGCCTCCTCGACGTCGAGGCCCTTCGCCAGGTGCAGCACCACGGAGGCGGTGAGCAGCGCGAGCGTGCCCCCCCACGCCAGGCGCTGCCCGCGGCGCAGGCCCCGGGCGGTGAGCAGCAGCGCGATCGACACGAGCACGAGGGTCGTCGCGGCGGTGCGGGGCACCGGCATCGGGAGGACGTCGAGGACCAGGTGCACGCGACGACGCAGCGGTGGTGAGATCGAGGAGACCAGGCCCACGACCCCGATCACAGCGACGACGCCGGCAGCGACCGAGCGGACGTGGTCACGGGCGCGTCGGGCGCGCAGCGGGTCGGGGGGCGTGCGCACCCGGCGGGCTGGGTGCTGTGGCTCCCGACTCATGCCGACAGTGTCGCGCGGCCTGACCGTCGGCGAGCGCACGACGGGCCGCTTTCATGCTTTTCCCAGGGTCTGGCGCGACCCTGGCGGCCAGGCCGACGACACCGGAGGTGGCACACGTGCGGCACACCGACGACCTGCCCGTGCCGGACTCCCGGTCATGGCTGCCGCACGACGTGCTGCGCGCGCTCGACGGCATGGGCGACTGGCTCAGCTCGTGGTGGACCGTGGGCGTGGTCGCCGTCGTCGCGGCGCTGCTCGTCGTGCTCGCGGTGCGTCGTCGCCGCCGCCGTCGCGTCACGCCCGCGTCGGGCGGTCGCAGGCGCGCGTGGCCGCCTGCCGTCGCGGCCACCCTGACGACCGTCCTGGCGCTGGGTCTCGCGGTCAACGCCTACGTGGGGTACGTCCCCGACGTCGAGGCCGCCCGCCTGCTGCTCACGAACGAGAGCGGGCTCTCGCTCGGCACGTCGTCCACCCGCCGTGCGGGCTCGGACACCGTGGGCGCGGTGCACGAGGTGCACATCCCCGCCCCGGCGGACCTGCGGGTTCCTGCGAGCTCGACGTGGGTGTACACGCCCCCGGGCTACGACCCGCAGGAGGCGACGCGCTACCCGGTCGTCTACCTCCTCCACGGGTCCCCGGGCTCCTCGGTGGACTGGTTCGCCGCGGGGCGCATCGCCTCGCTCATGGATGCGTTGCTGGCGGACGACCTGATCAGACCGATGATCGTCGTGGCGCCCGACATCAACGGCACAGGGCCCGGGGCGCACGACACCGAGTGCCTGGACTCGACCACGGGTGGCTCGCTCGTCGAGACCTACCTGACCGGCGTCGTGGTGCCGTGGGTCGACGCGCACTACGCGTCGCTCCCGGGCTGGGAGCACCGCGTCGTGGGGGGGATGTCAGCGGGAGGTTTCTGCGCGCTCGACCTCGGGCTGCGGCACCCCGAGCTGTACGGCACGATCCTGGCGATCGAGGGCTTCGGCGACCCGGGAGACGGGGGACGAGCCATGCTGGCCACGACCGCGGAGTTCGAGGCTCGCTCGCCCTCCTCCTACCTCCCCACGATGACGTTCGTGCACCCGGTCGCTGTCTTCCTGGACGCGGGCGACGAGTCAGCCGAGGGAGGCGCCACCGCGCGCGAGCTGGCCCGGACGCTGCGCGAGCGCGGTCAGGTCGTCGAGCTGCGCACCGAGCCAGGCCAGGGGCACACGTGGACCATGGCACGGTTCGGCGCGGCGTACGGCCTCGTGTTCGCCTCCCGGCAGATGGACCAGGGCTGACGGGTGCGGCTCGACCGCTTCGACATGGGGGCCGGGCCGTCGTCCGTCCGGGCGTCGTGGTGGGATGGGCGCATGTCGCAGATCGTCGAGGTCCGGGGCCCCCTCACGCCCGAGCAGGCGCACGCCGTGCGCGAGCTGGCCGCGCACGCCCACCACGCCGACGGCGTCGCGCCGCTGTCCGAGCAGCCGCTGCTGTGGCTCACGGCCCCGGACGCCCCCGTGGCGCACCTGCTGAGCTCGGACCCGCACGGCACGCTCCTGGGTTACGCCCAGCTCGACCTCGGCGCCGAGCCCGCGGTCTCCGCGGAGCTCGTGGTCGCACCGTCCGCCCGGCGCCAGGGGCACGGTCGCGCGCTGCTCGACCGGGCCGGTGCGCTCGCACCGTCGGCTGCCGACCTGCGCGTCTGGGCGCACGGCGACCTGCCCGCGGCCCGCGCCCTGGCGGCCTCGGCCGGGCTGGGGGTGGTGCGCGAGCTGTGGCAGATGCGGCTCGACCTGCCGGCGGCCGCGGCCCCCGCCCCGGAGCCGGGTCCGGGTCCGGAGGCGGGGCCGGAGCCCGAACCGCCGAGCAGCGTGCCGGGCCTCACCGTGCGCCCGTTCGTGCCGGGCCGCGACGAGGACGCGTGGCTGCGCGTCAACGCGCGCGCGTTCGCCTCGCACCCCGAGCAGGGCCGGATGACGCGTGCCGACCTCGAGGCCCGCGAGGCCGAGCCCTGGTTCGACCCGGAGGGTCTGCTGCTCGCCGAGCGCGACGGCGTGCTCGTGGGCTCGATGTGGACCAAGGTGCCCCCGCCCGAGGACGATCCCGGCTCGCCGCCCGAGACCGGGGAGATCTACGCGCTCGGCATCGACCCCGACGCGCAAGGGCTCGGGCTCGGCACGCTGCTGACCCGGCTCGCGGTCGCGCACCTGTCCGGCCGCGGCGTGCGCACGGTCGAGCTGTACGTCGAGGGAGACAACGCCCCCGCGATCCGCACCTACTCCCGCGCCGGGTTCGTCCGCAGCGCCGTCGACGTCATGTTCGGGACAACTGCCACGGAGCAGCCCGCGGGTGACACCATGGGCGTATGACCGACGCCACTCCTCCACGGTCCGGGCAGAACAGGGCTCGCACCCCGCGAACATCACGCACCGACGCCATCGCGCTCGTCCCCCCGCAGGGCCCGTCGGCGGTGCACGCGACGCCGGCGCCCTCGCCCACCGCCGAGCCCCCGGCCGAGCGGCCGCGCAGCCCGCGCGCCCTGCCGCCCGAGCTCGCGGCGCACATCGCCGAGCACATCGCCGACGAGGGGAACGACGACCAGCCGATCGACGCGTCGGAGCCGCTGCCGGACGGCCGGTTCCTGGACCGGGAGCTGAGCTGGCTCGCGTTCAACCAGCGCGTGCTCGAGCTCGCGGAGGACCCGTCGCAGCCGCTGCTCGAACGGGTGCGGTACCTGGCGATCTTCGCCTCGAACCTCGACGAGTTCTTCATGGTGCGGGTCGCCGGTCTCAAGCGCCGCATCGCGACGGGGCTCGCGGTCACCGCCGCGTCGGGCCTGAGCCCGCGACAGGTCCTCGAGGCGATCGCTGTGCGCTCCCACGAGCTGGTGGCCCGCCACGCGCGCGTGTTCGCGGAGGACGTGCAGCCTGCCCTCGCGTCCCAGGGCATCACGATCGTGCGCTGGGACGACCTGGGCGAGGACGAGCAGGACCGGCTGCGCAAGTTCTTCCGCAAGCAGATCTTCCCGGTGCTGACCCCGCTCGCGGTCGACCCGGCGCACCCCTTCCCGTACATCTCGGGGCTCTCGCTCAACCTCGCGGTCGTGGTCGCGAACCCGGCGACGGGCAAGGAGCACTTCGCGCGCGTGAAGGTGCCGCCGCTGCTGCCCCGGTACATCGCCGTCGACGCGCGGGGCCGCCCGAGCGCACCCAGCGCGCAGGCGGGGACCATCGAGATGGGACCCACCTCGTTCGTCCCGCTCGAGGACGTGATCTCCCAGCACCTCGACCAGCTCTTCCCGGGCATGGAGATCCTCGAGCACCACACGTTCCGGGTCACCCGCAACGAGGACGTCGAGGTCGAGGAGGACGACGCCGAGAACCTGCTGCAGGCCATGGAGAAGGAGCTGCTGCGGCGACGCTTCGGACCTCCTGTGCGCCTCGAGCTCGCGGACGGCATCAGCCCGCGCATCCGCCAGCTGCTCGTGCGCGAGCTGGGGGTCACGGAGGAGGAGGTGTACCAGGTCGCCGCCCCGCTGGACCACACCGGGCTCAACCTGATCGCGGACCTCGACCGTCCGGACCTGCAGTACCCGCACTTCGTGCCCTCGACGCACCGGCACCTGGCCGAGGTCGAGAGCGCGACCCCGACCGACGTGTTCGCGGCTATCCGGGAGCGCGACATCCTGCTGCACCACCCGTACGACTCGTTCTCGACGTCCGTGCAGACGTTCCTGCAGCAGGCCGCCGCGGACCCGCAGGTGCTCGCGATCAAGCAGACGCTGTACCGCACGTCGGGCGACTCCCCCATCGTGGACGCGCTCATCGACGCCGCCGAGGCGGGCAAGCAGGTGCTCGCGCTCGTGGAGATCAAGGCACGCTTCGACGAGCAGGCCAACATCTCGTGGGCCCGCAAGCTCGAGCAGGCGGGCGTGCACGTCGTGTACGGGATCGTCGGGCTCAAGACGCACTGCAAGCTCTCGCTCGTGGTGCGCCAGGAGGCTGACGGGCTGCGCCGGTACTGCCACATCGGCACGGGCAACTACAACCCGAAGACGGCCCGCATCTACACCGACCTGGGTCTCCTCACGTGCGACCCGGACGTGGGGCAGGACCTCACGCGGCTGTTCAACCAGCTCTCGGGCTACGCCCCGAAGTCGCGGTTCCACCGGCTGCTCGTGGCGCCGCGGTCGGTGCGCAGCGGCCTCGTCGAGCGCATCGAGCGCGAGGCGCAGGCGGCCCGGGAGGGGCGTCCGGCGTGGATCAAGATCAAGGTCAACTCGATGGTCGACGAGGCCGTGATCGACGCCCTGTACCGCGCCTCGCAGGCCGGTGTCCCCGTGGACCTCGTGGTGCGCGGCATCTGCGCGCTGCGGCCCGGCGTCCCCGGCCTGAGCGAGACGATCCGGGTGCGATCGATCCTCGGGCGGTTCCTCGAGCACTCGCGCATCTTCGCGTTCGCTGCTGACGACGGTGTCGTGTCGAGCACGGGTCAGCCCGCGGGCCCCGGCCCCGAGGTGTTCATCGGCTCGGCCGACCTGATGCACCGCAACCTGGACCGTCGGGTCGAGGCCCTGGTCCGGATCGCCGACCCCGACCAGATCGCCGAGCTCGTGGGCCTGATCGACGACTCGGTCGACGACGGGACGGCCACCTGGCACCTCGCCGCGGACGGGTCGTGGACACGGCACGCCACCGGACCCGACGGGCCGCTCAAGGACCTGCAGACGGCGCTGATCCAGCGCCAGCGCCGGCGGCTCGGCGTCGCCCGGTGAGTCCTGCTCGTCAGCCCGCGGTCGAGGCCGCCGGGTGCCTGGTGTGGCGTGCGCGCCAGGGCCGGCTCCAGGTGGTCCTGGTGCACCGTCCCCGGTACAAGGACTGGTCGTGGCCCAAGGGCAAGCTCGAGCCGGGCGAGGCCGTGACCAGCGCCGCGACGCGTGAGGTGGCCGAGGAGACCGGGCACGACGTCGTGCTCGGCATGCCGCTCCCGGGGCTGCGGTACACGCTCGCCGACGGCCGCCGCAAGCGCGTGCACTACTGGGCGGCGCAGGTCGCAGGGCGCCCCGACGGCCCGGCGCTGCTGGCCCGTCCGCCGGTGCCCCGCGCCTCGAAGGACGAGATCGACGACGTGCGCTGGGTCGACGTGTCGCTCGCCGAGCGCAAGCTGACGCGGGCGGCCGACCGGGAGCCCCTCGCGGCGCTCACGGCCGCGTACGCCAAGGACCGGCTCGACACGCGTGCCCTCGTCGTGGCGCGGCACGGCAAGGCGCGCAGCCGTGCCGCGTGGCGCAACGGCGAGGAGGACCGCCCGCTCACCCCCGTGGGTCGGGCGCAGGCGCTGGCCCTGGTTCCCGTGCTCTCGGCCTACGGGGTGACCGAGGTGGTCACGAGCCGCTGGGCGCGATGCCTGGACACCGTCGCGCCGTACCTGGGCGCCACGCAGGGGGAGGCCCGCGAGTCCACGTGCCTGACGGAGACCGAGCACGCGAGCTCGCCGAGCCAGGTCGCAGCGGAGATCGAGGGCCTGATCAACGGAACGGCGGACGTCGTGGTGTGCACCCACCGCCCGGTGCTGCCCACCGTCCTCGACGTGATCGCCACGCACGGGCGGCGCAAGGTCGCCGACCAGGTCCCCGTCGAGGACCCGTTCCTGCGGCCCGGCGAGGTGCTCGTGGCGCACACCGCGCTGACCGTGAGGGGCCCGCGCGTCGTCGCCGTCGAACGCCACCTGCCCCCGCTCGGCTGACCACGCGGGGACCGGGGTCGGGGGTCGCGCGGCGACCCCCGACCAGGGTCAGGTGAGGATCGGGCTGAGGATCCAGTAGACGATGGCGGCGACCGCTGCGGCCGCGGGGATCGTCAGGACCCACGCGATGGCGATGTTCTTCGCGACGCCCCAGCGCACGGCCGACAGCCGCTTGGTCGCGCCGACGCCCATGATCGCCGAGGTGATCGTGTGCGTGGTCGAGACGGGCGCGTGCAGGACGAACGCGTTGACGTAGAGCACGATCGCGGAGACCGACTCGGCGACGAACCCGCGGGCGGGGTCGAGCTCGATGATCTTGCGGCCGAGCGTGCGCATGATGCGCCAGCCGCCCGAGTACGTGCCCGCCGAGATGGCCGCGGCGGACGCCAGCTTGACCCACAGCGGGATCTCGCCGGGCGACGCCCAGCCGACCGTGAGGAGCGCCAGGAAGATGACGCCCATCGTCTTCTGCGCGTCCTGCAGGCCGTGCCCGAGGGCCATCGCCGCGGCCGAGGCGGTCTGCGCGAGCCGGAACCGGCGCGTGGTGCGCGAGGGCGCCGAGTTCCGCACGATCCACAGGACGCCGACCATGACGAAGAACGAGAGGCCGAAGCCGACCACGGGCGAGATGACCATCGGCAGGACGACCTTGTCGACGATCGCCGAGCCGTAGATCCCCAGGCCACCGGCCAGCCCGGCGCCGACGAGGCCACCGATCAGGGCGTGCGTGGAGGAGGACGGCAGCCCCAACCACCACGTGATGAGGTTCCAGGCGATCGCACCGACCAGCGCGCAGAGCACCACCACGAGGGCGGTGTGCGATGACGCGTCCTGCAGGTCGACGATCGAGTTCGCGATCGTCTCCGCGACCTCGGTGCCGAGCAGCGCACCCGCGAAGTTCATGACCGCGGCCATGATCAGCGCAGCCCGGGGGGTCAGGGCGCGCGTCGAGACGGAGGTGGCGATCGCGTTGGCGGCGTCGTGGAAGCCGTTGGTGTAGTCGAAACCGAGCGCGAGCGCGACAACAAGAACGACAAGTGCAAGTTCCAACGTGCTCAGGACTCCTTGAGCGCGATGGTCTCGACCATGTTGGCCACCTTCTCGAACGCGTCAGCGGCGTCCTCGAGCTTCTCCACGACCTCCTTGAGCTTCATCAGGAGGATCGGGTCGGTGATCTCGTCGAACAGCTGCGCGAGCAGCTTGCGGTGCGTCTTGTCGGCCTGGTTCTCGAGGCGGTTGACCTCGACCCAGTAGTCCGCGAGGTCCTCCATCGAGCGCAGGCGCGGCATCGCGTCGGCGGTGAGCTCGGCGGCCCGCTGGAGCACCTGGACCTGGTCGGAGACGCGGGCCGGGAGCTCGTCGAGCTTGTAGAGCACGATGAGGTCGGCCGCCTCCTCCATGAAGTCCATGCAGTCGTCGAGGGCCGACGCGAGGCCGTAGATGTCGTCCCGGTCGAACGGGGTGACGAAGGTCTGGTTGAGGCGACGCATGATCGAGTGGGTCGCGTCGTCGGCGAGGTGCTCGACCTCGGCCAGCTGCTTCGCCAGGGCCTTGCGGGCCGGGCGCTCCGCACCGAGCAGCTCGGCGAGCAGGTTCGCACCGGTCACCAGATGGGCTGCAGATGCGGCGAGCAGGTCGAAGAACGAGGTATCGCGCGGGGTCAGGCGCAGGCGCACGGCAGGCTCCGATGGGGGGGATGCATATCGCTGACAGGCTAGGGCAGCGGCAAGGTGATCGCGCAACTCTGGTGTGTCGTGACAGGCACTTGTGGGGTATGCAGGGGGTGACGCCGGACCGCAGAGCGCCTGTCGGCGCGAAGGCCGCTCGAAGCGGCATTGTGTGGAGCCCGGGGCTACCGCGATCCGACGTCGAGAAAAATGATACGCCCGCATCCTGGGCCCACGACGACGTTCTAGTCGAGCCGCCCGGCACGCCACAGGGCGGCCGCCTCCTCGAGGTCCTCGGCCGTCCTGACCAGCGACGACGCTCCCAGCGTGAGCCGGTGGGCGCCCCTCTCGTCGCTGCTCTCGAGGTAGTCGGCGTCGAAGGCCGCGCCCGTGGCGAGCACCCGGCAGAACGCCGCGCCGCGCTCGAGCGCGACGTCGAGATCCCCCGTGTAGACGCCCGACAGCACCGCGTCGGCGACCTCGCGCACCTCGTCGGGACCGGGCGGGCTGACGACCCCCGCCACCGCGTCGTGCACCGGGGCTGCGGCCAGGCCGAGCCGGTACCGCTCCGCGACGGTGCGCGGGTCCCGGCGCACCCACTCGCGCAGCACGTACAGCCGCCAGAGGGCCCCGGGCAGCGTGCCGGACGGGCTGTCGGCCCACATCGCGGCCACCACGTCGAGCCCTTCGGCCTCGACGAGCCGGACGAGCCGCGCGACCAGCTCGGGGTCCGCGGCGCCGTCGCGTCCCCGGTGCACGATGGCGCCGGCTGTGGTGTGCGCGACCTCCGAGCGGACCGCGGGGTCGATCCCGCCCGGCAGCTCCTCGGCCTGCTGCTGGTCGAGCCGGGCGGGTCGTCGCGGACGTCTCGCCGCGCCGTCTGGGGTGCTCATCGTTACATTGTCAACGAGGCCGATGTCGGTGTGCACACCGTCGTGGCACCGTCGGATGCCGACCGGGTTTACTGGAGGGCGAACGATGACGCAGTCCGCAGCAGTGCCGGCACAGCCCCGGCACCCTGACCACAACAAGGCGATCGGCCTGGCCGTCGCTGCCGCCGTCGGTGGCTTCCTGTTCGGGTTCGACAGCTCGGTGATCAACGGGGCGGTCGACGCGATCCAAGGCGAGTTCAACCTGGGATCCACTCTGACGGGATTCGCCGTCGCCGTCGCGCTGCTCGGGTGCGCAGTCGGTGCCTGGGCCGGTGGTCGGCTCGCCGACCGCTGGGGACGTCCTCGCGTCATGCTGCTCGGCGCCATCCTGTTCTTCGTCTCCTCGCTCGGGTCCGGGTTCGCGTTCGCGGTCTGGGACCTCATCGGGTGGCGCATCATCGGTGGCCTGGGCATCGGCATCGCGTCCGTGATCGCACCCGCGTACATCGCCGAGATCGCGCCGGCCGCGATGCGCGGACGCCTGGGCTCGCTCCAGCAGCTCGCGATCACGCTCGGCATCTTCGCGGCGCTGCTCTCGGACGCGCTGTTCGCGAACACCGCAGGCGGGGCCTCGGAGGCTAGCCTGTTCGGGCTCGAGGCATGGCGCTGGATGTTCCTCGTCGCCGTCATCCCCGCGGCCGTGTACGGCATCCTCGCGCTGCGGATCCCCGAGTCACCGCGCTACCTCGTGTCCGAGGGCAAGCGCGACGAGGCGGTCAAGGTCCTCACGCGCGTGCTCGGTCCCGACGAGGACGCGACGAAGCGCGTCGCCGACATCGAGAAGACCATCGAGGCCGACAAGGAGCTCGCCCAGCAGGCGTCCCTCCGCGGTCCGGCGCTGGGGCTGCTCCCGATCGTGTGGGTCGGCATCCTGCTGTCGGTCTTCCAGCAGTTCGTCGGCATCAACGTGATCTTCTACTACTCGACGACGCTGTGGCAGGCGGTGGGCTTCGACGAGTCCGACTCGTTCATCGTCTCGGTCATCACGTCCGTCACGAACGTGGTGGTCACCTTCATCGCGATCGCCCTGATCGACAAGATCGGCCGACGCCCGATCCTCCTGACGGGCTCGCTCGGCATGGCCCTGATGCTCGGGATCATGGCGCTCGCGTTCACGCAGTCCACCGGATCGGGCGACGACGTCTCGCTGCCCGGCGCGTGGGGACCGATCGCGCTGATCGCGGCCAACCTGTTCGTCGTGTTCTTCGGCGCCTCGTGGGGCCCGCTCGTGTGGGTGCTGCTCGGGGAGATGTTCCCCAACCGCATCCGGGCCGCCGCGCTCGGTGTGGCGGCCGCCTGCCAGTGGATCGCGAACTTCCTCATCACCGTGTCGTTCCCGCCCATGCTCTCGGCGTTCGGGGCGACCGGTCCGTACCTGATGTACGCGATCTTCGCCGCGCTGTCGTTCTTCTTCGTGCTCTGGAAGGTGCCCGAGACCAAGGGCATGCAGCTCGAGGACATGAAGGGTGCGACGCGCCAGCGCAAACCGCGCACGGCCTGAGGTCTGCACACCGTGAGCCCGGCGGCGCTGTCCGCCGGGCTCACGGTCATGTCCGGGCCAGGTCGCAGGCATTGGCCTCCGGCGGACCTCGTGGCCTACGCTTTACATCGTTGTGCAAGGTCGGCGACGACGCCGACGACCACCCCCAGGAGAGCCGATGTCCCCGCTGCGCACCCAGGTCGTGCTCCACCCCGACTTCCAGGTCGGCGAGGTCGACCGGCGCCTGTTCGGCTCGTTCGTCGAGCACCTCGGGCGGGCCGTCTACACAGGCATCTACGAGCCCGGGCACCCGACCGCCGACGAGCACGGGTTCCGCCGCGACGTCGCCGACCTCACGCGCGAGCTCGGCGTGAGCGTGGTCCGGTACCCCGGCGGCAACTTCGTGTCCAACTACGTGTGGGAGGACGGCGTCGGCCCGCGCGCCGACCGCAAGCCGTTCATCGACCTGGCCTGGCGCACCATCGAGCCCAACGACATCGGCACCGACGAGTTCCTGCAGTGGGCCGAGCGCGAGGGCATCGAGCCCATGATGGCCGTCAACCTCGGCACCCGCGGGGTCGCCGCCGCGGCCGCGCTCGTCGAGTACTGCAACGGCGAGGCGGGCAGCCGCTGGGCCGACCTGCGCATCGCGAACGGGCGCGACAAGCCCTACGGCGTGCGGCTGTGGTGCCTGGGCAACGAGATGGACGGCCCGTGGCAGATCGGCCACAAGGACGCCGACACCTACGGCCGGCTCGCCGCCGAGGCCGGCAAGGCCATGAAGCTCGTCGACCCGAGCATCGAGCTCGTGGTGTGCGGGTCCTCCTCGATGCAGATGGACACGTTCGGCTCGTGGGAGCGCACGGTGCTCGGGCACACCTACGACGTCGTCGACCACCTCTCGATGCACGCCTACTACGAGGAGCTCGACGGCGACCGTGCGAGCTTCCTCGGGTCCGGCACCGCGATGGACCGGTTCATCGGGCGGGTCGTGGCCTCCGCCGACGCCGTCGGGGCCGAGCGCCGCTCCGACAAGCAGATCACCATCTCGTTCGACGAGTGGAACGTCTGGTACTTCGAGAGCCGGTTCGAGGGCGAGAAGAACCTGCCGCTGCAGCGCGACGCCCCGCGCATCATCGAGGACGTCTACTCGGGCCTCGACGGCGTGGTCGTGGGCGACCTGCTCGTCACGCTGCTCAACCACGCCGACCGGGTGCCCGTGGCGTGCCTCGCCCAGCTCGTCAACGTGATCGCGCCGATCATGACCGAGCCGGGCGGCGAGGCGTGGCGCCAGCCGACCTTCCACCCGTTCGCCGAGACCGCGCGTCTGGCCCGCGGCAGAGCCCTCGACCTGCGCGTCACCTCCCCCGCGATGCCCACCGCACGCCACGGCGACGTGCCGGTGGTCACGGCCGCGGCCACGTGGGACGAGCCCGTGGCGGGCACGGCCGACGTCGCGCTGTTCCTGGTCAACCGCTCGGCCGAGCCCGTGGACGTCGAGGTGTCCCACCCGGGCGTCGACCTCGTGCTCGACAGGGGCGCACGACTCGTGGCCGACCACGAGCCCGCGGTCGTGGGACCCGAGCACGCGGCCCACGTCGCCCGGACCTGCTGGTCGGCCGTGCCGGCCCCGGACGCGGGCACGGGCACGGGGGTCGCGGCCGGGACCACGACGACGGTGACGCTCGCCCCCGAGTCGTGGACCGCCTACCGGGGCAGCGCGACGCGCCTCTGAGCGACCGACGCGTCGGAGCACGCAGGGCGGCGCGGACCTGCCGCGCGCCGCCCTGCTTGCTACGCTCGCCAGACCCGGAACCGGACAAGTCGGACGACGACGGCACCGGCCCGCGCCTGACGCCCCGAGGAGTCCGATGGCCGATCGGCAGATCCCCCGGTGGTCCGAGCTCCGACCGCTGCTCCGACCCCGGCCGGTGGTGCTCGACCCCACACGCCGCCGGCTCGACGCGGCGCTGACCGTCGCGGACCTGCGCCGGGTGGCCCGGGCTCGCACCCCGCGGTCGGTGTTCGACTACACCGACGGCGCGGCCGACGCCGAGATCAGCCTGCGCCGTGCGCGCTCGCTGTTCCGCCGGCTCGAGCTGCGGCCCTCGATCCTGCACGACGTGTCGCACGTCGACACCACGACGCGGTTCCTGGGCGAGCCGTCCGCGGTGCCGTTCGCGTTCGCCCCCACGGGCTTCACGCGGTTGATGCATCACGAGGGCGAACGTGCCGTGGTGCGGGTCGCCGAGCGTCGCCGCATCCCCTACGCGCTGTCGACCATGGGCACCACCTCGATCGAGGACGTCGCCGCGACCGCGCCCGGCGCCCGGAAGTGGTTCCAGCTCTACGTGTGGAAGGACCGGGCCGCGGGCGAGGACCTCATGGCCCGGGCCCGGGCGGCCGGCTACGAGGCGCTCATGCTCACCGTCGACGTGCCCGTGGCCGGCGCGCGGCTGCGCGACGTGCGCAACGGCTTCTCGATCCCCCCGGCGCTCACGCTGCGCACCGTCGCGGACGCCGCCACGCACCCGGCGTGGTGGCTCAACCTGCTCACGACCGCACCGCTGACGTTCGCCTCGCTCCAGTCGTGGTCCGGCACGGTCGCCGAGCTGCTCGACAGGCTGTTCGACCCGACCGTGACGATCGCGGACCTCGAGTGGGTGCGGTCGCACTGGGACGGCCCGCTCATCATCAAGGGCGTCCAGACCGTGGCCGACGCCCGACGCGTGGTCGACGTCGGGGCGGACGCTGTCGTGCTGTCCAACCACGGCGGCCGCCAGCTCGACCAGGCCCCCGTGCCGCTGCGCCTGGTGCCCGACGTCGCCGACGCGGTGGGCGACCGCAGCGAGGTGTGGGTCGACACGGGGATCACCACCGGCGCCGACGTCGTGGCGGCCCTCGCGCTCGGTGCCGACGCGACGCTCGTGGGCCGGGCCTACCTGTACGGGCTCATGGCGGGAGGCGAGCGTGGCGTGGACCGCGCGGCCGAGATCCTCACCGGCGAGGTCGCCCGCACCATGGCGCTGCTGGGCGTGAGCTCGGTGGGCGAGCTCGGACCCCAGCACGTACGGCTGCCCTGACGCCCGCACGGGCCCACGGCGGCCCGGAGCTCAGTCCGTCGCGACGATCTCCGCCGACCCCTTGACCGTCGCCGGCACGCCGGGCACCAGGTCGAGCGGCACCCGCAGGTCGCCGCAGCGCACCAGCGCCCGGCAGGGGCCCGCGAGCGGGTCGACCGTGAGCGTCGCCTCGACGAGCCGCGCGCCGGCCCAGGAGACGTCGACGGTGACAGCCCCCCGCACCCGCAGGCCCCGGGCGGCGCCGTCGGCCCAGCCGGGAGGCAGCGCGGGCAGCAGGTGCACCTCGCGCACCCCGTCGACCACCCGGTGGCCCTGCACGATCGCCTCGACCACGCCCGCGGTGAAGCCCAGGTTCCCGTCGACCTGGAACGGGGGGTGCGCGCTGAACAGGTTGCGGTAGACCCCCGCCCCCTCGACGGCCGGTGTGAGCAGCGCGTGCACGAGCCGCTCGACCCCCACGCCGTCGTGCAGCCGGGCCCGGAGCGCGAGCCGCCACGCCAGCGCCCAGCCGCTCGAGAGCGGCCCGCGCGCGTCGAGGGTCGCCGTCGCGGCCCGCGCCAGGTCCGGCGCGCTGTCGGGGTCGATCCACGTGCCCGGGTAGACGCCCACGAGGTGCGACGTGCGCGGGTGCCCGGGCTCGGCGTCGGGCAGGTCGTGGGCCCATTCCGCCAGGCGCCCGTCGGGGCCCACCCGCTCGCGCGGGAGCCGGGCAAGCACGGCCTCGACCTCGCCGCGCCAGGCAGTGACGTCGAGGGGGGCGTCGGTGTCGGGATCCACGTGGTCGACCCGGTCCCCCAGCACGTCGAGGGCCCCGAGCGTGCTCTCGAGCAGCCCGCGCACGAGCGCGAGATCGGACGTGGTCGAGACGCTCAGGGCGGCCGGGTCGCCGTCGGGGGCCACGAAGTGGTTCCCGGGGCTCGTCGCGGGTGACGTGCCGAGCGTGCCGTCGGGCAGCTCGACGAGCCAGTCGAGGCAGAACCGCGCCGCACCGTGCAGCATCGGCCACGCGCGCCGCAGCGCCGCCACGTCCCCGGTGTGCTCGTACCGGTCCCAGACGTGCCAGGCGAGCCACGCACCGCCCAGCGGCCACGCCGTCCGGGACGGGTCGCCGTCTCCCCCGCCCGCGGGCAGCGAGAACGCCCACGCGTCGGAGCCGTGGTGCGCGGCCCAGCCGCGCGCGCCGTACAGCTCGCGGGCCGTCGCCGTACCCGACGCGACCAGGCCCGGCAGCCACGCCAGCAGCGGTTCGACGCACTCGGCGAGGTTCGCGGGGCCTGCGGCCCAGTACGCCATCTCGAGGCTGACGTCGGTGGCGTAGCCCCCGCCCCCCGGCGGGCGCACCTCCTCGTTCCAGATCCCTCGCAGCGTGAGCGGCAGCGACCCGGGCCGCGAGCCCGCGATCAGCAGGTAGCGGCCGTACTGGAACAGCAGCGCCGCGAGGCCCGGGTCGCCGCCCAGCACTGCGTGCCGCGCGACACGCGAGTCGGTCGTCAGCGCGTCGAGCCCCGTGCTCCCCCCGAGGTCGAGGTCGACCCGGTCGAACAGCGCCTGGTGATCGGCGACGTGCGCTGCACGCAGGTCGGCGAGCGGGATCGCGGCCGCCGCGTCGACCCGGGCGCGTGCCGCGCCGAGCAGCCGCCCCAGGTCGCCGTGCGGGGCGTGCACAGCCCCCGCGTGGTCCGTCTCGGAGGTGAGCAGCACAGTGACCCACCGCGCGCCGTGCACGGTCACGCCGTCCTCGCGGGCCTGCACGGCACCGTCGGTCACCACGCGCACGGCCACGGCCGCGGTCACCGCCGCCCCGGGGGTCGCGTCGGGCACCACGGGATCGGGCGCGTCCTCGTGCGGCGGGACGACATGCGCGGGCATCCGCACCGTCCCGGACCAGTGCTCCGGGTCAAGGTCCGCGTCGCCCGGCACAGCCCGCACGTCGTGCGCCGACCCGACCCGGACCACCAGGTCCACGGGCACCTCGGACGTGCGGTGCACCACCAGGACACCCGCCGGGGCGCTCACGAAGGACTCCTGGGTGGTGCGCTCGCCCTCGTCGCCGAACCGGTGACCGGCCACCGCCTCGCGCAGGTCGAGCCAGCGCCGGTACCCCGTCGGCACGTCGTCCTCGCCCCGTCCAGGCTGCCCAGGCTGCTCGACCACGAGGTCCACGAGCGGCTGGTACGCCTGCGGGTGCCCGTGCTGGAGGCGTTGCACGAGCCGCTCGGCCTCGCGCACGTCACCGTCCGTGAGCGCCACGCGCACGGCGTGCAGCACCTCGGGCCCCTCCCCCGGCGCGACGAGCGGCCGGCCCGACGCCGTCGCGGGCGAACCCGACCAGCACGTGTCGTCGTTGACCTGGAACCGGTCGCGGCGGACCCCGCCGAAGCACATCACCCCGAGCCGCCCGTTGCCCAGCGGCAGCGCATCGGTCCACAGGTCGGCAGGTCGGTCGTCGTGCAGGCGCACCTCGTCCTCCTCGTGCGGTCCACCTCGTCCGCGGGCACGAGCACCGCCGGCTCGACCTCGCGGTCGACCAGGCGATTTGTCCACCCCTGAGCGCTCCGCACCATATCAGCGGGGCCGACACCTGACCTCTGCGGCGGGTCGCGCGGCGGGCCACGCCGTCCCGCCCAGCGCCGGGCCCCGGACACGACTCGACCCGGGACCGACGTGCGGTCCCGGGTCGAGGCGTCGTGACAGGCCGGTGTCAGACCTGCTTGGGCAGCGGGCCGGTGCCTGCGTCAGCCGCACCCGTCACCGGCGGTGCCGGGGGCAGGTCCGTGCCCGAGCCGGGGGTACCGACGGCACCCACGTGCGCGGGCTCGCGCGGCTCGTCGTCGCGCGGCACGCCCTTGAACGTGAACTCCCCGAGGATGCCCTCGCCCTCGGCGTCCACGATCACCTTCTGGCCGGCCTTGAGCTCGCCGAACAGGATCTTCTCGGAGAGCTGGTCCTCGATGTCGCGCTGGATCGCACGACGCAGCGGACGCGCACCGAGCACCGGGTCGTAGCCTTTCTCCGACAGCAGCTTCTTGGCCGCCTCGGTGATCTCGATCGACATGTCCTTGTCCCTCATGCGGACGTCGAGCTTGGCGATCATCAGGTCGACGATCGCGAAGATCTCCGGCTGCGACAGCTGCGGGAACACCACGACGTCGTCGACACGGTTCAGGAACTCCGGGCGGAAGTGCTGCTTCAGCTCGTCGTTGACCTTCGCCTTCATCCGGTCGTAGGACGTCGACAGGTCGCCACCGGCCTGGAAGCCGGTCTGCAGGCCCTTGGCGATGTCCCGCGTACCGAGGTTCGTCGTCATGATGATCACTGTGTTCTTGAAGTCGACCACCCGGCCCTGCGAGTCGGTCAGGCGACCGTCCTCGAGGATCTGCAGCAGCGAGTTGAAGATGTCAGCGTGCGCCTTCTCGACCTCGTCGAACAGCACGACCGAGAACGGCTTGCGACGCACCTTCTCGGTGAGCTGGCCACCCTCGTCGTACCCGACGTAGCCGGGGGGCGAGCCGAACAGCCGCGAGACCGTGTGCTTCTCCGAGAACTCCGACATGTCGAGCTGGATCAGCGCGTCCTCGTCCCCGAACAGGAACTCGGCGAGCGCCTTCGCCAGCTCGGTCTTCCCGACGCCCGTGGGCCCCGCGAAGATGAACGAGCCACCGGGACGCTTCGGGTCCTTGAGCCCGGCGCGCGTGCGACGGATCGCCTGGGACAGCGCCTTGATGGCCGCCTCCTGGCCGACGACCCGCTTGTGCAGCTCGTCCTCCATCTTGAGCAGACGCGTCGACTCGGCCTCGGTCAGCTTGAACACCGGGATGCCGGTCGCGATCGCCAGCACCTCGGCGATCAGCTCCTCGTCCACCTCGGCCACGGCATCGAGGTCGCCCGACTTCCAGGCCTTCTCCTTCTCGACGCGCTTGAGGCCGAGCTGCTTCTCGGCGTCGCGCAGGCGAGCAGCCTTCTCGAAGTCCTGCTCGTCGATCGCGGACTCCTTGTCGCGGCGCGTCTCGGCGATCTGCTCGTCGAGCTCACGCAGCTCCGGCGGGGCCGTCATGCGACGGATGCGCAGGCGCGCACCGGCCTCGTCGACCAGGTCGATGGCCTTGTCGGGGAGGAACCGGTCGTTGACGTAGCGGTCGGCGAGCGTCGCCGCGGCCACCAGGGCGCCGTCCGTGATGGACACACGGTGGTGCGCCTCGTAGCGGTCGCGCAGACCCTTGAGGATCTCGATCGCGTGCTGCAGGTTCGGCTCGGCGACCTGGATCGGCTGGAACCGGCGCTCGAGGGCCGGGTCCTTCTCGACGTACTTGCGGTACTCGTCGAGCGTGGTCGCACCGATGGTCTGCAGCTCGCCGCGCGCCAGCATCGGCTTGAGGATGCTGGCCGCGTCGATCGCGCCCTCGGCGGCACCCGCACCGACGAGCGTGTGGATCTCGTCGATGAACAGGATGATGTCGCCGCGCGTGCGGATCTCCTTGAGCACCTTCTTCAGGCGCTCCTCGAAGTCACCGCGGTAGCGGCTGCCGGCCACGAGCGCACCGAGGTCGAGCGTGTACAGCTGCTTGTCCTTGAGCGTCTCGGGGACGTCGCCGCGCACGATGTCCTGCGCGAGGCCCTCGACGACGGCCGTCTTGCCGACGCCCGGCTCACCGATCAGGACAGGGTTGTTCTTGGTGCGGCGGGACAGCACCTGCATGACCCGCTCGATCTCCTTCTCGCGCCCGATCACCGGGTCGAGCTTGCCGTCGCGCGCAGCCTGCGTGAGGTTCCGGCCGAACTGGTCGAGCACGGCAGAGCCCGAGGGCTGGCCCTCGGCCGGGCCGCCCGAGGCGACCGGCTCCTTGCCCTGGTAGCCCGACAGCAGCTGGATGACCTGCTGGCGCACGCGGTTGAGGTCGGCGCCGAGCTTGTTCAGCACCTGCGCGGCGACACCCTCACCCTCGCGGATGAGGCCGAGCAGGATGTGCTCGGTACCGATGTAGTTGTGGCCGAGCTGCAGCGCCTCGCGAAGGCTCAGCTCCAGGACCTTCTTGGCCCGCGGCGTGAACGGGATGTGCCCGCTCGGCGCCTGCTGCCCCTCGCCGATGATCTCCTGGACCTGGGCGCGCACGGCGTCCAGCGAGATGCCGAGGGACTCCAGGGCCTTGGCCGCGACACCTTCACCCTCGTGGATCAGGCCCAGGAGGATGTGCTCGGTGCCGATGTAGTTGTGGTTGAGCATCCGCGCCTCTTCTTGGGCGAGGACGACCACGCGACGGGCTCGGTCCGTGAATCTCTCGAACATGTGCACTCCTCACGAGCGACGTGCTTGGTCGGTCATCCGCAGGCATCCCGCGGATCCGACAGGCGGCGTTGTTCGATGCTAACGGCGGCGACCCGCCCAACCTGCCCGTGTTCGCCGCAGGCGTGACGACACCCCGGCGCGGGCGGTCACTCGGTCTTCTCGGTCGTCTCGCGCCCGTCCTCGACGGCGACGCCTCCCGTGGCGACGTCCCGGGGGTGCAGCGTCAGGGCCGTGGCGCCCGACGCCGTCGACTTCCGGTCGACGACCTCGAACGACGCCGGCCGGCTGCCCGCGTCGAACAGGCGACGGCCCGTGCCCACCACGACCGGGAAGATCAGCAGCCGGTAGACGTCCACGAGCCCCGCGTCGTGCAGGGTGCGGGCCAGGCGCAGGCTGCCGTGCACCTGCAGCTCGCCGCCCGGCAGCTCCTTGAGCGCGCCGACCGACTCGACCACGAGCCCCTCGAGCAGCGTGGTCGAGGCCCACGTGACGTCCTCGTCGGTGAGCGTGGTCGAGGCGAGGTACTTGGGGTAGGTGTTGAGGATCGTGGCCACCCTGTTGTCGGGATCGGTCACGGCCTCCCAGTACGGCTGCATCATCTGGTAGGTCGTGCGACCCAGCAGGATCGCCTCGGCGTGGCCGAACCAGTCCTGCTCGACGATCGCGCCCATGTCGTCGTCCGCGAACGGCACGAGCCACCCGCCGCGCTCGAAGCCGCCGCTGGGGTCCTCGTCCGCGCCGCCCGGTCCCTGCATGACCCCGTCCAGGCTGAGGAACGCGTTCACGCTGAGCCTCATGCTCATCACCCCTGTGCTCGTGGTCGCCCTGGCAGCGACCCGGCGATCACACCATGAACCGGGCATATCCGGCACGTCATCCGGCGCGCGGAGACCCTGATCACCGGGCGAAATCCTCGAACTCGCGGACCTCGACCCGTGCACGGCAGGCCCGCGACGCGAGCGCGGCCCAGTCGAGCGCGGTGTCCAGGTCCCGGGCCGCGACCACCCACAACCAGCGCAGCACCGCGTCCGCGTGGGCGAAGGGCCCCTCGACCGTGATGGGTTCGGCCCCGCGGGCATCGACCACGTGCGCCTGCTCGACCGGCTGCAGCGCGCCCGCGTAGACCCACGCGCCCGCGCCCCGCAGCTCGGTGTCGAACAGCGCGACCGACGCGCGCATCTCCGCGAGCGCAGCCTCGTCGGGCACGGGGTCGGTGACCCGGTGCCCGACCGACAGCAGGTACTGGTGCATCGGTGTCCCCCTCGCGTCGTCGCGACCCCTTCCGGCATTGTGGCTCCGGAAGGGGTCGGCGGCGAGGCGGGCGGTGCGTCAGGTCGTGTAGTCCGCGTTGATGCGGATGTAGCCCTCCGTCAGGTCGCACCCGAACACGGTGAACGCACCGTCGGCGATGCCCAGGTCGACCTCGATGACGACCTCGTCGTTCTTCAGGTACGCCTCGAGCTGTGCCCGGACCTCGGGCGTGGGGAGCCGGGGGTAGGTCTCGAGGCCGCCGAACGAGATGCGGACGGCCTCCTGGCGGATGTCCGTCTCGGTCGAGCACTTGCCGATGGCCATGGCCACCCGGCCCCAGTTCGGGTCGGCGCCGTGCACGGCGGTCTTGACGAGCGGGGAGTTGACGACTGCCTTCCCGACCAGCTTGGCCTGGGCGTCGTCGCGCGCGCCCGTGACCCGCACCTCGATGAGCGTCGAGGCGCCCTCGCCGTCCGACGCGATCATCCGCACCAGCTCGGTGCACACCTCGAGCAGGGCGGCCTCGAGCTCGTCCAGGTCGACCGGACCGGCGGCGCCCGAGGCGAGGATCGCAGCGGTGTCCGAGGTCGACGTGTCCGTGTCGACGCTCACGGCGTTGTACGTCCGCGCCACCACGGCCCGGAAGATCCGGTCGAGCTCGTCCGCGGGCACCTGCGCGTCGGTGTAGACGAACGACAGCATGGTCGCCATGTCGGGCTCGATCATGCCCACGCCCTTGGCGATGCCGACGACGCGGGCCGGGCCGACCTGACGCGAGGCGACCTTCGGGTGGGTGTCGGTGGTCATGATGGCCCGGGACACGGCGTCGAGGTCGACCGGGGCGGCCGGGTCCAGGTCGGCGAGCCGGTCGCGCATGGTCGCCATCGGGTACGGCACGCCGATGACCCCGGTCGAGGCGACCAGCACCTGCTCGGGTGCGCAGCCGGCCCGGGCGGCGGCCCAGGCCTGCAGCTCGCGGGCGTCGGCCAGGCCTGGCTCGCCGGTGGCGACGTTCGCGTTCCCGGACACCACGACGACGGCACGCAGACCGGCGAGGTCGCCCGCGCGGCTGAGCGTCACGCTCGGCCCGGAGAACAGGGACCGGGTGAACACGGCGGCCGACGTCGTCGGACCGGTGGCGTGCACGAGGCTGACGTCGGGGACGCCGTTCTTGACACCGGCGTTGCCGGTGACGCCGGCGAACCCTGCGACGGTGGTGGTCATGCGTGCTCCTCGGTGTGGGTGGTGCGGAGGGGGTCCGGCGCGGTGCGGTGCGCGGGGACGGGTGCGGGTGCGGGTGCGGGTGCGGGTGCCATGGTCCGCGCTCCGGCGAGCTCGTCGGCCCAGGCGTCCAGGCAGCGGTCGCCGACGGTGTCGTGGTGCAGCGCGGTGCCGAGCCAGCGCAGCACGGCGCCCGGCCGGTCGAGCTCGAGGAACGTGGCCCCGTCGTCCGGCATGCCCGCGGGGGTCGCGGGCCGCCAGCCGAGCGCCAGGACCGTGTCCACCACTGTGCGCGGCGCCGCGACCGGGCCGGTGGTCAGGACGCCCGGCAGGCCGCGCGCCGACCGGGACAGGTCGAGCTCCTCGACCTGCAGCGGACCGGCGGCGTCGTGCGTCGTCAGACGGCTCCACAGGTCGCCGCCCACCTGGCCCGCGCGCCCGAGGACGAGCGTCTCGCGCAGGACGGCGCGTGCACCCTCGCCCAGGTGCACCTCGGTGCGGCGGTGCGTGCGGGCGCCGTCGGACACCACGAACGGCAGCGCACCCCAGGTGAGCGTCGCCCCCGCGCCCAACCGGACGTCGACGTCCCACCGGGACGGCTCCGCCCCGCCGTACGCGACGGTCCCGGTGGTCTCCACGACCTCGAGCCAGGCGCCGGCCGCGACGTCGACCTCGACCTCGACGGCGTCGCCTGCCAGCAGCAGCGCGCCGTTCGCGACGAGCGCCACCCTGGCCCCGTCGGCGTCCTGCGCCAGGACGCGGACGGCCAGCGCACCGGACCGCAGCCCGAGCACCGACCGTCCGCGCCCCGGTGCGACGGTGATGCGTGTCACGCGCGCCCGCCGCCCGCGTGCGGCTCTGCGTGCGGGTCGTCGTGCGGCTCTGCGTGCGCGTCGTCGTGCGTGTGCAGGACCCCGCCGTCGGGGTGCGCCTCGTCCGCGTGGAAGTGCGGAGCCATCGGCCCGGGGTCGACCGCCACGTGCCCACCCGCCCGGTAGGAGGCGAGCATCGCCAGCACCCAGCCGACGAGCTGGTCCACCGACGCCTCGTCGTGCCGCGACAGCGCTACCACCGGGCGTCCGGCGCGGGCCGCGCCGCCCTCGCGGACCATGCGCTCCACGTCGACCCCCACGTACGGGCCCAGGTCGGTCTTGTTGACCACGAGCAGGTCGGCGCGCGCGATGCCGGGGCCACCCTTGCGGACCACGTCACCGCCCCCGGCGACGTCCAGCACGAAGATCTGCGCGTCCACGAGGGCCGGGGAGAACGTCGCGGTGAGGTTGTCCCCGCCGGACTCGACGATCACGAGGTCCAACGGTGCGAAGTCCGCCTCGAGGTCCTCGACGGCGAGCAGGTTCGCCGTCACGTCGTCCCGGATCGCCGTGTGCGGGCAGGCGCCGGTCTCGACCGGGCGGATCCGGTCGGGGTCGAGCACCCCCGCGGACCGCAGGAAGCGCGCGTCCTCGTCGGTGTAGATGTCGTTCGTCACCACGGCCAGCGAGAGCCGGTCGGCGAGCCGCCGGCACAGCAGCGCGATGAGCGAGCTCTTGCCCGTGCCGACGGGCCCGGCGACGCCCAGGCGCATCGCCCGCCGCGGCGCGGCGGTGGCGGTGGCGGGACCAGCGGTGGTGGTGGCGGCGGGTGCGATGTCCTCAGGCACTGAACAGCCTCTCGGTCGTAGCGGCGTGGGCCTCGGCCCACCGTTCCATGAGCGGGGCCCCACCCGCGGGGATCTCCCCGGGGTGGCGCAGGTGGGCCACGCGCCCGGCGAGCGCGTCGATCTCCGGCAGGAGGTCGACGACCATGCCGGTGGTCTCGAGCGGGTCGCCCGGCTCGAGCTTGAGCAGCGCGGCGACGACGGTCTGCACGTCGTCGTAGCCGACGAGCCGGCCGAGGTCCCACGCGTCGAGCCCGGCCCGCTGCGCCAGCACCCCGAGCACCACGGCGCGCGACCAGGTGCGGGCGGCGGGGTCGTCGAGCGGGTCCGGTCCGTGCCCGGGGGCGACGGGCCACAGCGTGCGGGCGACACGGAGCTGGCCACGGCCCAGCCGGCGCGCGTTGGCCCGCAGCGCCCGGGACGGCGTGCGCGCGGCCCACGCCGCCTCGACCGCCCCGAGGTCCTCCCCCGCGGCGGCCACCGACCGCGCGACGACGGCCGTGCCCGCCTCCACGGCGGTGACGGTGCGCAGCCGGGCGCGGGCGTAGTCGGCGACGTCGCCCGCGCGCACACCCGCCCGCAGCGCGGGCTCGAGGCCACCGGACTGCGTGTGCCCGCCGGAGGGCAGGCGGGCGTCCGCGAGCAAGGTCAGCAGGAGGGCCGACGGGACCGTCGCGGCCATCAGAACATCGAGTAGAGCCGGCCGAGCGGCACCTCGTCGACGGGCGCAGGCTCCACGCGCTCGCCGTCCACGTCGATCTGGAAGGTCTCCGGGTCGATGTCGATGCGGGGGCACACGTCGTTGTTCCGCATGTGCGCCTTGGTCACCTCGCGGGTGTCCGCGACGCCGACGAGCCGACGGCGCAGGCCCAGCCGCTCGGCCAGCCCGTCCTCGAGGGCGCGCGGAGCCACGAACGACACGGACAGGTCGGCGCCCACGGCGTCGGCCAGCGCCGGGCGCATCAGCACCGGCTGGGGCGACGGGATGGAGGCGTTCGGGTCGCCGAGCGCGCCCCAGACGAGCGCACCGCCCTTGAGCACCACCTGGGGCCGCACCCCGAAGAACCGGGGGTCCCACAGCACCAGGTCCGCGAGCTTGCCGACCTCGACCGACCCGATCTCGGCGTCGACGCCGTGGGCGATCGCCGGGTTGATCGTGTACTTGGCCACGTACCGGCGCGCGCGCTCGTTGTCGGCCGGGTGGCTCGCCGAGAGCGGTCCGCGGCGGTGCTTCATCACGTGCGCGACCTGCCAGGTGCGCATGATCACCTCGCCGATGCGGCCCATCGCCTGCGCGTCCGACGACGTCATCGAGATCGCGCCCATGTCGTGCAGGACGTCCTCGGCGGCGATGGTCGTGGCCCGGATGCGCGACTCCGCGAACGCCAGGTCCTCGGGCACGCGGGGGTTGAGGTGGTGGCAGACCATGAGCATGTCCAGGTGCTCGGCCACCGTGTTGCGGGTGTGCGGCAGCGTCGGGTTCGTGGACCCGGGCAGCACGTACGGCTCACCGGCGAGCCGCATGATGTCCGGGGCGTGGCCGCCGCCGGCGCCCTCCGTGTGGAACGCGTGGATCGAGCGACCCCCGATCGCCGCGACCGTCGACTCGAGGAAGCCGGCCTCGTTGAGCGAGTCCGAGTGCAGCGCGACCTGCAGGCCCCAGTCCTGCGCGGCGCGCAGCGCGGTGTCGAGCGCAGCCGGTGTGGACCCCCAGTCCTCGTGCACCTTGTAGCCGCCCGCGCCGGCCATCGCCTGCTCGGCCAGACCCGCCGCGCTGACCGTGTTGCCCTTGCCCAGCAGCAGGACGTTGACGGGCAGGTGGTCGAGGCTGCGGTGGATGGTGCGCAGGTGCCACGCGCCCGGTGTGACGGTCGTGGCCTTGGTCCCCTCGGACGGGCCCGTGCCCCCGCCCGCGACGGTCGTGATGCCGGTGGCGAGCGCCTCCACCACCTGGGACGGCGAGATGAGGTGGACGTGGGCGTCGAACCCGCCGGCCGTGAGGATCCGACCCTCCCCGCTGATGATGTCGGTGGACGGCCCGATGCGCAGCGCCGGGTGCACGCCGTCGGCCACGTCCGGGTTGCCGGCCTTGCCGAGGGCGACGATCCGCCCGTCGCGGATGCCGACGTCGGCGCGGACCACGCCCCACCAGTCGAGCACGACGACGTTGGTGATCACTGTGTCGGGGGCGCCCTCGGCGCGGGTCGTCGACCCCTGCAGCATGGACTCGCGGATCGACTTGCCGCCGCCGAACACTGCCTCGTCGCCGCCGACCGTGCGGTCCTCCTCGACCTCGATCCACAGGTCGGTGTCGCCGAGGCGCAGCTGGTCGCCCACCGTCGGGCCGTACAGCGCCGCGTACCGCGCGCGCGGGACCACGAGGGCCGGCACGGTCCGCGCAGCCCCGGCCCCGGCGGCCGGCGCGACGACGGCGCCCAGCTCCCCGCCGTCCGCCTTGTCGCGCTGGATCCCCGGGACGCGCCGCGCACCCCGCAGGGTCACAGCGGTGACTGTGCGCGAGGCGCCGGGCTCGAACCGCTGCGACGTGCCCGCCAGCACGTCCAGGCGGAAGCCGTGCGCCGCCTCGCGGTCGAACTCGAGCGCGGGGTTGGCGTCGGGCAGGTGCAGGTGGGAGCCGATCTGCACGGGACGGTCGCCGGTGTTGAGCACGACGAGCTCGATCCGCTCGTGCGGCGCGCGGTCGGCGTTGAGCGCGACGTCGCCGTCGGCGACGCGGACGGCACCCGGGCCGGTGGTGGCGTGGCTGGCCATGGTTCTCCTCGAGGGCTGCGGCGGACGCTGTCAGGCGATCGGCTGGTGGATGGTGACGAGCTTGCGGCCGTCGGCGAACGTGGCCTCGACCTGCACGTCGGGCAGCAGCTCCGCGACGCCGGGCATGACGTCGTCACGGGTCAGCACGTGCCGGCCGGACTCCATCAGCTCGGCGACGGACGCGCCGTCACGGGCCCGCTCGATGACCCACGTGGCCAGCAGCGCGACGGTCTCGGGATGGTTCAGCAGGACGCCGCGGGCGCGGCGGTCGCGGGCCACCATCCCGGCCACGCTCAGCAGCAGCTTCTCCTGGTCGGCGGGGGTCAGGTGCATGCGGGCTCGGTGCCTTTCCGGACGGGGTGCGGGGACTGGGACGGCAGGGGCGGGACGGCGGGGGCGGTCGCCGCCCAGGGTTCGAGCACGGAGCCCCCGTCCGCGGGTCGCAAGGACAGCACACGGTCGCTGACGGCGTGCAGCGCCGTCACATCGTGGCTGACCAGGAGCACGCCGGCACCGCCGGCGGCCAGCTCGTGGACGAGGTCGAGCACGTCGGCCGCGGTGCGGTCGTCGAGCATGGACGTGGCCTCGTCGAGGACGAGGAACTCGGGGGCCAGGGCCAGCGCCCGCGCCACGCACGCACGCTGCAGCTCCCCGCCCGACACCTCGTGCAGGCGGCGCCCGAGCAGCCCGGCGTCGAGCCCGACGGCTGCGGCGAGGTCGGCGGCGTCGACCTCGCGGCCCGCGAGCCGGGCGGGGAGCTCGATCGCCCGGCGGAGCGTCAGGCGCGCGTCCACGGCCGTGCGGGGGTGCTGCGACACCCAGGCGACCCGGCGCCGCTGTGCGGGGGGAAGCCCGAGGCCGGACCCGATGATGCGCCGGCCGCCCAGGCTGACGTGCCCGGCGTCCGGGGTCTCCAGCTGTGCCAGCACCGCCGCGAGCGTCGACTTGCCCGCACCCGACGGCCCGGTCACGCCGACCACCTCCCCGGCGCGCACGGCCAGGTCGGTGGGGGCGAGGACCCGCCGACCACCCCGCGTGACGACGACCCCGTGCGCCGCGAGCGCCGGGGCGTCGGCGGGGACAGCCTCCCGGGTCCGGGCGGCGGGCGCCGCGTCGCGCAGCACCTCGACGGGACTGCCCTGGGCGACGACGCGCCCCGCGGCGACGCGGGTCACCGTGTGCGCCACCTGCCGGGCGAGGGCGATGTCGTGCGTGATGACGAGGACGGTGTGCCCCGCCCGGGCGTAGGACGCGAGCAGGAGCCCGACGGTCCGCGTCGACTCGGCGTCCAGGCCCGAGGTCGGTTCGTCGGCGAGCAGCACGGGCGGGTGGTTGACCATCGCCGCCACGAGGTTGAGGCGGGCCAGCTGGCCGCCGGACAGCTGGTGGGGGTAGCGGCCCAGCCAGGCCGGGTCGACCCCGGCGGCGTGCGCCAGCTCGGCGAGCTGCTCACCGGCACCCGACGTCCGGTGCGGGTGCGCCGCGCCCAGCCGCGGGCGACCCCGGCCCCCGACGCGCTGCGCCTCGCGGAGCTGGGTCTCGATCGTGGCGGTCGCCGTGAACGCGTCACCCGCGCCCTGCGGTGCGGTGCCGATGACCCGACCCCGGAGCCCGCGGACGTGCCGCGAGCGCGCCAGCAGGTCCGTCGAGCGTCCGTCCGACACGAGCGTGGCGTCGCCCGTGGTGCGGGCTCCCGTCGGCAGCGTCCCGGTCAGCGCCGCGACGACTGTCGACTTGCCCGCCCCGGACGCGCCGAGCAGCACGTGCACCTGCCCGGGCAGCAGGTCGAGGTCGAGCCCGTCGAGCACGACCGTGCCCCCGTGGGCGACGGACAGCCCGCGCACGACGACGGACGCCGACCCGTGCACCTGGTCCTGCTCAGGCATGGTGCCCCTCCTCGCGTCCGGCGAGACAGCCGGCCAGGCAGACGGTGACGGCGACGAGCAGGCCCGCGGGCGCGGCCAGCGTCCACCACGCCTGCGACAGCAGCGCCTGCTGGCCCAGGTCCAGCAGCGCGCCGAGCGACGGCTGGTGCGGCGGGAGACCGAGGCCCAGGAACGTGAGCGTCGACTCGTGCCAGACGGCGTGCGGCACGAGGAGCCCGAACGCCACGGCGAGCTGGGTGGCCAGCCGCGGGGCGGAGTGGTGGCGCAGGAGCTGACGCCGGGTGAAGCCGAGCGCGATCGCCGCCCGGTAGAAGTCCTGGGTGCCGAGAGTGAGCAGCTCGGCGCGCACGAGCCTGGCCGACTGCGTCCAGTGCGTCACGGCGACCACCAGCACGATGGTCGCGAGCGAGCCACGCAGCGCGGAGGCCACGACGATGCCGAGCAGCAGGTGCGGCACCGCGTTCACCCCGTCGACGAGGCGCATCCCCCACCGGTCGACCCGCCCGCCGAGCAGCGCGCAGGCCGCCCCGACCACGGCGCCGACGACGACGGCCCCGAGCGCCCCGCCCAGCGCGGCGACCAGCGACACGCGCAGCCCGTGGGCGGAGCGGATGAACAGGTCGCGCCCGGCCAGGTCGGTGCCGAACGGGTGGGCGACCGACGGTGCGGTCGCCCCGACGGCGTAGTCGACGTGGTCGAGGTCGACCGGGAGGAGCAGCGGGACCAGCACGGCGTACGCGACGAGCAGCACGAGCCCGGCGGCGGCGACCAGACGGCCGACCGGTCGCCGTGCCGCGTGGTCGCCGGCGTCGGGAAGGGTGTCGTCGGGAAGGGTGTCAGAGCGCATCGGGGTCCGTCCTCGGGTCGATCCGCACGAGGCAGAGGTCGGCGAGCAGCCCGCCGAGCACGGCGACCGCGGACAGCAGCGCGGTCGACGCCGCCAGCAGGGCGAAGTCCTGCACCAGTGCCGCCTGGACGAGCGACTGGCCGAGGCCGGGCCAGGAGAAGATCTCCTCCACGAGCACCGATCCCGCGACGACCTCGGGCAGCCGGGCCCCCGCGATGGCGAGCGTCGGGACCGCCGCGGTCGGCAGGACGTGCCGCGCGAGGATCCGCCACTCGGGCACCCCCCGCAGCCGCGCCGCGTCCGTGGCGGGGCTGCGCAGCTGCACCGTCACGCCGCGGTGCAGGTGGAGGGTGATCCACGGCAGCTGCGACAGCGCGACGGCCAGGCCGGGCAGCACGAGGTGCCGGGCGACCTGCCCGGTCGTCACCGGGGCACCGGGGTCGGTGAGCCCACCGGTGGGGAACCAGCCGAAGGTGAGCGCGAGCACCGCCATGAGCGCCATCGCGACGAGGAACGCCGGCACCGCCGACAAAGCCCACAGCCCCGAGGTCAGCACCCGCGCGACGACCCCACCGGGTCGCCGAGCCGCGAGCAGCGCCAGCGGGACGGCCGCCGCGGCGCCCAGCGCCAGGCCGAGCACCATGAGCAGCAAGGTCCAGGGCAGCCGCGCCGCGACCACGTCGACCACCGGCGTGCGCGCCGACGTCGAGACGCCGAGGTCGCCGGTCAGCGCACCTGACGCCCACCGCCACCACGCCTCGGGCCAGTGCGTGCCCGCGACGAGCTGCTCGACGGCCGTCCGGGCGGCGCCGCCCGTGAACTCGTCGCGGGCGCCGAGGAACGACGCGGCAGCGTCCGTGGGCGAGGCCGCGGCGAGGGCGAACACGCCCAGGCTGACGACCACCATGACCGGCACGGCCCACAGGAGGCGGCGCCGGACCAGCCGCAGCACCGCCGTCTCGCGCCCCATGACCGTGCTCACCGCCGCGTCCAGTCCTGCACGTTGAACCACGGCCCCCACGCGACGCCGTGCTCGTGCGGCTCCAGCACGTGCTCGATGCCGTCCCAGGCGTCCAGCCCGCGCGCGACGTACGTGTGCTCGAGCGCGAAGACCGTCACCATCGGCGGGTTCACCACGAGGTGCCGCTGCAGCTCGCGGTACAGGGCGGCGCGCGCGACGGGGTCGCCCTCGGTGCGCGCGGCGGTGAGGAGGCGGTCGACCTCGGGGTCCGCGTACCCGGACGGGTTGGAGTACGCGTCGTCCTCGTCGAAACCGGCGAAGTCCGAGTGGAGCTGGCGGTAGACCTGGGCGTCGGGGTCGTAGGGCATGTCCCCGCCGCCGAGCACGAACGCCTTCTCGTCCATCGCCGTGACCGCGTACGGGCGGTCGACGCCCTCGAGCGACACGTCGATCCCGAGCGACCCCATGTCGGACGCGAAGGCCTGCGCGACGTCGCGCCGCAGGGAGTCCTCGGCGAAGTACATCAGGGTGAACGCGAACCGCACGCCGTCCTTCGCGCGGGTCCCGTCGGTGCCGACCGTCCAGCCCGCGTCGTCCAGCAGGGCCGCGGCCGCCGCAGTGTCGTGAGCGAACGTGGCCGCCGGCTCGTAGGCGTCGCCCAGCGCCGGGGGGAAGGGCGTCGCGAGAGCCGCGCCGTGGCCCCCGAGGATGCCGTCGATCATGGCCTGCCGGTCGGTGCCGAGGTTGAGGGCGACCCGCACGTCCTGGTCGGCGAAGAACGGCAGCGTCTCGGGCAGCGAGATCGCCCGGAAGTCGCCCGAGGGGTTCGTGTACAGCTCCAGCCCGTCGCTGCCCGCGAGCTCCGCCGCGGTGCGCGGCGAGAGCTGGGCGCCGTCGACCTCCCCGGAACGCACGCGCTGGGCCCGGGCGTTCTCGTCGGAGACGAACGCCAGGTGGATCGTCGTCACCTCTGGCGCACCGCCCCACCAGTCGTCGCGGGCGCGGAGCGTCATCGACTCGCCCTTGCGCCACTCGGCGAGCACGTAGGGGCCCGTGCCGACGGGCTCGCTCGCGAGCCGCGAGCCGACGACGTCGTCGCCGAGCGCCTCGGAGGCGGGGATGCCGAGGGTGAGGCGGGCCGGCAGACCCGCGTAGGGGTGCGCCAGGTCGAACCGGACGGTCGTGGCGTCGACGGCCGTGACCTGCTCGATCATCGTGTAGTCGGCCGCCATCCAGGAGCCGAACGCGGGGTCACGCACAGCGTCGAACGCCGCGACGACGTCCTGCGCGTCGAACGCGGAGCCGTCGCTGAACGTGACGCCCTCGCGCAGCGTGACCGTCCACGACGTCAGGTCCGCGTCCGGGACGGGCATCGCGGTGGCGAGGCCCGGCTCGAGCACGCCGTCCGCGCCGACCGCGACCAGGCCGTCGTACAGCCTGGACGTGATGCCCAGCGGGTAGTCCAGCGGGTTCAGCGAGTCGTACTCGTCGGTCTCGGCGAGGCGCAGGGTGGCCCCGTCCCCGGCGTCGCCACCGTCCGCAGCGGCACCGGTCGCCGCGGACGAGCAGCCGGACGCGACGAGCGCGACGAGGCAGACGAGGCCGAGCGCGACGGCGCGGGTGGGGCGAGGGGGCATCGGGGTCCTCACGAGACGGAGATGCGCGGGTCGGCGACGGACTGCAGGACGTCCGCGACGGCGTTGACGACGACGTACAGGCCGCCGAGCACGAAGGTGACGCCCGCGATGGCCGGGAAGTCGGAGACGGGCAGGCTCGCCAGCAGGTACGAGCCCACCCCGCCCCACGTGAAGACGCCCTCGACGAGCAGCACGCCCCCGAACATGAACCCGAGCTGCAGGGCGCTCAGCGACAGCGCCGCGTTGAGCGAGTTGCGCAGCACGTGCCGACGCAGCACCTGGAACTCGCTGAGCCCCTTGGCCGTCGCTGTGCGCACGTGGTCCGAGCCCAGGGTCACGGTGAGGCTCGACCTCAGCACCCGGCCGATCGCGAGCGCCGGACCGACCGCGAGCGCGAGCGCGGGGAGCGCGATGTGCGCCAGGGCGTCACCCGTGGCCGCCAGGTCGCCGGCCAGCAGGCTGTCGAGGATGGTCATGCCGGTCGGACCGTCCTCGACACCACCGCGACCCGATGCCGGCAGCCAGCCCAGCAGCTTGTAGAACACGACCAGGCCGACGATCCCGAGCATGAAGGTCGGGGCCGTGGACCCGACGAAGAGCAGACCGCGGAACGGGCCCGACAGCGGCCAGCGCAGCATGCTGGACACCGCGAACGCGACGCCGAGCAGCAGGGCCACCGCGAAGGCCACGAGGACCAGCTCCATGGTGGGCGGCAAATACGCCGACATGTCCTGCATGACGGGTCGGCGGGTGCGGAACGACGTCCCCAGGTCGCCCGTGACGAGGCCGCCGAGGAACCCGAGGTACCGCGCGGGCGCCGGGTCGTCGAGGCCCAGACGCTCCCGCGCCGCCGCGACGGCCTCGGGCGAGGCGTTGCCGCCGATGGTGGCCGCGACGGGGTCGGCGCCGGAGATCTCCTGGAGGACGAACAGGACGAGGGACAGGACCAGCAGCAGTCCGAGCAACGAGGCCAGCCGGTAGCCGAGGAAGCGCAGGTGGGGCACGGTGATCACCTCCGGTGGGCGAGCCGGTTGCGCACTGCGTCGCCGGCGAGGTTGGACAGGAGACTGAGCAGCATCACGACGAGCCCGGGGACGAGCGGGATCCACCAGGCGTCGAGGATCTCCACGAGGCCACGGGACGTGTCGGCCCCGAGCTCGGGGGCGGGGGCGGGCTGCCCCAGCCCGAGGAAGGACAGCGACGCGAGCACCATGACGACGTTGCCGATGTCGAGGCTCGCGGTCACGACCGCGGTCGGCACCACGCCGGGCAGGACGTGGCGCCACATGACGCGCAGCGGGCCGACGCCCGCCATCCGGGCGGCCTCGACGTGGGGTCGCGCCATGATCCCGCGGACCTCGCCCCGGATGATGCGGGCGTAGTACGGCCACCACACGACGATCACGGCGAGGAACGTGTTGACCAGCCCCGGGCCGAGCGCGGCGGCCACCGCCACCGCCACGAGCATCGACGGCAGGGCGAGGAAGACCTCGGTGATGCGCATCAGCAGCGAGTCCACCCAGCCGCCGAACATGCCCGCGACGAGGCCGACGACCGTGCCGACGAGCAGGCCCACCCCGGTGACCACGAGAGCCAGCAGCCAGGAGGTGCGCAGACCGACGAGGACCCGCGAGAACGTGTCGCGGCCGATCTGGTCGGTGCCCAGCAGGCCGCCGTCGCCGAACGGCGGGAGCTTGGGGACGCCGATGGGCTGCACCGGGTCGTGCGGGGCGAGCGCCGGTGCGAGGACCGCGACCACCGTGACGAGGAGCACCAGCCCGATGAGGGTCCAGTCCCCGATGCGGCGGGCCCGCGAGTCGGCACCCCCGGCGCGGCGTCGACCGTTGAGGCGCCAGCGGGGCGCCGGGGACGGTGCAGGCGCCGGGCCCGTGCGCGCCGGCTGCGCCTCCACCTGGACGAGGACGTCGGCCATCAGAACTCCCCTCTGCGCACGCACGCCACCTCGTGGCGGAGCGTGACGTCGGACGTGGGACGGTCACCCACGGCGGCCAGCTGGATGCCGACGACGGTGCTGGAGCACTCCGGGAGCGCCACCGGGCAGCGCGGGTGGAAGGCGCACCCGGTGGGCGGGTCCAGCGCGCTCGCGGGTTCGCCGCCCAGGGGCTCGACGGTCCTGCCGGGCTGCGGCACCGCTGCCACGAGGTTGCGGGTGTACGGGTGCTTGGGCGTGGCGATCACGTCCTCGGCCCGGCCGACCTCGACGATCCGGCCGAGGTACATGACGGCGATGCGGTCGCCGATGATCCGTGCCACGGCGAGGTCGTGCGTCACGAACATGACGGCGATGCCCAGGTCGCGGCGCAGCTCGTTGATCAGGTTGAGCACGTTCGCGGCCACCGACACGTCGAGCGCGCTGGTCGGCTCGTCGCACAGCAGCACCTTCGGCGGCACGATCGTCGCCCGGGCCAGGGCCACGCGCTGGCGCTGCCCGCCGGACAGCTCACCCGGCCGGGCGTCCAGCACCGAGGCGGGCAGGCCCACCCGGTCGAGGATCGCGAGCGACTGCTCCTCCTTGGTCGCCTTCGGCGTGCTGCGCGGGAGCCGCTCGTGCAGCACCTCGCGGATGGTCATCCACGGCGTGAGCGACGAGCCGGCGTCCTGGAACACCATCTGGACGTCGGTGCCGCGCGGCCCGCGCAGCGCCCCCGTGTACCGCTTCTCGAGCTGCCCGGCGACGCGCAGCAGGGTCGACTTGCCCGAGCCGGACTCGCCCACGATCGCCACGGACTCCCCGGGCTGCAGGTCGAGCGTCACGCCGCGCAGCGCGGACAGCCGCGCCCTGCGGCCCCGCTCGTCGCGCACCTGGAACTCGCACTCCAGGTCGGCCGCCTGCACGAGCGGCGCGGCGCGCTGCGGCGTGGGCAGCGGCGGCAACGGGTCGAGCTCGACCCGCGTCGCCCCGGCGTCCAGCTCGTCGGCGCGCAGGCACGCCGCCAGGTGGGTGCCCTCGGCGTCATCGGGGGACGACGCCGTGCGCAGGGCCGGGACGTCCGCGTGGCAGGCGTCCACGACGAACCGGCAGCGCGACGCGAACGGGCAGCCGGTCGTGACGGCCCCGGCGGTCTCGGTGGGCAGCGCCCACAGAGGGCGTGTGCGGTCCGAGTCCAGCGACAGCCGCGAGCCGAGCAGGCCGAGCGTGTAGGGGTGGCGCGGCGACTCGAGCACCTGCCGCGTGGTCCCCGTCTCCACGATCCGGCCGCGGTACATGACGGCGATCCGGTCGGCGATCTGCGCGGCCACACCCAGGTCGTGGGTGATGAGGACGATCGAGCACCCCAGCTCGTCGCGCATGCCGGCCAGCAGCGTGAGCACCTGCGCCTGGACCGTGACGTCCAGCGCCGTCGTCGGCTCGTCCGCGACGACCAGCGCGGGGTCGCCCGCGACGGCCATGGCGATCATGACGCGCTGGCGCAGACCGCCGGACAGCTCGTGCGGGTAGGACCGGTAGCGGCGCTCGGGCTGCGGGATGCCGACGGCACGCATGAGCCGGATGGCCTCCGCAGCCGAGCCGGCCTTCTCCGCGACCTGGGTGCCCACGTGCATCGTGGGGTTCAGCGACGTCATCGGGTCCTGGAACACGACGCCCAGCCGGTTGCGGCGCGCCGCCCGCAGCTGCTGGGTCGACGCCGTGCGCAGGTCGAGGCCGGCGACCTCGAGCGAGCCGTCGATGCGGGGGCGCGACGAGTCCGGCAGCAGGCCGAGCATCGCCATGCTCATGACGCTCTTGCCGGACCCGGACTCGCCGACGATGCCGACGATCTCGCCGCGCCCGATCTCCAGGTCGACACCGTGCAGGATCTGCGAGCGGACGCCGTTGCGCTCGAGGCTGACGTCGAGCCCGCGCAGGCGGGCCACGACGTCGGCGGCGCGGACCGGGTGCGCGGCGGTCGGCGTCTCGGCCGTCGACTTCTCGGCGAGCGGCGGTGCGGCTACGTCCATGGTGACCGGCTCCTTCGTTGCTGGTGCGGGCAGGGGCGGCGGCCTCGGAAGACGCTCGCCGAGCGGTGTCTGCGGCCCGTCTCGACGAGAGGACCGGCGGAGGTCCTCACGTCCGGGCCAGCTCGAGGGTCCGGGCGACCCGGGCCGCCCGCGCGGCGGCGTCCGCGGCGACGACCGCCGCCACCCGCCGCTGCCGGGACTGCGCGGTCGTCGCCATCAGCACCGCGACGACGACGGCCACCACCGACGCGCCGAGCCACAGCACCCGCGGGCCGTAGTGGTCCAGGACGAGGCCACCGAGGACGGGCCCGACCGCCATGGCGAGGGAGTGGGTCACGCCGTACACGCCCTGGTAGCGGCCACGGCGTTCCGGGTCGGCGAGGTCCGCTGTGATCGAGGTGGCCTGGGGGTGCGAGCCCATCTCGCCGAGCGTCCAGATCGCGACGGTCACGAAGTACATGGCGAGCGACGCAGCCGCTGCCTGCAGCCCGACCCCCACGGCGGTGAGCGCGATGGCGGCGGCGATGACGATGTCCCGCGACCACCGGCTGAGCACGCGGGCGGTCGGCAGCTGCAGCACGCACAGCAGCAGCCCGTTGAGCGTGAGCAGCAGCCCGAAGTGGCTCGACGGGTGCCCCTGCTCGGTCATCACCAGGGGCAGCGTCGTCGTCGACTGCACGTAGACCACGGAGTACATGAACATCACGGCCGCGAAGGTCATGAAGACGCGGTCCCCGAGCACGGAGCGCAGCCCGCCGCCCGACGCCCCGCGCCCCGCACCCCGCACCGGTGCGGGCGCCGCCGGGTCCGCGGGGGCCGGCGCCGTCAGCTGCGTCTCGGGCACCTTCACGGCGATCACGGCGGTCGAGACGAGCACGAGCGCGGCCTGGCACCAGAACAGCAGCGAGAAGGAGTGCTCAGCCATGAACCCCGCCGCGAGCGGGCCGATCGCGTAGCCGAGGTTCACGGCCCAGTAGTTGTAGTTGAACGCGGCCCGGCGGTGCTGCGGCTCCACCAGGTCGCCCACCATCGTGTGGATGACGGGGCCGGCCGCACCGTTGAACAGGCCGTACACCGTCAGCAGGACGGCGATGAGCACGGGGCCCTCGACCATCGGGATGGCGACCAGCACCAGCACGCTGAGCAGCTCGCTGCCGATCAGGACCTTGCGGCGGCCGATCCGGTCGGCGAGCACGCCGCCCGCGAGGGAGGACACCACCACGCCGACGCCGTAGGCGGCGACGACCAGGCCCGCCCCCGCCGCCGACATGCCGATCGACGAGGTCAGGAAGATCGTCATGTACGGGACCACGAAGCGGCCGATCCACACGACGAGCTGAGCGGTCCACAGCCACCAGAAGGTGGCGGGGAGGTCGCGCAACCGGGTGTGCACGGGGGTCTCGGCCGGGGTCATCGTGGTTCCTTCGTCCTGGGGGTCGCCCGCCCGCCCGGGGGCTCCGGGGGCGAGAGGCGGGATGGTGGGCGCGGCGCCCGCCGCCTCACCGCACGGGATCCGTGCGGTGAGGCAGCCGGGTCACTCGGAGGCCGCTGTGCCCTCGGCGACGCTGAGCGTCGCGAAGTCGAGCGTGGCCGGGGCCGCGATCGAGTGGGACTGCTCGACGCCCTCGAGCCAGTTCTGGCCGACGATGAAGTCGGTGCTCCAGGCGAACGTCGGCGCGCAGCCCGCGTCGTACGCGGCCTCGCCGGCCTCCATGTAGGTCTCGTCCGACCCTGTGGCGAGGGCCTCGCTGAGCAGGGCCGTCGTGGTCTCGTCCGAGCACTGCAGGTGGTTCAGGCCACCGTCCGGGTCCCAGAACACGTGCCCGTGCATGAACGCGTTGTTGGAGTCGGGCCACGTGCCCGGGGACACCAGCACGTCCGGGGCGTCCTCCGGGTGCACCGGGAAGTCACCGAAGACCTCGGAGGCCTGGTGGCTGGTGACGGTCGCCTTCATCCCGAGCGCCTGGAGCTGTGCGGCGATGATGTTCGACATCTGCTCGGCGTCGGCGCTGCCCGCGCTGTACCCGATCTGGATCGGCGTGCCCGCCGGCAGCGAGGACACCCACTTCTCGAGGGCAGCGGGGTCGTGCACGAGCTCGCGCTTGTCGACGTCGCTCGGCAGTGCACCCTTCGGGTAGTAGCCCTCGGCCACCTCGGAGCCCACGCCGGTGACCTGGCTGACCAGGGCCTCCCAGTCGATGCCCTCGAACAGGGTGCGGCGCGCGCTGGCGTCCGCGAGCAGCTCCCGGTTGGGGTTCATGTACAGGACACCCACCTGGAAGGAGGGCAGCGCGTACGCCTCGAGAGACTCCGAGTCCAGGTACTTCTGGCGCGAGGCCGTCGGGACCGAGGCCAGCAGCGCGTGCAGGTCGCCCTTCTCGAGCTCGAGCTGCATCGCGGAGATCTCCGTGTACACGGGCAGCTCGATGGTGGTGAACTCCGGGTCGAGGTCGCCCCAGTAGTCCTCGAAGTAGGTGAGCTCGTACCCGTCGCCGACCACTGCCTTCGACAGGGTGTACGGACCGGTGCCCGCCGACGCGGTCGACAGGTAGGTCTGGGCGAAGTCGTCGCCCGCCTGCTCCTTGATCACCGTGGGGCTGATCATGCGGGGCCCGTACGGGGAGGCGAGGTAGTCGAGGAAGGCCGAGTTCGGCTCCGAGAGGGTGACCCGCACGGTGTGGTCGTCGAGCTCCTCGACGTCCGCGACGCCCTGCACCATGTACGCCGGACCGGCGTCCACGTCCAGGCGCCGCTGGAAGGACGCCTCGACCGCGCTGGAGTCGAAGTCCGTGCCGTCGTGGAACTTCACGCCCTGCCGCAGCACGAACGTGTACTGGGTGAAGTCGTCGCTCACCTCCCACGACTCCGCGAGCGACGGGACGATCGTCGCGGTGTCGTGGTTGCCGGCCTCGTAGCGCACCAGGCCCTCGTACGTGTTCGTGGTGATCGCCAGGCCGTTGCCTGAGTAGTACACGTCGGGGTCCGGCGGCTGGCCGATGTCGTTGAGCACCCCCAGCCGGAGGGTGTGGTCGGTCGGGGCGGTGCTGCCGCCCCCGTCGGCCGAGTCTCCGCCGGCGCAGCCGGAGAGCAGCAGCGTGCCGACGGCCAGGAGCGCGAGCGGCAGGCGCGCGCCTGCGCGCCTGTGCGTCGTTCGTGGGGTCATGGTGTGGTCCCTCTCTCGGTGTGGGTGCGGCGGAGCGACGTGCGGGGGCTGTCTTCGATCAGGCGCGGCGGAACACCTTGTTGCGGCGGTTGCCGTCGGCGTCGAGCCCGACCGCGTAGGGGTGCAGGAAGTCCGGCTCGGTGATGCCCTTGCGGTGCATCGCGATCCCGGTCATGGCCTCACGGACCGCGCGGTTCGCCAGCAGCGCGGTGATCTCGCCGCGGTCGTCGTAGGGCGGGGACACCTCGACGACGTCCATCGCGACGATGCCCACCTCGGCCGCGAGCCGACGCACGGCCCGCAGGATGTCGTTCGACGTGATGCCGCCGGGCTCGGGCGTGCCCGTCCCCGGCGCGTAGGCCGGGTCGCACACGTCGATGTCGAGGGAGATGTACAGGTGGTCGGCCTGGTCGAGCGCCTCGTCGACCGCGCGCTCGAGCACCTTGTCGAACCCGTCGCGGATGATCTCGGCCATGAAGTGCGTGCGCATCTTCTGGTCGTCCATCCAGTCGAGCGTCTCCTGCTCGGGCCAGTAGCCGCGGAGCCCCACCTGGACGAAGTTCTTGCCCGGCACAGCGCCGGAGTTGATCAGGTGGCGCATCGGGGTGCCGTGCGAGGCGAGCGAGCCCGGCATGTCCGCCCCGGTGTCGGCGTGCGCGTCGAAGTGGACGATGCCGACCTTGCCGTAGCCGTAGTGGTCGGCGACGGCCGTCGCGGCCGGCCACGTGATGGCGTGGTCGCCGCCGAGGATGATCGGGATCGCGCCGGCGTCGACGACCGTCCCGATGAACTTGCGGATGTCCTCGAACGTCCGCGCCGTGTTGCCGACCGAGATCGGGGCGTCGCCGTAGTCGGCCATGGTCAGCTCGGCGAACGCGTCGACGTGCGTGTCGAGCGAGAAGTGGGGCCGCCCGTACCCGCCCTTGTAGTCGCAGGACCGGATGGCGAGCGGGCCGTGGTTCGTGCCGCTGCGCCCCGTCGCTGTCGAGTCCCACGGCACACCGAGGACGGCCACGTCGACGTTCGCGGCGCGCAGGTCCTCCGGCGTCAGGGCGACGGGCAGCTTGGCGAACGTCTGGATGCCCGAGAAGCCGCCTTCGGCCTTCCGGTTCGCGAACAGCAGCCCGGGCGCGCGGCCCTCGTTGTAGTCGTCGGTGGCGCCGTGGCCCTCGAGCCCCTCGCCCAGGCGGCGCGGCTGCTCCCAGAAGCCGTCCGGCCACTTGTCGTGGTGGTGGTCCTGGCCGTGGTCGTGGTCGTGGTCGTGGGACATGCGGGTCCTCGCGTTCGTGCGGGCCGGGAAGTCCGGCGGGGTCGGGCGGGGTCGGGCGGGCGGGTCGGCTGGCGCCGCGGGTCAGTGCTCCGGGGCGCGGAAGACCTGGGTGCGGCGGTTGCCGTCGGCGTCGAGGTTGAGCGCGTGCGGGTGCAGGTAGTCGGCGCCGGTCAGGCCCATGCGGCGCATCGCGGTGCCGGTCATCGCCTCGCCGATCGCCCGGTTGGCGAGCAGCACGGTGATCTCGCCGTTGTTGTCGTACGGCGGGGCGACCTCGACCACGTCCATGGCGACGATGCCGACCTCGGCGGAGAGCCGGCGCACAGCCCGCAGGATGTCGATCGACGTGATGCCACCCGCCACGGGCGTCCCGGTGCCAGGGGCGAACGCCGGGTCGCACACGTCGATGTCCAGCGAGATGTACAGGTGGTCGGCCTGGTCGAGCGCCTCGTCGACCGCGCGCTCGAGCACCTTGTCGAACCCGTCGCGGTCGATCTCCGCCATGAAGTGGGTCCGCATCTGGTGCTCGTCCATCCAGTCGAGCGTCTCGCGGTCCGGCCAGTAGCCCCGCAGACCCACCTGGACGAAGTTCTTGCCCGGCACGGCACCCGACTCGATGAGCTTGCGCATCGGCGTCCCGTGCGAGGCCAGCGCGCCGTTCATGTCCTCGCCGACGTCCGCGTGCGCGTCGAAGTGGACGATCCCGACCTTGCCGTGGCCGTAGTGGTCGGCGACCGCCGTGGCGCACGGCCAGGTGATCGCGTGGTCGCCGCCCATGATCATCGGGATCGCGCCCGAGCTGACCACGGTGCCGACGAACTTGCGGACCGCCTCGAACGTGCCGGGCGTGTTCCCGACGTGGATCGGCGCGTCCCCGTAGTCGCACATCGTCAAGACGTCGAACGGGTTGACCCGGACGTCCAGGTGCTGGCTCGGGAAGCCGTAGCTGCCGAAGTGCGGGACCGTGCGCAGCGCGAGCGGGCCGTGGTTGGTGCCGGAGCGTCCGCCGGCCGTGGAGTCCCACGGCACTCCCAGGACCGCGATGTCGACCTGCGCCGCGACGAGGTCCTCCGGGGTCAGGGCCATCGGGAGCTTCGCGAACGTCCGGATCCCCGAGTGGCTCCCGCCGTGCCGACGGTTGACGTGGAAGAGGCCCGGCGCGCGGTTCTCGTTGTGGTCGTCGACCGCCCCGTGGCCTTCGAGCCCCTCGCCCAGCCGGCGCGGCTGCTCCCAGAACCCCTCGGGCCACAGGTCGTGGTTGTGCGCGTGCTGGTCGCCCTCGTGGTCGTGGCCGTCGTGGCCGTCGTGCCCGGCGGACGGGTCCGTGGTCTCGGCGTGCTCGGTGCTCATGGCAGGAACGTAGGGGGGTGCCTAATCGTTTTACCAGCCCCACGGCCAGGCGAAACGCGGGTTTAACTCAGGCGACCGTCAGGCGAGACCCGGTCACGTTCCGGCCTCGCGCCGGAAACGTTGGTGAAACGATTAGTCAGACGGTTGTCGACACGAGCGTCGCCGCGGTCGACGCCCGCAGATGCACCGGTGCGGGGACCGTCTGCACCGTGTCGAGGGCCGCGTGCGGACCCTCCGCGTCGTCGAGGATCGCCACGAGCCGCTCCACGCACGCGACGCCCAGCGCATGCGCCGGCAGCTCGACGGCCGTGACAGGCGGATCCTCCGTCAGCAGGCCCGGCGCGTCGGCGCACGAGGCCACCAGCACGTCCCGGCCGGGCATGCGCCCCATGCCGCGCAGCACCACCATGGCGCCCTGCACCGCGTAAGGCGACGCGCCCAGCACCAGGTCGACCTCAGGGTGCGCAGCCAGCACGGGCGTCAGCAGCTCGCGGTGGCGATCGACGGACTGCTCCCCGAACCGGGTCGCCATGAGCACCGGAGCGACGCCCCGTTCCACGCACCAGGCACCGACGACGTCGCGCAGCACCTCGCCCCAACCGCTGTTCTCGTCGGGAGCCACCAGCAGCGGCCGACGCACACCCCGCGCGGCGGCGGCGTCCAGCACGGCACGCACCGCCGTCGCGTGGTCGGCGGCCACCACGGCGCACGGCGGCATCGACGACGGCACGTGCTCCCCCGCCACCACCGGGACCGGCAGCTCCATCAGCTCGCGGGCGCGCAGGTCGTCGGCGATCGGGTCGACGACCACCACCCCGTCGACCCGCGGCGCCGTCGTGCGCGGGCGGTCGGTGTCCGAGGACAGGACCACCAGGTCGTGGTCGTGCCGGTGGGCGGCCTCGATCGCCCCCGCGAGGAAGTCGCGGAAGTACGCGGTCGACAGGCTCGCCGCGGCATGCTCGTGGTGCACGCCCAGGGCCTGCGTCCGCCCCGTCCGCAGCCCCCGCGCCAGCGCGTTCGCGAGGTAGCCCAGGTCATCCGCCGTGCGCCGCACCCGATCACGGGTGGCGTCCGTCATCCGGCCCCGCCCCGCGAGCGCCTGCGACGCCGTCGCGACGGACACCCCGGCGGCGGCGGCCACGTCCTTGAGAGTGACGGCGGCGACGCCACGCCCCCTCGGAGTCATGGGCCGACCATACCCGGCGCCCACGTGGGGGCGGGGGCCTTACGGCACAGAGAACGGACCCGTCGACACCCGCAGGCTCACGGCTCAACCATTGACGTCCGGCAGCCCCCGGACGACGATCCGCCCATGACCACATCGCCCTCGCCGTCCGTACCCGCGACCACCGACGACCCCCGGCCCGGCACCCGCGTGCCCGATCACCGCGGCCGCACCGACCTCGACCGCACCGGCCTTGACCTCACGGGCAACCCCGACGTGCGGGTGGTCGACGTCGAGCTCGTCGCGAGCGGCTGGCACGTGCTGCGCATGACCACGTTCGACTACCGCGGCGTGGACGGGACGTGGACGCGTCAGCTGCGCGAGACCTACGACCGCGGCAACGGCGCCACGATCCTGCTGTACGACCCCGACCGGGCGACCGTCCTGCTCACCCGCCAGTTCCGCTACCCGGTGTACGTCAACGGACACCCCGACGGGATGCTCGTGGAGACCGCCGCGGGGCTGCTCGACCTGGACGACCCGGAGACCGCCATCCGCCGCGAGGCCACCGAGGAGACGGGTGTCGAGGTCGGCGAGATCGAGCACGTCTTCGACGTCTACATGAGCCCCGGGTCCGTCACCGAGCGGTTGCACTTCTACGCCGCGCCCTACACCCCTGCCCAGCGGGTCACGGCCGGCGGCGGGCTCGCGGACGAGGGCGAGGAGATCGACGTGCTCGAGCTGCCGTTCGCGCAGGCGCTCGAGATGACGCGCACCGGGGAGATCGCCGACGCGAAGACGATCATGCTGCTGCAGTGGGCCGCGCTGCACGGGCCGTTCCGACCCCGCTGAGCGGGTGCGCGGGGGGCCAGACCTACCAGCCGCGCAGCTCCGGCGCGTCCTCCAGGTACGCCTCGTACAGCTCGCGCTCCTCGGGCGTGAACGCCCGGGCTGTGTGCGTCGCCTGGTCGAGCTGCACCATGCGCGACCGGGCCCGCAGGTACACGGTGCTCGGGTCGGCGGCGTCCAGGATCTCGTAGGCGAAGTCGACCGACGAGCGCCCGATGCGCGACACCCACACCTCGACCGCGAACGGCGCGGGCCGGAACGTCAGCGGCGCGACGTAGTCGATCTCGTGCTTCACGACGACGAGCAGCGACGCCGTCAGCGCCCCCAGCTCGTCGACCCCCATCGACGGGAACAGCGTGAACCGCGCGTCGTCGAGGTAGCGCAGGTACGCGGCGTTGTTGACGTGCCCGAACAGGTCCACGTCGGACCACCGCACAGGCATGACGACGCGGCCGCGGTGCGTGCAGAGTGGGGCGTCCTGATCCATGAGGCAACCGTAGGACGCGTGCCGCGAGCAGCCGCGCGCGCACCGGCCCTCTGTGGTGTGGCGTGCCGCACGCCGGGGCAGCGCAGCACCGACGCAGGTGCGGTGGGGAGGCGGGAGCTGTCGCTACCCAACCTGAGACCCTGGGAGTTTTACGACGGGAACTCGCGCTTGATGGTGGCAACCACATCACCGAACGTCTCGCGGATGTTCCCTTTCGAGAACGGGATGTATTGCACGCCGTCGATGTTCGAGAAGGACTCGACCCCGTCCTCGAGCAGAACTACTGCGCGTGGGAACCCCAGCCGCCCCTGAAAGAGCCCCGCCTCGTGCACGACGTTCTGCCGTGCGCGAAGGGCTCCGTCAGCCTGCTCATCCTCGGCGGTCATCAGGATCAGCGCGAACGACGACGCCTTCAGCATGTCTTCAAGGATGTCGCGGATCGTGTGGCCGCCGCGCGCCCCCGTCTCGTATGCCTCGACGTCGTAGCGCTGCTTGTCCTGAAGGTGGTTCTTCAGGTCTTTCCACAGATCGCTGCGGCCATGTCCGATGAAGATGACGGGCTTGGGCGCTGGCGGCATGGGCTGTACCGGGAGGCGCAGCGCCGGAGCGGCATCGTCGAAGATGCCCATGACCTGCTCGACAGGACCTCGGTCGTCGAAGCTGACCTCCACCGTCGCAAACTCTTCGTGGTGCGTCACTATCAGGGCGCGATCACTCGCCCAGGTCTCTGACCAGCGGATCTCGCAGTGCGCGTAGTTGTGTTGTGTACGCAACTCAGCCATGAACTCATGCATCGAGTCGAACTTCCACGATGTTGCGCCCTTGGTCACACGCATCCACTGGTACTCAACCTGGCCAGGGGCGACTCCTCTAGGTGCACGGGCCGCAACAAGAGCGGCGAATGCCTCGGACGCCTTGGTGATGACCTCAGGCGTGAACCTGACCCGCGAGAACTGCTTCGTCTTGCTCGTCATGGATCGGAGGCTAGCCGCTCGCATCCGCCAGCCTGGCGTGTACGACCCCGCCTGTTGCTGCGAACTCGCAAGCCGCCAGGCTTCGCCCATCGACCGGTCGCCATGCCAGGCGTGCCGACGGTTGATCGCAGACGGGCGGCACGGGGCACGCTGCGTGCGGACCGGGCGTAGCCATCGATGGCGGAGCGTCGCTCGTGACCTGCGTGGCTCTGGCCTAGCGTCCAGGGATATGACCACATGGATGAGCAGGGCCGATGACGATGATGAGATGTTCCTCGATCTGGACCCGACCGTGGTCACGCTCGTAGGCGAGATCGCGATCCTCGGCACGCAGCTAGAGGACGAGATCTACAAGATCTGTGATGCGCTCGAACTGGGTGACTGCCGAGGCGCGGGCGCGACGGCGGCTGCAGATCGCTTCAAGAAGAAGGCGAAGCAGGAGAACGGCTTGCCGCCGTGGGCCCGCGTCGACGAGGGCGACGTCGTGGCCTGCTGCTCTGCCGTAAAGTCGGCGCTGAACGATCGCAACGACGTGATCCACGCGGCATACCTCAACAGGTTCAACGGGAGCGCGTGGGAGCCCAGCACCACCCGCACCAGCGGCAACGCACCCCTGCGGCTGATCGATGCGGCGCGGTACCAGAGGATCTTCGACACGCTGAGATTTGCCAGTCGGGAGGCTGTAGAGATCTGGCTGGGCCTTCTCCCACTCCTCGCCCCGCAGATCTACGACCAGAAGTTCGGAGCCAGCGCTGGCGATGTGCTCATCGTGGCCGAGGGCAACGAGTGGCCGCTCCAGCCTGGGGACAACGAACTGGCAGAGTTACGGGCCGCCTTCAATGCGACCTTCTTGGCCGCGGGCGAAATAAACTCATCCCATCTATAAGCCATCGGCCCAGCCTTCGTTCTTTCCGCTCAACAGCCGCACCCGAACACAAAGGGATGCTCCGCGGACGGTGTGCACGGGCTCGTACGGCGGAGAGCGATACCGCGCTCACTCAGGCGACTGCGATCCGTCGCGAGGCCGACCCCCGACGTGTCACGGCACGGGCGCAGTGCGCCCCAGGGTGCAACAGTGATGTCCGAGCAACCCATGGCGTCGAAGGGACACCCGATGAAACAGCGCAGGATCGGTGACGTCGAGGTCGGCGAGATCGGCCTGGGCGGCATGCCGATGTCGATCGAGGGGCGCCCGGACCGCGCCCAGGCGATCGCGACCGTGCACGCGGCGCTCGACGCGGGGGTCACGCTGATCGACACCGCTGACTCGTACCACGTCCGGGCGGACGAGGTCGGGCACAACGAGTCGCTGGTGGCCGAGGCGCTGGCGAGCTGGGGCGGGGACACGTCGCACGTGCTGGTCGCGACGAAGGGCGGGCATGTGCGCCCGGGCGACGGGTCGTGGACGGTCGACGGTTCGCGGGAGCACCTGCGCGCGGCGGTCGAGGGGTCGCTGCGCAGGCTCGGCGTCGAGCAGATCGGGCTGTACCAGTTCCACCGGCCGGACCCGACGGTGCCGTGGGGCGAGTCGGTGGGCGTGCTGGCCGAGCTGCTCGACGAGGGCACGATCCGCATGGCGGGGGTGTCGAACGCGAACCCCGCGCAGATCCGTGAGGCGCAGCAGGTGCTGGGTGGACGGCTCGTGTCGGTGCAGAACCAGTTCTCGCCGTACTTCCGCAGCTCGGCGCAGGAGATCCGGGTGTGCACGGAGATGGGGCTGGCGTTCCTGGCGTACAGCCCGTTGGGTGGCAGCTCGCGCGCGTCGACGCTGGGTGACACGCGCGGTGCGCTGGCCCGCTCGGCCGTCCGGCACGGGGTGAGCCCGCAGCAGGTCGCGCTCGCGTGGGAGCTCGCGCAGTCACCCGTGGTCATCCCGATCCCTGGGGCGTCGCGTCCCGGGTCGATCGTGGACTCGGTCAAGGCCTCGGACCTGCACCTCGCGCCCGACGAGGTCACCGAGCTGAACGCCGAGTGAGCCGCCGAAGCACGCCCGGCCGCACGTCGCGGAGCAGGTCACAGTGAGCACCGTCGCGGGTCTGCTGCTGACCCCCGGGGCCGGCGCCGACCGCGACCACCGCACCCTCGTCGTGCTCGAGGAGGCGCTCGCGCCGCTGCCGGTCCGCCGGGTCGACTTCCCGGGCCGCGCGGCGGGCAGGCGTGGCCCCGAGCGGCCCGACGTCGCGGTGGCGCACGTGCGCGCCGAGGCCGACCGGTTCGCCGACGACCTGGGCGTCGACCCCGCGCTGATCGTGCTGGGCGGACGCTCGTTCGGGGGCCGCATGTCCTCGATCGCCGTCGCGCAGGGCCAGCCCGCGGCGGGCCTCCTGCTGCTCTCGTACCCGCTGCACCCGCCGGGCCGCCCCGACCGGTTGCGCATCGAGCACCTGCCCGACGTGCACGTGCCGGTGCTGGCCGTCTCGGGAGAGCGTGACCCGTTCGGCACGCCCGACGAGCTCGCCACGCACCTGGCGTCGATCGGCGGCCCGGTCACCACGGTGCTGGTGCCGGGCGGTCACGCCCCGAGGGACGACGACGCGGTCGCGGCTGCCGTCGCGCAGTGGCTCACCACGCTCGGCACACCCGCCCGAAGGCCCTGAGCTCCCGAGCGACGGGACCGGCTGCCCGCATCCGATCGGCTGGCTCAGGCCTGGGTGTCCGCCCCCAGCGCCCGGTCGAACTCGGCGAGCACGCCCGGGCTGAAGAGCACGAACCGCACGAGCTCGACCGGGGAGTCCCGGTGGTCGCCGGCCCAGCCGCGCACGGCCTGCACGGCGACGTCCGCGACGTCGGCGGCCGACCAGCCGAACACCCCTGCGCTGACCGCCGGGAACGCGACGCTGCGGGCCCCGAGGTCCGAGCTGACGTCGAGCGAGCGGGTGAAGCACGACGCGAGCAGCCCCCGGTCGCGCTGGCCGGCACGGGCGTCGGGCCCCACGGTGTGCACCACCCACAGGGCGGGCAGCCGGCCCGCACCCGTGGCCACCGCCTCGCCGACCGGCAGCCCGGTGGGCCATGCGGTGCGCCGCACCTCGCGGCACTCGGCGAGCAGCACCGGACCGGCCGCCGCGTGGATCGCGCCGTCGACCCCTCCCCCGCCCAGCAGCGAGGAGTTCGCGGCGTTGACCACCACGTCGGTGTCCTGCGTCGTGATGTCGCCCTGCTCGGCCTCGATGCGCACCTCACCATCCTCACGCGCCGGGGCCGCTCGCGCCGCGCGGCCAGGCTCAGCGCGCCGGGGGCTCCGACTCGAGCAGGATCGTCACGGGCCCGTCGTTGACGAGCTCGACCTGCATGTCGGCGCCGAAGCGACCCGTGGCGACCTCGAGCCCGCGCGCCCGCAGGGCCTCGACCACGTCGTCGACGAGCGGTTCGGCGACCGGGCCGGGGGCGGCGGCGTTCCACGTCGGGCGGCGGCCCTTGCGGGTGTCGCCGTAGAGCGTGAACTGGCTGACCACCAGCACGGGAGCGCCCGCGTCGACCGCGCTGAGCTCGCCGCGCAGGATGCGCAGCTCGGCGATCTTGCGGGCCACGAGCTCGACCTGCGCCGCACCGTCGCCCGGGGTCACCCCGACGAGCGCCACCAGCCCGGGCCGGTCGATGTGCCCGACGACCTCGCCGTCGACCGACACGCTCGCGCGGGTGACGCGCTGGACGACAGCCCTCACGCCAGGCCCTGCGCCTCGGCGTCGACCGGCTCGACCAGTTCGGCGGGGTCAGCGGGGTCGGTGACGTCGTTGCCGAACGCGGCGAGCACCGCACCCACGGGCACGCCGTGGCCCAGCACGGTCACCAGGCCCGCGCGGCTCAGCGCCGCGACGTCGGTGCCGGGCGCACGGTCGGCCCCGGCGACGCGCAGCGCGGCCCGCAGCACCGTGGGGCGCGGGCGGGCGCCCCCGTCGAGGATCTTGAACGCGATCGCGCCGCCGTCCGCCAGCCCGGCCGCGTACACGCCCTCGGCGCCGTCCTTCGCGACGAGCCCGGGCACGGCCCGCATGAACGCCGTCGCGTCACGACCCGTGCCGGCCACATGCCAGGGGTGGGTGCTCATCGCGGTCGCGACCCGCGCCTCGGGGCTGCCGGGAGCCGCCGACGGGGCCCGGGCGATCGTCGAGAACGCCCGGGCGAGACCCGTGACGGTCGTCGAGAACAGCGGCGCACCGCAGCCGTCGACCGTCGCGTGCTCAGCCGGCACGCCCGTGAGCTCGGCGATCGTCGCGCGCACGGCCCGCTGCAGCGGGTGCTCGGGGTCGAGGTAGGTCGCTGTGTCCCAGCCCGCGGCGACACACGTCGCGACCATGGCCGCGTGCTTGCCCGAGCAGTTCTGCGCGACCGACGCGGGGCCGTGGCCCGCGACCTGCCAGGCCAGCGCGGCGGCGTCGTCGAGCGGCAGCGTCGGGGTGTTCTGCAGCGCGTCCTCACCGAGGCCCGCGCCGCCCAGGGTCGCGCGCACGGTCGTGAGGTGCTCGGGCTCGCCGTTGTGGCTCGCGGCTGCCAGCGCCAGACGCTCGCCGTCGATGTCGAGCCCGCTGCGCAGCATCGCCACGGCCTGCAACGGCTTGAGCGACGAGCGGGCGTAGATCACGTGCTCGGGGTCGCCGAGCGCGAGCCGCACGCTCCCGTCGGGGGCGAGGACCACGAGGTGGCCCACGTGCTCGGACTCGACCAGCTCACCGCGCCGCACCTGCGCGAGCACAGCCGCAGCGGTCGCGTGCCGGTCGGTGGTCGCACCCAGGGTCGTCACCTCGGCGCTCACCAGCCGCCCTGCCGAGGTCCGCCGGGGCCGCGGCGCCGCGAGTACGGCTCGACCGCCGGCTTGACGTCCACGAGGTACACGATCGACGCGACAGCGCTGCCCAGCGCGAGGAACGACAGCAGCCCGAGGCCCAGGGGGTACGGGATCGCCACGAACGCGGCGGCGACGGCGACCGCCAGGATCACCCCCCACTTCGCCTTGGTCAGCTTGCCGGTCGCGGTGAACGCGGCCTTGGGCCTGCGCAGCAGGTCGACGAGCGCCCAGACGGACAGCACGAAGATGACGAGGTAGAAGAACAGGTAGATGTACACCTGGAGTCCGGAGATCACGGGCCGAGCCTACGATGCCCGGCCGGGAACCCGGTCAGAGGGGTGGCAGGTGGTCCCGCGCCTCGCTGTCGCTGGCCCCGGTCGCCTGGAACAGGTCGACCACGAGCGACCGCGCGAGCAGCACGAGGCTCTGCAGCCGGATGTCGTGGTGGGCGAGCCGGTACGGGTCGAGCCGTTCACCTGCGGCCGCGAGCTGCGTGCGGGCCCGGTCGACCGACGAGCCCGCGCTCAGCGCCGTGCCCAGGTCGTCGACCCCGTCGGCGACGCCGTCGATCGCCCCGGCCAGCTCGACCAGGGCCGTGGTGTCGTCCGTCTGGATCGCTGTGAGCGCGCGCCGGGCCAGCACACGGGCGTTGCGCATCGCCCGGTCGGCCATGACGGCCGCGTGCTCGAGCTGTTCGAGGTCGGGTCGGTAGCGCCGGGCCAGCGGGGTGACGCGGGCGTTCTTGCGCGCGTCGGTGGCCGAGCTCTTCCAGTCGTCGAGGGCCGACTGCGACGAGCGGCCGGTGAGCAGCGCGTCCTCGAGGTCCTGGGCGACGCGGTCCCGCAGGCCGCGGGCGACGAGCCGCAGCACCGCAGCGAGGTCGACCATCGCGGTGCGGGCGTGGCGCCGTGACCAGCGCCGCGGGTCCGATGGGGTGACCGCGACGACGACGAACGCGGCCAGACCACCCACGACCGCGTCGGCCAGGCGCCCGAACCCGCCGCCCCCGGCGGCCGTCGCCGGCAGACCCACGATGACGATGGCCTGCGATCCCGCGAGCCGGGCCACGAGCTGGCCACGGTCGAGGAACCGCCCGATCAGCGCCGCGGCGACCAGCACCACGCCGACCTGCCACGCCCCCGAGCCGATGCCGTGCACCAGCAGCTCGGCGAGCCCGATGCCGACCGCGACGCCCCCCGAGATCTCGAGGATGCGGCGCAGCTGCCGGTCCTCGCTGAAGCCGAGCGCGATCCAGGCGCTGATCGGCGCGAAGATCGGGTACGGGTGGCCCAGCACCGACTGCGAGATCGCGAACGCGAGCGCGGCGGCGAACGCCGCCTGCAGGATCGCGAACCACGAGAACCGGACGCGCCGCGCACCCTCGACCGCGCGGCCCGCGACCACGGTGCGTGCCGCCGCGACCCGCGCGCCGAGAGGGACCGCTGGGTCCGCGGTGGAGCTGTTCACAGGCTCGGGTGGTGCCCCAGGCCGCGAGCCACGGGACCGCGTGCCGCCGGGCGGTCCACCGACACGCCCTCGCCCGCCACCACGACCTCCTGGCCGGCCGCGACCAGCCCGCCCTCGCTCTCGACCACGAGGTCGACGTCCGTCGGGACCGAGCGCTTGACCACGGCGAGGGCCACGGGCCCCAGCTCGTGGTGCCGGGCGACGCTCGTCACGTGCCCCACGGGCCGCCCGGGTTCGCCGCTACTGCGCAGCGCGCCGATCTCGCGCACCTCCGCGCCCGGCTCGGGCAGCACGTGCCCGGAGCCGTCGAGGTGCAGCATCACGAGCCGGCGCGGCGGACGACCGAGGTTGTGCACGCGCGCGACGGTCTCCTGGCCGCGGTAGCAGCCCTTCTCGAGGTGCACAGCGGTGCGCAGCCAGTCGAGCTCGTGCGGGATCGAGCGGTGGTCGACCTCGCGGGCGAGCCGCGGGCGCCAGGCCTCGACCCGCGCGGCCTCGGTGGCCCACGTGCCCACGAGCGGCCAGCCGGCCTGCTCGCGGGCCGCGACCTGCGCCTCGAGCTCGTCGCGCGGCACGAGCACGAGACGCCAGGCACGCTCGGCGCCGGGGTGGTCCGCGTCGTCGGGGCCGTAGCGGGTGCCGCCGGCCGCCGTGCGGGGCCACGGGTCGCGCCACGTGACGGGCTCGTCCTCGGCGCCCTCGGCGTCGACCGGCTCCCCGATCGCGGCCCACTCGTCGGTGACGTCCGCGACCTCGACGCGCAGCATGAACCGCATGCGGTCGAGCCACGCCGTGAGCGTCGGGGCGTGCGCGGCCTCGGTGATCAGCCACGTCGAGGTGCCGTCGTCGACCACGCCCGCGGCGTGCTCCACGTGCCCCTGCGGGCTGAGCACGAGCAGCTCGGTCGAGGTGCGCGGGGCGAGGTCGGTGAGGTGCTGCGACGTGATCGAGTGGAGCCAGCTCAGCCGGTCGGGCCCGCTCACGCGCACCACGCCGAGGTGCGACTGGTCCGCCACGCCGCCGCCACGGGTCAGCGCGCGCTGCTCGGCCGTCGGGTCTCCGTAGTGCCAGGCGACACCGGCGTCCGGCCCTGACCCCTCGACCGCGCCGCGCCGCGCGAGCAGCGGGCTGCGGTGCCGCGGGGCGACGGGTGCGGTCGACGTCTCGGCCGTGGGGTCGGCCATCGGGCTCACTCCTCGTCCGTGACCCGGGCGAGCCGCGCCGAGGCGTACGTCTGCATCGGCTGGCCGAACGCCGCGAGGTCGTTCGCCCACATGAGCTCACCCTGCACGAGCCCGTACAGCCGCGTGCCTGCCGTCACGTCGGCGCCCGTCGAGGTGCGGACCACGACGTCGCTCGCGAGGTCGATGCGCCCGTTGCCGACCGCCCCGAGGTACAGCGACACGTGGCCCGACGGGTCCGCGAGCAGCACCTCGACGGGGAACTGCTCGTCGGTCAGCTCGGCGGGACGCTCGGGCGGGACACGCCAGAAGCCGGACTCGGTGGACCACACGGGGCCGAGCTCCTGCGGCGATGCATCGTCGGCGGCGTCCTGCGCCGTGAGCGCCGCCGCGTCGTCAGGGGCGACGACCAGGCGGATGGTCGAGGTGTAGGAGAGGTACGGGCCACCGTCGTGGTCGAAGACGACGTCCTGCGTGAACGCGGACTCCTCGATCCCGGGGTAGCCGACGACACCTTCGCCGTGCCAGCGCCCCACGAGCCAGGCGAGCGGGTAGACCTCGGGTGCGAGTCCTTCGGGCAGGGTGAACGGCATGACTGCCTCCAGTCGGTCGGTCGGCGTCGGCCGTCAGCGCGACGTCAGCGCTGACCCTTGTACAGGCGGTACACCACGAAGCACGCGAACCACCCGATGGTGAGGGTCGCGGCCACGAGCAGGCCGATGAAAACTGCTTCGAGCGCTTCCATGCGCACGATCCTATCGACGTCACGCGCCTACGCTGGCCCGATGAGCGCCCCTCGTCGTGTCCTGGTCGTCAAGTGCACCTCGGGCACGGACCGGCCCGAGACCGCGAACCAGGCCCTGACCGTCGCCGCGACCGCCGTCGCGGCCGGCGCCGAGGTCAGCCTGTGGCTCACGGGCGAGGCGTCGTGGTTCGCGCTGCCGGGCCGTGCCGACGCGTTCGAGCTCGCGCACGCGGCCCCGCTGGCCGATCTGCTGGCCGCGGTGCTCGAAGGCGGCCGGGTGACGATCTGCACCCAGTGCGCGGCCCGCCGCGACATCGGGCCCGACGACCTGCTGCCCGGCGTGCGCATCGCGGGCGCGCCGGTCTTCGTCGAGGAGGTCCTGGCCCCCGACGTGCAGGCCCTCGTCTACTGACGGTCAGGACGCGCGCGCGCGCAGCCGCAGGCCCAGCAGGTACAGCTCGCAGCCGAGGCACAGCCCGAACACAGCGTTGAGGAACGCCGCGACGAGCGCGAACGCCGCTGCCACGGGAACGGCGACGCCCACCCCGGCCACCGCGAGCACCACGCCCAGGCCGGTGATGACGAGGCCGACGAGCTGGGCGAAGCGCGGCGGACGCGGGTCCTCGAGCTCCGTGGGCGGTGCGAGCCGCGGCCGCACGAGCTGGCGGAACACGAGCCCCTGCACCGAGCCCTGCGCGCCGCGGGCAGCGCCCACCGCGAACAGCGCGGCGACGACGGTCAGGAGCACCAGGGCGGGGACGGCGGGCAGCAGCAGCACCACGACGAGCAGGACGGCGGTCAGCGCCGCCCCGACACGCGGCCCTCGCGGGTCGATCCCCGCCGGAGCGGGTCTCGGCTGACGCGTGGGGACCGCGGGGACCGCGGGTGCCGCGGATGCGGTCGGGTGGAGAGACGGGTCGCTCATGGGTCCTCCCGGACGGGTGGAGAGGGCTGGCGCAGGGTGGGCGGTGCACAGAGGAGGCACTGGACCGGCGGACGCCGCGAGGTCCGGTGCCGGACGGGGCCGGCGGACGGCGGACCGCGGCGTGAGCGCTGGGCTCAGCGGCCGGGGACCGCCCCAGGACACGACTCGATCGCGGCGAGGGCCTGCGCACGGGTCGTCGCCCCCGACATGCGCCCGACCACGGTTCCCGCGGCGTCGAGCACGAGCACGGTCGGGGTGCGGAGCACGTTCAGCCGGCGCACGAGACCCAGGTGCTGCTCGACGTCGAGCTCGGCGTGCACGGTGCCGGGCCGCTCGGCGGCCAGCTCGGTGAGCACCTCACGCACGCGGCGGCACGGTGCGCACACAGCGCTCGACAGCTGCAGGAGGGTGGTCCGCTCGCCCAGCGGGATGCCGATCTCGGTCGCCGTGAGGCGCTCAGCGCGGTCGGTCGGCGCCGTCGGCCCACTCGGGACCAGGGTGAAGCGACCCTCGCGGGACCGCCACCACACGCCCAGCCCGGCCGCGGCGACGAGCACCGTGACGACCAGGACCGCGCGCAGAAGCATCGTTCAACCTACCAAGACCCGGCCCGCGACGTACACCAGGGTCCCGGTCACGGTGACCGGGAGCACGATCGCCGCGAGCGTGGCGGGGAACCGGTCGAGCGCGGGGAGCCGGTCGAAGAGCTGGCGCAGCGCTGCGACCAGCACACCGACCGCGAGCCCGAGCAGCACGCCCGCGCGCGCGTCGAGCCCGGGGAGCACGAGCCCGGCGAGCGCACCGGCCGCCAGTGCGGACGCCGTGGTGGCCCCCGCCCCAGCCCAGGAGCGCAGCGGCAGGGCGGCGACGGCGGACCCGACGGCCAGCGCGAGGGCACCCGCGATCACGAGTCCCTCACCGCCGACGGTGCGCTGCGTCGCGACCCACCCCGCGGCGGCGACCGCCACGAGCGTCCCGGCCACGGTGCCCGAGACCGACTCGACGAGGCGCTCGCGCCCGCCACCGCGCAGCAGCTCGTTGACGAACGCGAGGAGGACGGCGAACGCGAAGACGACGGGCAGGTGACGCAGCAGCGGGTCACCGGCGGTGCGGTGCACGGCCCACACGGCACCGACGCCACCGAGCGCGATCACAGCGGTCGATCCTGGCCTGCTGGGCAGGTTGACGAGCACGGGCCAGCCGAACGCGAAGGCCAGGGCGAGCACGCCGACCACGGCGACGAGCGGGAGCTCGCCGAGGGAGGTGTCACCGAGGTACCCGGCGACCGCGACGAGCGCGGCGAGGACTGCCGTCGAGACGGCGCGGGACGAGAGCTGCACCGCGCTACCTGACCTGACCGGGACGGACCACGACGGAGTGGTCCTGGGTGCGGAACGACAGGGTCGTCACCGTCGCTGCGGGAGGGAGGGAGCCGGGCACGGCGTCGATTGTCGCAGACGGTCACCGCCGGCGAGCCGAGGACGCCCACGACGACAGCCGACATCCGCACCGTACGTGCAGGTGGGTGACAGGAGGGTGACAGGCATCTCGACGCGGTCCACGTGCGATCGGCGGCGGGGATGCACGCGGTAGCGTGTCCACACCCGCACGCTAGGAGGTTCCGTCGGTGGCAGACCTGCTGCTGCTCACCCCTGCGCCCGGCGGTTCGGCTCAGGTCCTCCCGGCACTCGGTCTGCTCTCGCACCGGGTGCGGGTCCTTCCCGTGGAACCGTCGGCGCTCGTCGACGCGCCCGATTCCGACATCATCGTGCTCGACGCGCGCCGTGATCTCGTCACCGCACGCACGACGTGCCGGTTGCTGCGCGCCACGGGGCTGACGGTCCCGCTCGTGCTGGTGCTCACCGAGGGCGGTCTCACGGTCGTGACGGCCGAGTGGGGTGCCGACGACATCATCCTCGAGAACGCGACGCCGGCCGAGGTCGAGACGCGCTTCCGTCTGGTGATCGAGCGGTCGGCGGCCTCGTCGGCGTACACGGACCAGCCGCAGGAGATCTCCGCGGGCGAGCTGATGATCGACCCGGGCGGGTACACGGCGCGGCTGCGCGGTCGTCCGCTCGACCTGACCTACAAGGAGTTCGAGCTCCTCAAGTACCTGGTGCAGCACCCGGGTCGCGTCTTCACCCGCGCCCAGCTGCTGCAGGAGGTGTGGGGCTACGACTACTACGGGGGCACCCGCACGGTCGACGTCCACGTGCGGCGGTTGCGGGCCAAGCTCGGCCTCGAGCACGAGCAGCTCATCGGCACGGTCCGCAACGTGGGCTACCGCTTCGACCCGCCCAAGGACCGTCGCGTCGCTGCGACCGCCGAGGCGGGCGACACGCAGACCGCCGACGCCTGACGCGGCCGGGCCCAGCGACTGCGGATAACCTGACGGTTGGTGCGCCGGGAAGTCTGGTCGGCAGTCCCGTCCGCGCGCCCGTGAGGTGGCCTGCATGCCCGCTATCGACCGACCCGTCCAGCGACTCTTCCAGCGCCTCACGGCGCGCGAGGAGAGCCAGCTGCTCGCCACGCTCCGCGAGGAGCGCACCGGCGGGTTCCTGCTGCTGCTGGGCGCAGTCGTTGCCCTCGTCTGGGCGAACTCGCCGTGGGCCTCGACCTACGACGAGCTGCTCGGCACGGTCGTGGGCCCGAGCGCTCTGCACCTCGACCTGACCGTCGCTGCGTGGGCCACCGACGGCCTGCTGGCGATCTTCTTCTTCGTGGTCGGTCTCGAGCTCAAGCGCGAGTTCGTCGATGGCGAGCTGCGGCGCTTCAGCACGGCTGTGGTGCCCGCGGTCGCGGCCGTCGGCGGCATGATCGTGCCGGCGCTCCTCTACCTCACGGTCAACCTCGCGTCGTCGGGCGGATCGGCCCGCGGCTGGGCGATCCCGACGGCGACCGACATCGCCTTCGCGGTGGCCGTCCTGTCCGTGGTGGGCCGGAACCTGCCCAACGCGCTGCGGGCGTTCCTGCTGACGCTCGCGGTCGTGGACGACCTGCTCGCGATCATCGTCATCGCGGTCTTCTTCACCGACGAGCTGAACCTCGTCGCGCTGGCCGCAGCCCTGCTGTGCACGCTCGCGTTCGGTCTCGCTGTCCGTCGGCGCGGCTGGCGGTCACCGGCGGTGCTCATCCCGCTCGCGCTCCTCACGTGGGGCTTCATGCACGCCTCGGGGGTGCACGCGACGATCGCCGGCGTGCTGCTCGCGCTGACGGTGCCCGCCGTGGCCGGCCCGGGCCAGCCGTCGAGCGACGCGGAGCGGTTCGAGCACCGGTGGCGGCCAGTGTCCGCGGGGTTCGCGGTGCCCGTGTTCGCGCTGTGCGCCGCGGGCGTGAGCCTGTCCGCGGCGGCGATCGCGGGGACTGTCGCGGACCCGGTCGCGCAGGGCGTGGCGCTCGGGCTCGTGGTCGGCAAGCCCCTGGGCATCGTGCTCGCCACGTGGCTCGTGGCCCGGTTCACGCACGCCACGCTCGCAGCCGAGCTCGGCTGGGGAGACGTGGTCGCGGTCGGGCTCGTCGGGGGGATCGGGTTCACGGTGTCGCTGCTCATCGGCGAGCTGGCGTTCGGTGACGGCACCCCGCACGGCGAGCACCTCAAGGTCGCGATCCTCGGGGCGTCGCTGCTCGCGGCGCTCATCGGGGGCACCGCGCTGGCCCTGCGTGACCGATACCACGCCAGACCCGCCCCCACCAGCGTCGATCCGGCAGAACCGACCGCCCCGAACCGGTAGGTTCGCTGGTGATGACCACCGACTCCTCGGCCCTGGTCCTCGACGGACCGTGGCGTCACCAGCTCGTACCGGCGAACGGTGCCCGCTTCCACGTGGCCGTCGCCGGCCCGGACGATCGCGACGCACCCCTCGTGGTGCTCCTGCACGGCCTCCTGCAGTTCTGGTGGTCGTGGCGCCACCAGCTCCCCGCGCTCGGCGACGCCGGGTACCGCGTCGTCGCGATGGACCTGCGCGGCACCGCCGGGTCCGACAAGCCGCCGCAGGGGTACGACGTGCCGACGCTGACCCGTGACGTCGCGGGCGTCGTGCGCTCGCTCGGCGGTGACCGCGCCGTCGTCGTCGGGCACGGCCTGGGCGGCGAGGTCGCGTGGTCGATGCCCGCGTACCAGCCGTCGCTCACGCAGGGGGTCGCTGTGCTCTCGGCACCGCACCCGCTCCAGGCCCGGGCCGAGCCGCGTGTCACGCTGCGCCCAGCTGCCGCTCGCCACCTCGCGTACTTCCAGGTGCCCTACCTGCCCGAGCGCTCGCTCACGCGCTCCGACCTCGCGATCCGGCTCATGCGCGAGTGGGGTGCGCCCGGCTGGCTCGACGAGGACGTGGCCGACACGTACCGCAGGGCCGTGCGGGTGCCGTTCGCGGCCCACTCCTCGATGGAGCAGGCGCGCTGGATCGTGCGCTCGGGCCCCCGGCTCGACGGTCGCCGCTACCTGGCGGCCATGCGCTCGGCCGCGGCGGTGCCTGTGCTCCAGCTGCACGGGGCCCTCGACGGCTGCCGGCCGCCGGCCGCAGCGCCCGTCTCGGGTCACGTCGCGGCGAGCCTGGGCGCCGGGTACCACTTCGAGCTGCTGCCGAACGCCGGCCACTACCTGCCCGAGGAGGCACCCGAGCGGGTCACCGAGCTGCTGCTCGACTGGCTCCGCGAGGTCTCCCCCGCCTGAGCCCGAGCCTGAGCCTGAGCCCGAACCAGCGTCGCTGCCGCCGGGTCAGCCCTTGAGCATCTCTGCGGCGAGCACCGGGTCGGTCTCGCCGATGCCGTAGGACGGGCACTCCCCAGCCACCGGGCACGCGCCGCACGCGGGCCTGCGCGCGAAGCAGGTGCGCCGGCCATGGAAGATCAGCCGGTGCGAGGCCATGGTCCACTCGGGCCGCTCGATCAGCTCGGCGATGTCCTGCTCCACCTTGACCGGGTCCTCCTCGGTGGTCCAGCCGAGCCTGCGGGCCAACCGCCCGACGTGCGTGTCGACTGTGATCCCCGGGATGCCGAACGCGTTGCCGAGCACCACGTTGGCCGTCTTGCGCCCGACCCCGGGCAGCGTCACGAGGTCCACGAGCCGGCTCGGCACCTCACCGTCGAAACGCTCGACCAGCTCGCGTCCGATGCCCCGCAGCGCCTCGGTCTTGGCCCGGAAGAAGCCCGTGGGACGCAGCAGCTCCTCGAGCTCGATGCGGTCGGCCGACGCGTACGCCTTCGCGTCGGGGTACTCCGCGAACAGCTCGGGCGTGACCTGGTTGACACGCACGTCGGTGGTCTGGGCGGAGAGCACGGTCGCCACCAGCAGCTCGAGGGGCGTCGTGAAGTCCAGCTCGCACCGCGCGTCCGGGTACCGGATCGCGAGCTCGCGGTTGATGCGTCGGGCCCTGCGCACACGCGCGAGGGGAGTCTCTTCCTGCCACCTACGCGTCGTGGTCATCCCTGGAGCCTACGCAACGGCGGCGACACGCGGGGCCAGGTCCGACATGCCGGTCTGGGCACTGCTCCTGCAGGGTGATCCTCGCCCCCGGAGGCGTCGGCCACCTCAAGTCGTCCCACGCGCGGACCGAAGACCCAGATGAGCGCGCCGGACCAGGCGTGCCGGTCCCGGGCCAGGAGAGGTCATGCCCCCAGTCGTGTCGACGCTGTCGCACTGCAGCGAGCTGCGCAGCACCCGCCGCGCGCTGCGCGCCGAGAGCACCCGCGTCGGCTGGTGGCGACGGCTCGTCCAGGCGCGGCTCGACCTCGCCGTCGCCGCGGTCGCTCCCCCCGAGCCGCTCGGCGAGGAGATGGCGCTGTTCGCGCTCCCCGACGACCGCGCGTGCGCCCCCCAGGCCGCGGAGCTGTTCCGGGCGCTGCGCGGCGACGCCCCGGCGGTCGAGGTCTCCCAGCTGACAGTGCTGCGCGACCTCGACGAACGCCTCGCGTGCTACGAACGCCACGTCGACGAGGCCCTCGCCCGCATCACCGAAGAGCTCGTCCAGGCGCTCTCGGCCGACCCCCTGACGACCCTCGACGAGATCCCCGAGGCCCCGCGCCTAGCCTGATGCGGCAGACTGACCCTCAGAGACGTTCCGTCGGAGAAGGTGAGGTGCCAGCGTGGAGGACGACGTCGTGCTGACGGCGCCATTGTTCGCGAACATGGATCCCGAGGCTTCTCGGGCCCTGATCGCGTCGATGACCCCGATCGAGGTGACACGGGGAGAGGTGCTGTTCCACGAGGGGGAGCCGGGCGACCGGCTGTTCGTGATCCGCTCGGGCAAGATCAAGCTCGGACGCCGCTCGAACGACGGACGCGAGAACCTGCTCGCGATCCTCGGCCCCGGCGAGATGTTCGGTGAGCTCTCGCTGTTCGACCCGGGCCCCCGCACCGCCACGGCGACGATCGTCGCCGACGGCAGCGTGCTCGAGCTGGGCCACACCGCGCTCATCGCGTGGCTCGAGGCCAACCCGACCGTCTCCAAGCACCTCCTCGGCGCGCTCGCCCGGCGCCTGCGTCGCACCAACGAGGCCCTCGCCGACCTGGTGTTCTCCGACGTCCCGGGTCGCGTCGCCAAGGCCCTGCTCGACCTGTCGACCCGCTTCGGGGAGACCGTCGACGAGGGCATCCGGGTCGCCCACGACCTCACGCAGGAGGAGCTGGCCCAGCTCGTCGGTGCCTCGCGCGAGACTGTCAACAAGGCGTTGGCCGACTTCGCGGCACGCGGCTGGGTGCGCCGCGAGGGCCGCGCCGTCGTGCTGCTCGACGTCGACAGGCTCGAACGGCGCGCGCGCTGACCCCTCCCACCCTCGGGGCGGGTACGACGAAGGGCCCGCCGCGGCGGGCCCTTCGTCGTGTTCGGGAAGATGTCGCGGGCAGGTGCCGCTGTCAGCGGACCTCGACGACGAGCTCGATCTCGAGCGGCGAGTCGAGCGGCAGGACGGCCACACCGACGGCCGAGCGTGCGTGCACGCCCGCGTCGCCGAAGACCGCCTGGAACAGCTCGCTCGCCCCGTTGATCACGCCGGGCTGGCCGGTGAACGACGGGTCGCTCGCGACGAAGCCGACGACCTTGACCACGCGGACCACGTTGTCGAGCCCCCCCGCCACCGAGGCGACGGCGGCGAGCGCGTTGAGCGCGGCTGTGCGCGCGAGGTCGGTGGCCACGGCCGGGTCCACGAGACCCTCGCCGGCGCCGACCTTGCCGGTCACCGCGAGCGCGCCACCGACGAACGGGAGCTGGCCCGAGGTGTAGACGTACGCACCGGTGCGGACCGCGGGGACGTACGAGGCGACGGGGGCCGCGACGGGGGGCAGCTCGAGGCCGAGCTCGGCCAGGCGAGCGGTCGGGGCGCTCATGCGGACCGCGGACGCTTGAGGTAGGCCACGAGCCCGGCGTCAGGGCCCTGGACGACCTGCACGAGCTCCCAGCCGTCCGACCCCCACTGGTCGAGGATCGCCTTGGTGGCATGGATGATGAGCGGAACTGTCGCGTATTCCCACGTGGTGGCCATGACGAAACCTTAGTGCGCGCCTACGACCAGGTCGCCGGCCAGGACGAGCTCGGCCTTCCAGGACCGCACCTCGGGGCGTCGCCGCAGCAGCGCCCGCCGCTCCCGTTCGGTCATCCCGCCCCAGACGCCGAAGTCCATGCGGTTGTCGAGCGCGTCGGCCAGGCACTCGAGACGGACCGGGCATCCTGTGCAGACGGCACGCGCCTCGCGCTGGGCCGCGCCCTCGACGAACAACGCGTCCGGCGAGACCTTGCCCAGTCCGCACGCCGCTCGCACCGCCCAGTGCGCGTCCTGCAGCATCGTTCCCACGCGTGCTCCTCACCTCCGGCAGCCGTCGGCCCACCGGCGCCCCCTCGAGCCCCCGTTCGGGGCCCACCGGGACGCTAGCGGCTGGGTTGTCCCCTGCACATCCTCCGATCGGGTCATTCCGGGCCGCTCACAACCCCCATACCGGGCGAACCGGTCAGCTGGGACCCCGTAGCGCTCGCCGGGTGCCCTCCGAGGACCGCACGTACGCTCTTTCAATGGGGGCAGGATCGGCACGAAACCGTCAGACCAACCTTGTCCAGGCAGCCGCACTGCTGGTTGCTTTCGCGCTCGTCGCCGGCGTGGGCGGCCTGCTCGCAGCTGGTCTCGCGATGCCCGCGGTGGCGCTGCTGAACGGTTCGACGGGCGTCACCCGCGAGGCGTTCGACTCGCTTCCGTCCGAGCTGTCGGTGCAGCCCATCTCGGAGAAGTCCGTGATGCTCGCCTCGGACGGCACGGCGCTCGCCGAGTTCTACGCCGAGGACCGCGAGAGCGTGGCGCTCGCCGACATCTCGGCGATCATGCAGAAGGCCGTGATCGCGACCGAGGACAAGCGCTTCTACGAGCACGGGGGCATCGACCCGACGGGCATGCTGCGCGCCGTGGCCCGCAACGCCTCGGGCGGCTCGACCCAGGGCGCCTCGACGCTCACGCAGCAGTACGTGAAGAACGTGCTCATCGAGTCGGCCCTGCGCCGGGGCGACCGCGCCGCCGCGGCCGACGCTCGCGAGGCGGACGGGGTCGAGGGGTACGGCCGCAAGCTGCGCGAGGCCAAGCTCGCGGTCTCGCTCGAGAAGATCACCACCAAGGACAAGATCCTCGAGGACTACCTCAACATCGCCCAGTTCGGCATCGCGGTGTACGGCGTCGAGGCCGCGGCCCAGCGCTACTTCAGCAAGCCGGCGTCGGAGCTCGACTACGTCGAGGCGGCGACCCTCGCGGGGATCACGCAGAGCCCCACCAAGTGGGACCCGATCAAGAACCCCGAGGCGTCGCAGAAGCGGCGCGACGTGGTGCTGCAGCTCATGAAGGAGCAGGGGTACATCACCCCCGACGAGTACACGCAGGGGGTGGCGTTGCCGATCGGCGACACGCTGCACGTCCAGGACTCGCGGCTCGGCTGCAACGCCGCGGGTGCGGTCGTGGCTGGCTCGGGCTACTTCTGCGACTACGTGACGAAGGTGATCAAGAACGACCCGGCGTTCGGCGAGACGGTCGACGACCGGCTCGAGCTGCTGTACCGCGGCGGGCTGACGATCACCACCACGCTCGACAGCACCGAGCAGGTGCTCGCGGACCAGGAGGTCAAGGCGGGCATCCCTGTCGACGACCCGTCCGGCGTCTCGTCGGCGATCTCCGTGGTCGAGCCGGGCACGGGCCGCATCACCGCCATGGCGCAGAACCGCATCTACAACACAGCGAAGGACGCGCCCGCGCGCGAGACGTCGACCAACTTCAACAGCGACACCGGGTACGGCGGGTCGAGCGGCTTCGCTCCGGGCTCGACGTTCAAGCCGTTCACGCTGCTCGAGTGGCTGCGCGAGGGCCACACGCTCGAGGAGAGCATCGACGCGAGCCCGCTGTCGTACCCGATCCAGGCGTTCCGGGCACCGTGCGTGCGCGTCGGGCGCGAGATCTACAGGTTCGGCAACGCCGACCCGAGCGCGGGTGGCGTGATGTCGGTGCTCGACGCCACGAAGAACTCGGTGAACTCGGCGTACATCGCGATGGCCACCAAGCTCGACCTGTGCGCGATCATGAACGGCGCCACCAGCCTGGGCATCCTGCAGGGCGGCAACGGCAAGCCGTTCGACCCGCTGCCGGCCAACGTGATCGGCAGCCAGTCGGTCGCGCCGCTGCGCATGGCCACCGCGTTCGCCGCGTTCGCGGCGGGTGGCGTGTTCTGCTCGCCGATCGCGATCACGAGCGTCACCGGCCCGGAGGGCGAGCAGCTCCCGGTGCCGAGCGCCGGCTGCCATCAGGTCGTCGAGGTGCCCTACGCCGCGCAGATCAACTACGCGCTGGGCAACGTGTGGACCGGCACGGGCAAGTCGCTCGGGCTGCGCCCCTACCCGGCCTCGGGCAAGACGGGAACGACGAGCCACAACGAGGACACATGGTTCGTGGGCTACAACCCGCTGCGCGCGGCCGCCGTGTGGGTGGGCTTCAGCGAGGGGTTCATCCCCGTGCAGAACATGACCATCAACGGCAAGCAGGTCAAGTACACGTACGGCGCGACGATCGCCGGGCCCACCTGGGTGCGGTTCATGGACCAGGCGATGACCGGTCGCACGGTGCCGGACTTCGGCACGGTGGGGGCCGTGCAGCAGGCGGAGGGCGTCGCCGTGCCGAACGTCGTGGGGCAGACGATCGACGCCGCGACGGCCATGCTCACAGCCGCAGGCTTCCAGGTCGCGGTGGGCGACGCGCAGCCCGGGTACACCCCGGAGGGCACGGTCGGCGGGCAGGACCAGACCGCGTCGGCGCCCCCGGGAGCCACCATCACCCTCGTCCCGTCGAACGGCACCGTGCCCGAGGGCGGAGCGGAGCCACCGCCCAGCCCGACGCCCACGCCGACCTCCACGGACGGCGGCTGACGACCCGGCGGTCGGGTGACCTTCTGAGTCGTCCCATGTCCGGACATCTGCTGCTCTTGTAGCCTTCGCCCCATGGCGCCCTCCCCCCGCGGCCGACGCGTGAACCTCACGCAGGCGGCCGGCCTGCTCCTGGCCTTCGTCGTCACCGCCGCCGCGGGCGGTGTCGTGGTCGCGGCGCTCGCGGTCCCGGTCGTCGCGGTGACCAAGGGCACGACCGACGTGACGGTGACCGCGTTCGACGGGCTGCCCAGCGAGCTCGCGATCCAGGAGCTCCCCCAGAAGTCCACGATCCTCGCGGCCGACGGCTCGGTGCTCGCCGAGTTCTCCGACGAGAACCGCATCGTCGTGCCGCTCGAGGAGGTGGCGCCGATCATGCAGCAGGCCGTGATCGCGATCGAGGACAAGCGCTTCTACGAGCACGGCGGCATCGACCCCATGGGCATGGTGCGAGCGGCCGTCAGGAACGCGGCGACCACCGAGAAGCAGGGCGGCTCGACGCTGACGCAGCAGTACGTGAAGAACGTGCTCATCGAAAGGGCCAACAGCGAGGACGACCCCGAGGCGGCGGCCGCGGCCAAGGAGGCCGAGGGCACCGAGGGACTGAGCCGCAAGCTGCGGGAGGCCAAGCTCGCGATCTCTCTCGAGAAGGTCACGTCCAAGGACAAGATCCTCGAGGGCTACCTCAACATCGCCTCGTTCGGCACCGCGGTGTACGGGGTCGAGGCCGCGGCCGAGTACTACTTCGGCAAGACGGCTGCCGAGGTCGGCTACCTCGAGGCCGCGACGATCGCCGGCATCACGAAGGCCCCCAGCGCGTACGACCCGGTGAAGCACCCCGAGGCGTCGCAGGGCCGCCGGGACATCGTGCTCGGGGCCATGCGCGACCAGGCCGTCATCACGGAGGAGGAGTACGCCGCGGGCATCGCGACACCGCTGCCGGCGACGCTCAACGTCCAGGTGCCGAAGGCCGGCTGCCAGATGGCCAGCACGATCGTCCCCGGCTCGGGGTACTTCTGCGACTACGTCACCAAGGTCATCACCAACGACCCCGTGTTCGGCGCCGACGCCACGACCCGCTCGGACCTGCTCTACCGGGGCGGCCTGACGATCACCACGACGCTCGACCCGCGCGAGCAGACGCTCGCGGACGCCGCGGTCAAGGAGTGGCTGCCCGTGGACAACCCCGACGGGCTGTCCACCGCGATGTCCGTGGTCGAGCCCGGCACCGGGCGCATCACGGCCATGGCCCAGAACTGGGACTACGTGCCCGCGCGCGGCGAGGGCCGGCAGACCGCGCTCAACCTCAACGCCGACTTCGCCTACGGCGGGTCCAAGGGCTTCGCTCCCGGCTCGACGTTCAAGCCGTTCACGCTGCTCGAGTGGCTGCGCGAGGGGCACGCCCTGGGCGAGTACGTGGACGGCAGCAGGCGCCAGTGGAACCCGTCGGACTTCAACGCCCCCTGCACCACGCTGTCGTTCCCGACCTGGAAGCCCAACAACGCCGAGGGCGGCACGTTCTCACCCATGTCGGTGCTCGACGCGACCCGGAACTCGGTCAACTCGGCCTACCTGGCCATGGGTAGCAAGGTCAACCTCTGCTCCGTCTTCGAGGGCGCCACCCGGCTCGGCGTGCACATGCCCAGGGGTGAGACGTACCCGGTCCGGGCTGCGAACATCCTGGGCAGCAGCGAGGTCGCCCCGCTCACCATGAGCGCGGCGTTCGCGGGGTTCGCGAGCGGCGGCACCTTCTGCAAGCCGATCGCGATCACCAAGGTCATCGACCCTTCCGGCGCCGAGCTCCCCGTGCCGAGCGCCGACTGCCAGGAGGCGGTCGAGCCCCACATCGCGAACGCGATGAACTACGCGCTCAGCAACGTGTGGACGGGCACCGCGAAGCAGCTCGGGAAGACGTCGTACACGTCGGCCGGCAAGACCGGCACCACGTCGTTCAACGAGAACACCTGGTTCGCGGGCTACACCCCGCTGCGGTCCTCCGCGGTGTGGGTCGGATATGCGGACGCGTCGCGGCAGGCGAAGGGCATCTACGTCAAGGGGAAGTACGAGAAGTACGTGTACGGCGCGACGATCGCCGGACCCATCTGGCGCACCTTCATGGACCAGGCGATGGACGGTCTGGACGTCCCGGCGTTCGCCCCGCCGCGCGACAAGGAGGTCTACGGCGAGAAGGTCACAGTGCCGAACGTGCTCGGCCAGAGCGTCGAGGACGCGACCCGCACGCTGAAGGCCGCCGGGTTCAGCGTGAGCGTCTCCCCGGAGCAGGTGAGCTCGACCTTCCCCGCCGGTTCGGTCGGCGAGCAGTCGCCCAGCGGCACCGCGGTCAAGGGCTCGATCATCACGCTCAAGGCGTCGAACGGGCAGCAGCAGAACCCGCCGCCCGGCAACGGCCAGAACCCCGGGCCGGGGATCACGTTCCCGCCGAGCGTGGGGCGCCCCTGACGGCGGGGCAGCTCGCGCCTGTGCAGGTGCCGTAGAGGTCCTGCGACGGCTGGGCGGCTCCGCGGGCGGACTCGGGGGGCTCACGTACCCTACGGACCATGGCATCCTCCCCCCGCGGCCGCCAGGTCAACCTCGTCCAGGCGACGGCCCTGCTCCTCGCTTTCCTGCTCGTCGCCGGAGCCGGTGGCCTCGTCACCGCGGGGATGCTGCTGCCGGGCGTGGCGTTCGCCAAGGGCAGCACCGACGTCACCGTCACCGCGTTCGACGGCCTGCCGTCCGAGCTCGCGGTCAAGCCGCTGTCGGAGAAGTCGACCATGCTCGCGGCCGACGGGAGCGTGCTCGCGGAGTTCTACGCCGAGAACCGCATCGTGGTGCCGCTCACCGAGATCGCGCCCATCATGCAGAAGGCGGTCATCGCGACCGAGGACAAGCGCTTCTACGAGCACGGCGGGATCGACCCCACCGGCATGCTGCGGGCCGTGCTCAGGAACGCCTCGAGCGACGGGACCCAGGGCGCCTCGACGCTGACCCAGCAGTACGTGAAGAACGTGCTCATCGAGGCTGCCGTCCAGGCCGGCGACACCGAGGCTGTCGCTGCGGCCCGCGAGTCCGACGGCATCGAGGGGTACGGCCGCAAGCTGCGCGAGGCCAAGCTCGCGGTCTCGCTCGAGCAGGTGGCGACCAAGGACCAGATCCTCGAGAACTACCTCAACATCGCGCAGTTCGGCATCTCGGTCTACGGGGTCGAGGCCGCGGCCCAGAAGTACTTCAGCACCTCGGCGGCGAACCTGACCTACCTCCAGGCCGCGACGCTCGCGGGCGTCACCCAGAGCCCCACCAAGTGGGACCCGGTGAAGAACCCGGAGAAGTCCGAGACACGCCGCAACACGGTGCTGCAGCTCATGAAGGCCCAGGGCCACATCACCGCCGAGGAGTACGCCGCCGGTGTGGCGACCCCGCTGGCCGACACGCTGCATCCGCGCGAGACCCGGCTCGGGTGCATGACCGCCGACCAGTCGGTCCCGGGCTCGGGCTACTTCTGCGACTACGTCACCAAGGTCATCAAGAACGACCCGGCGTTCGGCGAGACCCAGGAGGAGCGTCTCGACCTGCTCTACCGCGGCGGTCTGACGATCACCACGACGCTCGACCCGCACGAGCAGGCGATCGCCGACACCGAGGTCAAGGCCGGCATCCCCGTCGACGACCGGTCCGGTGTCGCCACCGCGATGTCGGTCGTCGAGCCGGGCACGGGGCGCATCACCGCGATGGCGCAGAACCGCATCTACACCGCCGTCGACTCCGGCGCCACCGGTGAGAGCTCGGTCAACTACAACACCGACCAGGCCTACGGCGGCTCCACCGGCTTCGCCCCCGGATCGACGTTCAAGGCGTTCACGCTGCTCGAGTGGCTCAAGCAGGGGCACAGCCTCAGCGAGACCGTGGACGGCACCAAGATGTCGTACCCGCAGCGCGCGTTCACCGCGCCGTGCACTGTGCTCGGGACCGACACGTACAAGTTCGGCAACTCCGAGGGCAGTCGCGGCGGCGTCATGTCGGTGCTGGACGCCACGAAGAACTCGGTGAACTCGGCGTTCATCGCGATGGCCACCCAGCTCGACCTGTGCTCGATCATGGAGGGCGCGAAGAGCCTGGGCATCCACCAGGCCAGCGGCGCGGACTTCAACGTGGTGCCTGCCAACGTGCTGGGCTCCGACTCCGTGGCGCCGCTCACGATGGCCGCGGCGTTCGCCACGTTCGCCTCCGGCGGCACCTACTGCAAGCCCGTCGCCATCACCAGCGTCCTCGACGCGAGCGGCAACGAGCTCCCGGTGCCCAGCGCGAACTGCCTGCAGGCCATCGAGCCGGACATCGCCGACGCGATGAACAGCGCCATGAGCAACGTGTGGTCCGGCACCGCGAAGTCGGTCGGCGCCCCGCCGTTCGCCTCGGCGGGCAAGACGGGCACCACCACGCGCAACGAGAACACCTGGTTCGTCGGGTACACCCCGCTGCGCTCCGCGGCGGTCTGGGTCGGCTACAGCGAGGGCATGATCCCGGTCCAGGGCAAGACGGTGAACGGCAAGTACGTGAAGTACATGTTCGGCTCGACCGTGGCCGCACCCACCTGGAAGCGGTTCATGACCCAGGCGATGGAGGGCAAGGACGTGCCCGCGTTCCGCGACGTCAGCAGCACGCTGATGTACGGCCTGCAGGTGCCCGTGCCGAACGTCGTGGGCCAGACGCCCGATGCGGCGTCCGGGACGCTGCGCGGGGCCGGCTTCAGCGTCAGGGTCGCCACCGACCAGGTCAACGCGCTCACCCCGGCCGGCACGGTCGGCTCGCAGTCGCTGACCGGCAGCGCCCCCAAGGGCTCGTTCGTGACGCTCAACCTGTCCAACGGGCAGCCGCCCGCCGGCGAGGGGACCACCCCGGACGGCCAGGGCGGTCCGCAGCCCGGCGGCAGGAACGACGGGAACAACGGGAACGGGAACGGGAACAACGGAGAGGGCAACCACTGATGCCGCTCACCGCCCGAGGGGCCGTCGGCGGTCTCGCGCTCGCGGGCGCCGGTGCGCTCGCGTGGGCCTCGCTCGTCGAGGTCCGCTGGTACACCCTGCGTGAGGTCACCGTCCCGGTGCTCCCACCCGGCCAGGACCCGCTGCGCATCCTGCACCTGTCGGACCTGCACCTGACCCCGGGGCAGCATCGCAAGATCGACTGGGTGCGGGACCTGGCCTCGCTCGACCCCGACCTCGTGATCGACACGGGCGACAACTGGGCGCACCTCGAGGCGATGCCCGCGCTGCTCGAGGCGCTCGAACCGCACCTCGCGAAGCCGGGCGCGTTCGTCATGGGATCGAACGACTACGTCGCCCCGTCGGCCAAGAACCCGGCGCGCTACCTGCTGCCCGACGCACGCCTGCCGCGCCGTCCGCAGGCCGCCGAGCTGCCGTGGCGCGAGCTCGCAGCCCGGTTCCGCGCCGCGGGGTGGAAGGACCTGACGAACCGCCGCGACACGATCGACGTCGACGGTCGCCGGATCTCGCTCGTGGGCGTCGACGACCCGCACCTGGAGCTCGACCGCTTCCCGGCGCGCGCCGCGAGCGACGCACCGACGGGCGAGACCACGCTGCGCGCAGGCACCGACGCGGACCTGCACCTCGGGGTCGCCCACGCGCCCTACCGCCGGGTCCTGGACGAGATGCAGGACGACGGCGCGGACCTGGTCATCGCCGGGCACACCCACGGCGGACAGCTCGCGGTGCCGTTCTTCGGTGCCCTCGTGACGAACTGCGACCTCGACCGTGGTCGCGCCAAGGGGCTGCACGGCTGGCCCGGCGCGCGCCCGGACTCCCCCGGCGGCGCGGGTTCGACGTGGCTGCACGTCTCGGCGGGCCTGGGCACCTCGCCCTACGCGCCGGTGCGGTTCGCGTGCCGGCCCGAGGCGACGCTGCTCACGCTCGTCCCCGCCTGAGGTCTGTCCGGCCTCCGCCGAGGAGGTCGGAGGGGTCGGTTTCGTCGCAAGGCCGTTCGTCGGCTATTCTGGCCAGGCTCAACCGGGGTGTGGCGCAGCTTGGTAGCGCGCTTCGTTCGGGACGAAGAGGTCGTGGGTTCGAATCCCGCCACCCCGACCGGTGAGACAGCAAGGCCCCTGATCCGCGGAGACGCAGATCAGGGGCCTTCGTCGTGCGGTGGCGAGGCGCTCAGCGCGGGCCGAGGTAGGCCACGTCGCCGCTGCCCGATCGGATGACCACGGCCCGGGTGGCCTTCGGGTCGGTCGCTCCCTCGACCGTCGTGCGGCCGTCGCTCGTGACGATCGTCAGGACCGCGGGCTCGTCCGTGCCGCGCACGGTGACGGCACCGTCGGACGAGGTCGCCTCGACGTCGTCGCGCACAGCGCCGACCTCGACCCGGCCGCTGCCCGAGCTCGCGACGGCACTGCCTGCCACCCGCTGCACAGTGACGGCACCGTCGGTCGACTTCGCCTCGACGTCACCGCCGGCGTCCTGGACCTCGACGGCCCCCGAGCCGGAGACCGCGACGACCGGCCCGCGCGTGGCGGTGACGGTGACTGCGCCGTCCGTCGTCCGCGCCTCGACCTGACGGCCACCGTCGACACTCACCTGCCCCGAGCCGGAGCTCGCGACCACGTCCCCGGTGACCCGGGCGACCTCGACCGCCCCGTCCAGCGTGCTCGCGACCAGGTCGCCGTCCACGCCGTCGACGCTCACGCCGCCCGACACCGTCGACGCGAGCACGTCGCCGCCCGCACCGGCCACGAGGACGCGTCCGTCCCCGGCGCTGACGTCCACGGTGCCGGCGACGTCGGAGACTGCGACGTCGCCCGACGACGAGCGGACGAGCACCGCGGTGCCGGCCGGCACCGTGACGTCGAGGCCCGCCGCACAGCTCGTGCTGCTGCCCCACCAACGGTTGCAGCGGCTCTCGACCACGAGCGAGCCCTCGCCGTCCTGCGACGTGAGGTCGGCCGTGTAGGTGCTCGACCCGAAGCCGGTCCGGTTGCGCTCGGTCACCAGGACCGCGTCGTCCCCGCCCGCCGTGACGGTGACCGGCCCGTCGGCGACGAGCTCGACGGTCCGTGCTGCCCCGTAGTCGTGGTCCACGGTCTCGGTCGTCGTGGCGAAGACGTCAGCGGCCTGGAGCGCGCACCACGCGATGAGCACAGCGCCGAGCACACCCCCGGCCCACAGCAGGGCACGCTGCGCCGGTCGGTGGCCGGGCGCCGGTGGCCCGGTCTCGACGGGGGTCAGGGTGGACGCGGTCATGAGAGGTCTCCTCGGAGGGGTGCGTGCTCGAGGTACCGCAGCACGGCGAGCACCCGACGGTGGTCGTCGGCGCCGGGCGTGAGCTCGAGCTTGGTCAGGATGGACGTGACGTGCTTCTCGACGGCGGCGGTGCCGACCACGAGGCGCTCGGCGATCGCGGCGTTGGACCGTCCCTCGGCCATGAGGGCCAGGACCTCCCGCTCGCGGGCGGTGAGCCGTTCGAGGACGGGACGCCGCGCCCGGGCGAGCAGCTGCGCGACGACCTCGGGGTCGATCACGGTGCCGCCGCCCGACACGCGCCCGACGGCGTCGAGCAGCTCGTCGACGTCCGCGATGCGGTCCTTGAGCAGGTAGCCGAGGCCGCGCACGTCCCCCGCGAACAGCTCGGAGGCGTAGCGCTGCTCGACGTACTGCGAGAGCACGAGCACCGGCAGCTCGGGGTGCACGCTGCGCAGGTGCACAGCGGCGCGCAGCCCCTCGTCGGTGTGCGTGGGCGGCATGCGGACGTCGGTCACGAGCAGATCGGGCAGCGGGTGCCCGGGACCGGCCGGCCGTCCGAGGGCCGCGACCGCGTCGTCCGCTGTGCGGTGGCCCGTGACCTCGTGCCCCTCGGACGTGAGCAGCCGCGTCAGGCCGTCGAGAAGCAGGACCGAGTCCTCCGCGATCACGATGCGCACGGGACCTCCACCACCAGGCGCGTGCCGTGCCCCGTGGGGCTCTCGAGGTGGAAGGTGCCGTCGAGGGCCTCGACCCGCCCTCGCAGGCCCTCCAGGCCGCTCCCGGGGCGCTCGGTGGCCCCACCGTGGCCGTCGTCGGCCACCTGGAGGTGCAGCATCCCGTCGCGCACGTGCACGTCGAGCCGGACCAGGGCCGCACCGGAGTGCCGGGCGGCGTTCGTCAGCGCCTCGGCGGCCACGAAGTACGCGGCGGCCTGCGCGGCCGGGGTGCAGCCCGCCAGCGCGTCGACATCGGGCACGTCGACCTCGACCGGCACCGGGCTGCGGGCCGCGAGAGCCGAGAGGGCCGCGTCGAGGCCACGGTCGGTCAGCACCGCGGGGTGGATGCCGCGCACCAGGTCGCGCAGCTCGGAAAGGACCTCCTTGACCTCGCGGTGCGCGTGGTCGATCACCTCCCGGGCCGCGTCGGGATCGGCCGCGGCCGCGCGCTTGGCGGCCCCGAGCTCGACGCCGAGGGCGACGAGCCGCTGCTGGGCGCCGTCGTGCAGGTCACGCTCGATGCGGCGGCGCTCGGTGTCGGCGGCCCCCACGACCCGGGTGCGGGTCTCCGTGAGGTGCTCGGCACGGACGCGCGCCACCTCGACGCGCTCCTGGGCGACCGCGGCCTCCTCCTGGGCGACGGCGACCTGGGCACGGGCCTCCTCGACCTCGCCCCGACGGCCGGGGCCGAGCAGCGCCCGGGCGAGGCGCACGTGCGCCAGAGCGAGCGCCTGCGTGACCCACGCCGTGACCCAGATGCCGACCGTGCCGGCCGCGACCCACGCCGTGACCTCCGTCGACGAGAGCTCCGTGGCGGAGCGGTACACCGGCAGGGCGATCGCGGCGATCGAGCCGCCGAACCCTCCCCACGCGACGATGACCTGCACCGATGCCAGCAGCATCCCCACCGCCGGGTAGGCGACGGCCGTCCACCGGCGCCCGTCGGTCAGCACGCCCAGCATCCGTCCCCACACCGTCGGCCGACGGCGGCGGCGCACCGGAGGGGCGATCCGCACCTGGAGCTGGGCCTCGAGCCGCGCCCGCTCCACCGCTGCGAGGGGGCCGGTCACCAGCAGCACCGCCGCGAGCAGCGGGATGCCCACGCCCAGCGTGATGAGCGCTGCGAACAGCGGCACCGTGATCATCGCGATGGTGCCGCCCGTGAGCAGCACCACGAAGCCGACCGTGACCTGCGAGACGGCGCGCCACGTCGCCCCCGCCCACGGCGCGAGCACGAGGGCGTGACCGCCGCGCAGAGCCGGTGCGACGTGAGCCAGGTCGTCGTCGATGCTCACGGGGCCAGGGGCGGGGCGGGGCGTCAGGGCCGCTCGCGGCGCACCGGTTCGGGGTAGGGCTGCCGGTGGCGGGGCGGCGGCAGCGAGCTCGCGCCCCGGCGCAGCGCCGAGGGGTGGTGCAGCCGGGGCCGCGCTGGTCGGGTTCTCCATGGGAACGACCGTAGGCCCGCTGACCTGCACAGACCCAGCCTGCCTGCCCCCGAGTCCGGGGTGGGGTTGTCCCTACCCCCGACGACCTGCTGGCCCGACGACCCGCCCGCGTGCCGCACGGCGAGGGGCCGGACCCGTCGGGACCGACCCCTCGCCGTGCCGTGCCCGTGCGTCAGCCCGTGGTGCAGGTCGAGCCGTTGAGCGTGAACGCCGTCGGTGACGTGTTCGTGCCCGTGTGCGAACCGTTGAACCCGATGTCGGCGCTGGCCCCCGCCGCGAGCGTGCCGTTCCACGCGGCGTTGGTCGCGGTGACCTGGGTGCCGGACTGGGACCAGTTCGCGCTCCAGCCCTGCGTGACCTTCTGACCGGACGGGAACGCGAAGCCGAGCGACCAGCTCGACAGCGCGGTCGTGCCCGTGTTGGTGACCTTCACGGACGCCGTGAACCCGGTGTTCCAGCTGTTGGCGGTGTAGGTCACCTTGCACGAGGCCGTGGGCGTCGTGGCGTTCGTGGTGACAGCGAGGGCCGTGGACGCCGCCGAGACGTTGCCCGCCGCGTCGCGTGCCCGCACCGTGTACGAGTACGCCGTCGAGGCCGTCAGGCCCGAGTCGGTGTACGTCGTGCCCGTCGCCGTGCCCACCAGCGCGGCACCCCGGTACAAGTCGTACCCGGTCACCCCCACCGCATCGGTCGACGCCGTCCACGTCAGCGACACGCTCGTCGCCGTCTTCGACGCCACCGTCAGACCGGTCGGCACCGTCGGCGCCGTGGTGTCACCGGTCCCGGCGCTCGTGGTCACGGCCAGGGCCGTGGACGCCGCCGAGACGTTGCCCGCCGCATCCCGTGCCCGCACCGTGTACGAGTACGCCGTCGATGCCGCCAGACCCGAGTCGGTGTACGTGGTGCCCGTCGCCGTGCCCACCAGCGTGGTCCCCCGGTACACGTCGTACCCGGTCACCCCCACCGCATCGGTCGACGCCGTCCACGTCAACGACACGCTCGTCGCCGTCTTCGACGCCACCGTCAGACCCGTCGGCACCGTCGGCGCCGTGGTGTCCGGGGTGCTGCCCGTGCCGAGCAGCAGCTCGTAGTCGGCCAGGGCCGTCGCGATCGCGGCCTGCGCCCAGAACCGGTGGTAGTTGAACGTCGGCGCGGCGCCGCCGTCCAGGTACGCCTGGACCTTGGGCCAGGCCGGGTCGTTCTTGTACCAGCTGCGGATGTCGAGGAAGCTGACGCCGGCCTTGATGGCGTCGCCGTTCGGCATCTTTCCGGTCCAGCCGGTGGGCACGTACACGCCGTCGCCCGTGGTGGACGTCAGCACGTCGTCGAACCGCGCGTAGTCGGTGCGCGTCTCGGTCGTGGAGATGCCCTTGGTGTCGCGGTTGGTGGCCCACATGACGTCGAGCAGGGCCTTGGCCGTGGTCTTCGCGGCCGCGTTCCCGGACTTCGCGCCGTAGTACGTGAGCAGCTTCGCGTAGTCGCCCGCGATGCCCACGTCCTGGCCCTTGTCCACGACCGTGACGTGCAGGCCCGCGTTGGTGCCCGGGGTCGTGGCGTTCCACGTGTCCGGCTGCCCCGTCCACGCGAGCGTCGCCGGGATGGCCCACGTGGTGGCCCCGACCGTCGTGTTGGCGATGGCCCACGGGACCCACTTGTCGAGGACCTTCTTGGCCCGCGCGTCACCCGTCGCGTAGTAGTACTCCGCGACGCGCTCCATCGACCACACCTGCATGCCGAACCACTGGTTGCTGGGCGGGTCGTTGTAGACCGGGGCCACCTGGTAGCCCATGCCGTAGAACGTCGACGTGCCCGCCGGCGGTGTGCCGTACGCCCCGCCCCAGCTGTTCGTCGCCCCGCCCGCGATGCCGCCCTCGGTGGACTGCAGCCACTGGTAGAACTCGAGCTGCCGGTCGAGGCTCTTGGCCCAGTCGGCCTTCGCGGTCGCCGACTTCGGCGTCAGCGCCGAGACGTTCGACAGCGCCCACGCCGACATCGGGTTCTGGTAGCCCGAGTGGCTCGCGCTCGAGCCGATGCGCCACGCCCAGCCGGCCGAGGTGTCGGTCGCGCCGCCCCACGCGTAGTACCAGGACTGCAGGTAGTGGGCGCTGTCACGCCCGGTGCCCGCCGCGCACGACGTCGACGTGCAGCCGATCGTCTTGAAGTACTTGTCGAACAGCGAGTACCGCAGGTAGTCGCCCATCTTCGCGGCCTTCGCGACCGTCGGGGCGATGTCCGCGGCCTTGCCCTGCGCCGAGGCCCACGTGAACGCCCAGTACGCGGCCTCGATCGCCCGCGAGTCCGCGTCGGGTGCGTTCGTGTACTTCCACTGCTTGGCGTAGCTCGAGTCCTTGGTGAACAGGTCGAGGAAGCCGTTGGTGCCGCCGTACCGGAAGTTGTCGCAGGACGGCTGGGTGATGGTCTCCCACACCGACTCCTGCTGACCGCGCTGGAACGTGTTGATGTACGACGTGCCGGTCGACGCCGGACCCGTCTCGCAGCCGCCGCCGGGGCTCCCGCCGAAGCCGTACCTGTTGTCCACGTCCGCGATCCAGTGCATGCCGTACACGTCTGACGTGCCGTACGTCGTCTTGAGCTCGGCGCCGATCGGGTCGACGCCCGAGGCCACTCCCGAGTTGATCTGGGCCGGGTACTTGCTCGGGTGGTCGTACTCGGCGGCGAACGTCGCAGGCTTGGACGGGTTGTAGAACGAGTTCGTGGGCTGGTCCGCCGCCTGCGGGATCATGTACTTCTCCATCGTGGTCCAGGCGGCGTTGAACGGCGCCCAGTCCCCGGTGACCTGCCCGTAGCTGGCCTCGAGCCACATCCAGAAGCTGTACGCCTCGGACGTGGTCTCGTGCCCGTAGTCGGGCGCCTCGACGATGAGGGTCTCGATCGAGTGGTACGGGATGCCCTGCGGGCTGAAGTAGCCGTTCGCCGGGTCGTGGATCTGGTTGTACAGGTCGAGGAATCGCTGGGCGTACTCGCCGGTCGCGGTCGTGACCGCGGCCTGCACGGGCACCGCCGCCGCGACCGCGGCAGGGGCCGGTGGCGCCCCGAGGGCAGGCACCGCCCCCGACAGGGCGACGCACGACGCCGCACCGACGGCGGCCAGGGCCAGCCAGGGTGAGCGTCGACGGGTGAGTCGTGGCACGTGAGTTCCCTTTCTCCGGAGGACGCGCAGCCGTCCTCGGGAGAAGGCCCGATGGCGCGGGCGCGAGACACGCTGACGACGAGCGCGATCTGCTGTGTCGTCCTGCGTGCCGGGCGGGAGGGCACCATCGCCCGATCCCGCCCCGGCGCGCCCAGCGGGCGACAGGACCCACCCTCAGCAGGTAGGCCCCGCCGCACCAGTGCGTGAAGCGTTTCGGGTGCTAGAGGCCGGCGATCCTGACGACGGTGACGATGACGTTCGAGATCGAGTGGATCGCCATCGGGTAGAGCACGCTGCGGCTGCGCTGGAAGACGACTCCCTGCACGGCGCCCAGCACGAGGGCGAACGCGAGCTGCTGCCCGTCCGCGGAGGTCTGCCACGTGCCGAGGGTGACCGTGACGTGGGCGAGGCTGAACAGCACCGCCGCCACCAGCGCCTCCAGCCGAAGACCCCACCGCCGCACGACGACCACGCTCCCGAGCGCCGCGAGCACGGCGATCGGCAGGGCCCGGAAGACGAGCTCCTCGGACGGGCCGCTGAGCAGCAGCTGGAACGCGAGCTGACCGGCCCGGGCGCCGGGATCGACCGGGACGGTGCTCGACAGCGGGTGACCGAGCGCCCGGAGGGCCATGTGGACGCCGACCAGGTACACCACGAGCACCGCGCTCACCACACCGACGGCCCGTAGCCCCCACCGCCAGTCGCCGAGGCCGAGACCGAGACCGAAGTCGAGCCTGAGGTCGAGGCGAGACCGTCGGGCCACCACCACCATGACGCCGAGCACCGGAAGCACCTGGACCACGTGGTGCACGCTCAGCCGCAGCCACCAGTTGCCCGGGTCGACCGAGCTGAGCGGGATCCACCCGGCGACCACGCCGCCGCCGAGCGACACCGCGAGCTGAACCGCAGCGAGACCGAGCACCGCTGCGGCGTACCACCACCACCGTCCGCGGCGCGTGGAGACCGCCAACGTCCGTTCGGCGACCGCCACGGCGCCTCCCTCCGTCGGCTCGCGGCGACGGTAGCAAGGGCGCGGACCGTCTATGCGGGCCCTACGGCCCCGGCGGTCACGTCCAGCGGAACAGCTTCGCGGCGAGCGGCACCAGGAGCACCGTCCACCCCGCCATCACGCCCAGCTCGAGGGCCGGGAACGGCTGGCCGAACCAGCCGGCCGCCAGCGCCTGCGCCGCGGCGCCCAGCGGCGTCCACGCGCTGATCGTCTGCACCAGATCGGGCATGAACGGCAGCGGCAGCCACACCCCCGCGAAGAACAGCGAGACGAAGTACACCGTCATGCCGATGCCGGTGGCGCCGCCCACCGAGCCGACGCGCGCCGCGATGAGGCAGCCCACCGCGAGCGAGGCGGCCGAGGCGAGGACGAACGCCAGCACCACCACGAGGGGATCGGCCGGCATCGACACGTCGAGCACCGTCCACCCGGCGACGACGGCCAGCAGCGCCGCGACGACCAGCGTGCCGCCGAGCACCAGGAGCTGCGCGGTGAGCAGCCGCGAGGCCGGCACCGGGGTCGTGGCGAGCCGGCGCAGCACGCCCTTCTCCCGGTAGGCGACCACCACGGCCGGCAGCGTCGAGTACGCGACGGTGCCGATCGCGAGGGCCAGCACCGTGGGCGTGTAGCCGGTGATGCCGTTGATCCCGGCCAGCAGCGGGTTCTCGGAGTCGAAGGGCTGGTCGGCCCACGGCATCAGCAGCCCCAGGGCGAGCAGCAGGATCACCGGGAGCAGCAGGCTGAAGAACCAGGCGGAGGGCTGGCGGGCGAACAGGCGCGCCTCGGTCAGGGTGAGCCGGCCCAGGACGCGAGGGCTGGTGGCTGTGGCAGACATGTCAGACCTCCGACGGGGTGGTGGCGGGCGGGGCGGTGGCGGGTGTCGTGGTGCGGGCACGGCCGGTGAGCGCCACAAAGGCGTCATCGAGCGTGCCGCCCTCCACACGCACCGAGTCGGCGGTCACGCCCCGCCCGGCGAGCGCGACCAGCACGTCCTGCACGACGGTCCCCGTGCCGCGCACGTCGTACTCCCCCACCGGGTCTGGCCCGTGGGCGGACGTGACCGTGGGCAGCGCCGCGAGGTCCTCGGCCGGGACGGGCGCCGAGGCGCGGAACCGCAGGTGCTGGCCACCGCTCGCCGCCTCGGCGACCTCGGCGGGCGTGCCGGTGGCGATCACCCGGCCGGCGTCGATGAGGACGACGCGGTCGCACAGCCGCTCGGCCTCCTCCATGAAGTGGGTGACCAGCAGCACCGTGACGCCGCGGTCCCGGATGCGCTCGATCAGCCCCCACGTGTCACGGCGGGCCTGCGGGTCCAGTCCGGTGGTGAGCTCGTCGAGCACGGCGATCTCGGGGTTGCCGACCAGTGCGAGCGCCACCGACAGGCGCTGCTTCTGGCCGCCGGAGAGCTGGTCGAACCTGGCCTCGGCGCGGTCGGTGAGGCCCAGGTCGGCCAGCAGCTCGGCCGGGTCGGCCGGGTCCGCGTAGAACGAGGCGTACAGCTCCATCGCCTCGCGGACCTTGAGCTTGGCGGGGAGCTCGCTCTCCTGGAGCTGCATGCCCAGCACCTCCTTGACCCGGGACCCGTCCGCCTGCGGATCCATCCCCAGCACGCGCACGCGCCCCGAATCGGGCACCCGCAGCCCGGCCAGGCACTCCACCGTGGTGGTCTTGCCGGCGCCGTTCGGGCCGAGGATGCCCACGATCTCCCCGCGGGCGACGGTCAGGCTGACGTCCTCCACGGCCACCTTGCTGCCGTAGGCCTTGCGCAGGTGCTCCACCTGGATCACGGGTGTAGCCGGCATGACGGGGTCCTCTCGGTGGGCGGTGCGGACGTGGTGACGGGTCGGCGGGTTCTGGGTGGTTCGGTCCCTCCTCAGAGGGCCGGCTTGCCCAGCGCGGCGCCCCGGGTGAGCCGGTCGTGGACCGCCAACATGATCGCGACGACGACGGCGCAGGCGACGGCGCGCAGGGCCAGGCCCGATGCAGAGCCGACGGCCCACGCCCCGCCCTCGCCGACGACCGGGAGCGTGATCGGGCCGATGGCGGAGGACACCAGCAGCCCGACCCCGAGGATGGGCCCGACGGTGAGCGGGAGCGCGAGGGTTCCCCACCAGCCGCCGGCCCGGTAGTACACGATCCCGACGAGCAGGCCGCTGGCGGTGGCGGCGGCGCCGGTTGCCGTGAGGGAGATCAGCAGCGGCCCGATGTCGCTCGCGGACGACGTGAGGTCCAACCCGGTGTCCGTGAGGGTCTGCGGCCAGCCGGCGGCGGCGTAGACCACGCGCTCGATCTGCAGCAGCCCCACCAAGATCGCGGCGTAGGCCACCGCGAGGACGAGGGCGACCACCGCGGACGCCGCGGCGAACGACCGGCGGGTCATCCCCGAGGCGACGTGGGGCGTCAGGCCGCTCATGACCGTCAGGACCATCATCGAGAACGGGAACCAGAGCGTCCCCTGCCGGGCGTACTGCACGATGCTGGTCTCGACCGTCCCCAGCGTCGCCACCAGCACGGTGACGACGCTCACACCGACGAGGATGACCGCCCAGAACCAGGCCCCCAGGCGGAGCTGCATGGCGAGCTGGTGCTGGATCGTGCGGACGAACGGGCTGCGACGGGCGGCGCCGGCGTCCGGGCGGGCAGTGGCGGCGACGGCAGTCATCGGGGCACCTCGGTCTTCCGGTCGGAGCGTGCGCCGGCCACGGTGGGCTGGGCGGTCAGGTGGACGAACAGGTCCTGCAGGTCGACGGGCCCCAGCTCGATGCCGAGCTCCCGGGCCTGGGCGACGTCACCGGGCCGCGGGTCGCCGTAGACGGTGAGCCGCAGCGTGGGGCCGAGCTCCTGGCGCCCCACCACGTCCCGCCCGACGGCGAACGCCGTGACGGCGCCGACGGGTCCGGTGACGGAGGTCCCCCGCGAGCGCAGCTCGTCGGCACCTTCGGCCAGCAGCACCGTGCCGTCGCGCAGGATCACGACGTCCTCGAACATCCGGTCGATCTCGTCGATGAGGTGGCTCGACAGGACGATCGTGCGAGGGTGCTCCAGGTAGTCCGCGAGCAGCGCGTCGTAGAAGGCGTAGCGGGACGGTGCGTCCATCCCCAGGTACACCTCGTCGAGCATGGTGAGCTCGGTGCGGACGGCGATGCCCAGCGACGCGCTCAACGCGGACCGCTGGCCTCGGGAGAGCGACGACCGCTTGGCGCAGGGGTCGAGCTCGAAGGTGTCCAGCAGCCGCTCCGCGAGGTCGCGGTCGAAGTGCGGCCGGACGCCCTCGAGGTAGGTCAGCGAGGTCTTGATGCGGTCGTCGAGCCAGTCGCCGCCTTCCCGGACGAGGCCGGTGCCCGCCATCACCCGGGAGTTCTCCCACGGATCCTCGCCGTCCACCAGCACGCTGCCGGACGTCGGTCGGCGGAACGCAGCGATCACGGAGAGCAGCGTCGTCTTGCCGGTGCCGTTGCGGCCGAGCAGGCCGGTGATGGTCCCGGGGGCGATGTCGAGGCTCACCCGGTCCAGGGCGGTGGCGGCGCCGTAGCGCACGGTCAGGTCGTGGACCTGGACGCCGAAGCCGGTCATGACTCTCCTCCGCTGCTCTCGTGGGTGGTGCCGGCGTCGAGCCGGATCCGGGCGATGACGTCCTCGAGGTCGATGCCGAGCCGGCGGGCCTCGTGCACCGCGGGGTCGAGCACGTCGGCGAAGAACCGCTCCCGGCCGCGGGCCGCGAGTGCGGCGCGGGCCCCGGTGGCGACGAACATCCCGACGCCGCGCCGCTTGTAGAGCACGCCCTCGTCGACGAGCTCGGCGAAGGCCTTCGCGGCGGTGGCGGGGTTGATGCGATAGGTCGTGGCGTACTGGGTCGTCGACATGACCTGGTCCTCCTCCTTCAGCGCGCCGTCGAGGATGTCGTCGCGGATCTGGTCGGCGATCTGCAGGTAGATGGGGTCCCGGCCGTCGAAGATGGCGTTCACCCCTTTCATTCGTTCATCGGTTCGTTACTCCACCAATGAACCACAGATGCTGTGGAGCCGCAAGGGTGCGCTGTCGCCCCCAGTCGACGTCAGCCCAGTCGACGTCAGCCCAGTCGACGTCGAGATAGAGCGTTGGCGCCGAGGTTGCCCGCGAGCGCGATCACGTTGAACGCGATCGGCGCCACGTACTTCTGCGGCGCGGGCAGGTCCAGTGCCGAGCCGTCGTGCACCAGGGCCAGCGTGTCCTGCTCGACCGCAGCACGGACCTGGTCGTCCAGCTCCTTCGCCCCGGCGAGGCCCGAGCTACATCGATGAGCTGCGTCTCGTCGCGCGCGATTGGCGGAGCTGTTGAAAGTCGCTTGACGTGTCTGAGTGAACGCCATGGCGGCATGCTGCCACCCAAGGATATCGTTGAGCTGCTAGAAAGAACGGAGATCTGGGCGATATCCCAGCCGCAGGTTCTTAACGGCGATGAGGAGCGTGTCGGGTGGAGATTGTAAGAGTTGCGTCCAGTGATATTGCCGGAGAAGTGCGTGAACCCGGACCCTATCGCATTAGGGAGTGGGGGCCGCCACCGACGCTAGGATTTTCGCGCACAATGGATGAGTGGGAAGCATCCGGAGTGCGCGACGTAACAGAGGTTGTGGCGTGGGCGGATTCCAACATCTCATCGGAAAACTCGTTCGAAATCTTCGTCGTGACGACGATTCCCCGACCCCGCGGATCCGGGGTCCAATTGATTTTCGTTCGGGTGTTTGGTGTCGATGGCGATTCGAACGGCGGGGCCGGGGAAGTCGTCGATTTCTTCGAGGGATAGCTATTTTGTGGGCGCCGATACTGCCTGGAATGTGACTGTGTCGAGGCTCTCGGTGCTGTCATCGCTAGAAGATGCGACACGATTGGACACCCCGCATGCAACACCAACCCATGGCGAGTAGATGGTGTTCGCCGCGTAACGAGGGTTGACCCCTGCGGGCGCCTGGATTGCGTAACTCACCCGCGTTCTGAACGTTCCTGGGCCTTGATCACATGACGTCGCAGCGTTACTCTGCTCCCAACTCGAGTCGAACCAGTCCTCGGTGTTCCCGCCCCAAGATTGCCCTGTTGATTTCTCCAAGTAGGTGCGGATATAGATCTCGTCCATCACCAGCGTGCAACTGACGGTCCCCACGGAGTTGATGGTACCGGATACATGTGTTGAGCCATGCGGGTTATTTGCTTTGATTGTGCAAACGCCGACGACGATTGCATTGGCGGGTGCTGCTATGGCAACCCCTGAAACAACTGCGGCAATTCCGATCAACATGCTGACTCGACGCCTCTTGAATGATCCCAACTGCAGTTTTACGTTCACGCTTTGCTCCCCTTCGATCCTGCGTGGTCGGTGGACGTTGCGCTCCGGTGAACCGGCATGGGCAGGGTATTGAAGGGCCCTAGTGACCGTCTAGAGGTCGCGGCGGATCTGAACCACACCGAATCGATCGTTTCCGATGAGGGCCGGCCCCGGCCGCGGGGAAGCGGACCGGAACCCGTAGCCGCCTGCAGCGGGGTTTCGGTGCGACGGGGTTGCGGCCACTAGTTTCGGTTCGCTCCGCGCTGTGGGACCGCCACAGCCGTGGGGCGGGGAGCCCTGCTGGCTGGGCGCGCACCGGTCGCGGAACCGGAAGATCCGGGCCCAGCCCCCTCCGACAGCTCGTTCAGCGCGTGAGAGCACCGACGAGCCTGACGTCGCGAACTCGGTGAACCGCCCCGTGTCGGCGTAGTAGCTCGGGTACGCCTCGCGGAGTTGGCTGATGCGGGCGATGTTGACCAGCACGGCGTCGCGGCCGTCGTCGTCCAGTGCCTTCAACTCGGTCAGCCGCTCCTGGGCGAGAGCCCGAGTCTCATGAACCACGACAGTTAGGCGCCCCTCCCGGCGCCACAGTTCGAGGGTCAGCGCGTTGCGCCGATCGCTCGTGGCATGGTCGCCAACCAAGGACTCATAAGCCCGCAGCCGGCCGACGATGCCGAGCGACCCCTCCAGCTGCGTCCACTCTCATGGACAACTCCGTGGCCAGCCGGCGCCAAGAGGCCGGACTCTCACAAGGGGAGCTAGCCGCCCGCACGGGTGTCTCGCGCCAGACCATCAACGCGATCGAACGCGGAAGCTACGAGCCGCGACTGGCTCTCGCCTTCCGACTGGCTGACATCTTCGAGTGCCGCGTGGACGTGCTCTTCAGGCCATCAAGCGCCTCGAGCGTGGACTAGCACGGCCGGCTGCCTCAGGCGGAGACGCCCTCCGCCGCGCGGTCGGCGGCGATGAGCTCCGCGACCTGCACGGCGTTGAGCGCCGCACCCTTGCGCAGGTTGTCGTTGCTGATGAACAGCGCGAGGCCGCGCCCGTCGGGCACACCCGGGTCCTGGCGCAGCCGCCCCACGAACGACGGGTCGGCGCCCGCAGCACCCTGCGGGGTCGGCACGTCCACGAGCACCACGCCCGGGGCGTCGCGCAGCAGCTCCTGCGCACGCTCGACCGACAGCGGCCGGTCGAACTCGACGTTGACGGACAGCGAGTGGCCCGTGAACACCGGGACGCGCACGCACGTGCCCGAGACGAGCAGATCGGGCAGGCCCAGGATCTTGCGCGACTCGTTGCGGAGCTTCTGCTCCTCGTCGGTCTCGAACGAGCCGTCGTCCACGAGGTTGCCCGCGAGCGCGATCACGTTGAACGCGATCGGCGCGACGTACTTCTGCGGCGCGGGCAGGTCCAGCGCGGAGCCGTCGTGCACCAGGGCCAGCGTGTCCTGCTGGACCGCGGCACGGACCTGGTCGTCGAGCTCCTTCGCCCCGGCGAGGCCCGAGCCGGAGACCGCCTGGTACGTCGAGACGATCAGGCGGCACAGCCCGGCCTCCTCGTGCAGCACCTTGAGCACCGGCATCGCGGCCATCGTGGTGCAGTTCGGGTTCGCGATGATGCCCTTGCGCGCCTCGTGCACAGCCTCGGGGTTGACCTCCGAGACGACGAGCGGCACGTCGGGGTCCATGCGCCACGCCGACGAGTTGTCGATGACCGTCACGCCCGCCGCGGCGAACCGCGGGGCCTGGACCTTCGACGTCGCCCCTCCGGCCGAGAACAGCGCCACGTCGAGCCCCGTGGGGTCCGCCGTCGCGGCGTCCTCGACGACGACGTCGGTGCCCTTCCACGGCAACGTCGTGCCCGCCGAGCGCGCGGACGCGAAGAACCGGATCTCGGCGACCGGGAAGTCGCGCTCCTCGAGCAGCCGACGCATGACAGCGCCCACCTGCCCCGTCGCGCCGACGACTCCGACCCGCAGACCTTCCGTCATGACTACCGCCCCGTCCCGCCGTAGACCACGGCCTCGTCCTCCGTGCTGTCCAGACCGAACGCGGTGTGCACCGCACGCACCGCGTCCTCCAGGTGGTCGGCGCGCGTGACCACCGAGATGCGGATCTCCGACGTGGAGATCATCTCGATATTGATGCCCGCGGCCGAGAGCGCGCCGAACAGCTTGGCGGACACCCCCGGGTGCGACTTCATGCCCGCGCCGATGAGCGAGAGCTTGCCGATCGTGTCGTCGTACTGCAGCGACGCGAAGCCGATGTCGGCCTGCTCGCCCGTCAGCGCCGTGAGCGCCGCCGCCCCGTCCGTCGCGGGCAGCGTGAACGAGATGTCCGTGAGCCCGGTCGCTGCGGCCGAGACGTTCTGCACGATCATGTCGATGTTCGCGCCCGAGCGGGCCACGACCTCGAAGATGTGCGCCGCGGTGCCCGGCACGTCCGGCACCCCCACGACGGTGATCTTCGCCTCGCTGCTGTCGTGCGCGACGCCGGCGATGATCGGCTGCTCCATCACGTCTGCTCCCTCGTCGCCACCCGCGGCGGCCTCGTTGTTCGTGACAAGTGTTCCGGTGTGCGCTGAGAACGAGGAGCGCACGTGCACCGGCACCCCGTAGCGGCGGGCGTACTCGACGCAGCGCAGCACGAGCACCTTGGCGCCGCTCGCGGCCATCTCGAGCATCTCGTCGTAGCTGATCCGCTCGATCTTGCGGGCCGAGGGCACGATGCGCGGGTCGGCGGTGAACACGCCGTCGACGTCGCTGTAGATCTCGCACACGTCGGCACCCAGGGCCGCCGCGAGCGCGACCGCCGTGGTGTCGGATCCGCCGCGCCCCAGCGTGGTCACGTCGTTGGTGTGCTGCGTGACGCCCTGGAACCCGGCGACGATCGCCACGCTCCCGGCGTCGATGGCCGCCCGGATGCGCCCGGGGGTCACGTCGATGATGCGGGCCCTGCCGTGCGAGTCGTCTGTGACCAGGCCGGCCTGCTGCCCCGTGTAGGAGCGCGCCTCGACGCCGAGGTTCGCGATGGCCATCGCGAGCAGCGACATCGAGATCCGCTCGCCCGCCGTCAGCAGGATGTCCATCTCGCGCGACGGCGGCACCGGCGTGATCTCGTTGGCCAGGTCGATGAGCTCGTCGGTCGTGTCCCCCATGGCCGAGACGACCACCACGACGTCGTCGCCCGCGCGCTTCGCCTCGGCGATCCGCTTCGCCACACGCTTGATCCCGGCGGCGTCCGCGACGGACGAACCACCGTACTTCTGCACGATCAGGGCCACGTTGTGTCTCCGGACAGGGGGTCGAACGGGGTCGGGCTCACGGTCCCGTCGAGTCTAGGACGCCCAGAGTGCGGACACCGGCGGGTTCGCATGGCGGACGTGCCGCTCAGCCCAGGACGTCGACCGCGAGACGCACCACGAGCGCGAGCACGATCACCACGAAGACCACCCGCACGAACGCGCTGCCCCGGGCCACCGCGGTGCGTGCGCCCGCGTACCCACCGGCGATGTTCGCCACGCCCACCACGAGCCCCAGTCCCCACAGCGGCGCCCCCTGGAGCGTGAACACCACGAGCGCGCCGAAGTTCGTCGCGACGTTGACGATCTTGGCCTGCGCGGAGGCCTCGAGGAACCCGTAGCCCAGCACGCTGACCAGCGCGATCACCAGGAACGAGCCCGTGCCCGGTCCGAGCAGCCCGTCGTAGCAGCCGATCACCGCACCCAGGCCCAGGGCGACCAGCAGGTGGCGGCGTCCCGTCCAGCGCAGCGAGGTCGCCCGGCCCAGCTGCGGGCGCGCGACCGTGTAGACCGCCACGGCCACGAGCGCCACGAGGATCACCGGCTTGAACACCCCCACCGGCAGCGCCCCGGCGAGCGCCGCCCCCGCACCGGCGCCGAGCAGGGCCGTCAGCGCCATCGGCCCTGCCGTCGCGAGACCCGGCTGCACCCGGCGGTAGAACGTCGCCGCACTGACCGACGTGCCCAGGATCCCCGCGACCTTGTTGGTCGCGAGCGCCTGCACGGGCGAGATCCCCGGGATCAGCAGCAGCGCCGGCAGCTGCACCAGGCCGCCGCCGCCCACCACCGCGTCGACCCACCCCGCAGCGAACCCGGCGAGCACGAGCAGCACGAGCGTCGTGGTCGTCAGCTCGAGCCCCGAGATCGTCATGGTTCGCCACCGTATCCGCCACAGACTCCCCACAGGATTCGCCGGACAGCCCCGTCGGACGGCACCTAGCCTGGGCGGATGCCTCCCACAGTCGAGAGCAGCGCCACTCCCCTGCCCGGTCCGGCCACGTCGCCGGGCGACCACGCGGGGATCGTCGTGCGGGGGGTGACCCGCTCGTTCGGTGCGGTCCGCGCCCTCGACGGCGTCGACCTCGACGCCCGCCCGGGGCGCGTCACCGCGCTCATCGGGCCCAACGGGTCGGGCAAGACGACCCTGCTGCTCGTGCTCGCGGGGCTCCTGGTGCCCGATGCGGGCCACGTGCGCGTCGGCGGCCACGACCCCGTGACCGACGGCCCCGCGGCCCGCGCACTCACCGGCTGGATGCCCGACGCGTTCGGCACCTGGGACTCGCTGACCGCGCGCGAGGTGCTGACGACCTACGCCGCGGCGTACCGGCTGCCGCGCGAGGCCGCCCGGACCCGCGCGGCGGAGCTCCTCGAGACCGTGCACCTGACCGAGTACGCCGACCGGCCCGCGAGCGTCCTCTCCCGTGGGCAGAAGCAGCGCCTGGGCCTGGCCCGCGCGCTCGTGCACTCCCCGAGGGTCCTGCTGCTCGACGAGCCGGCGAGCGGGCTCGACCCCCGCTCGCGCGTGGACCTGCGGGAGCTGCTGCGTGGGCTCGCCGCTCAGGGCTCCACCGTGCTCGTCTCGAGCCACGTGCTGTCCGAGCTCGACGAGCTGGTCGACGACGCGGTGTTCCTCTCGCGCGGACGCACAGTGACCCCGCACGGGCTCGCGGGCGGCGCCCCCGTGCGGCGCACCTGGCGTCTGCGGGCGCTGTCCTACGGCGCGCTCACCCGCTGGCTCACCTCGACCGGGTCGCAGTGGCGGCCCGACGACGACGTGCCACCCCCCGGCTCACCCGACGACCTGCCGGACGACCCGCCCGGCGGCGTGCTGCTCGAGGTCGACGGCGACGCGGGCGCCGCCCAGCTGGTGCGCGACGCGGTCGGCGCCGGGGTGCCCGTCACGTCGCTCGCCCCCGTGGGCGGCGAACTCGAGCAGGCCTACCTGACCCTGGACGAGGAGCGCCGATGAGCACCGTGACGCACGACATCGGCCGCTCGCCCGAGCCCGGCCCCGATGGCGGCCCGCCCTCGACCACCGGCGGCACCTGGCACGTGACCTGGCACGGCGTGCGCACGGTCGCGACGCTCGAGCTGCGTCAGCGCGTCCGGTCGACCCGCTGGATCCTGGCCCTCGTGGTGTGGTTCGTCGTGGTCGGCGGCATCACGCTGCTCACCTCCGGTGCCATCGGCTTCCTCACCGGCTCGGGCGGCGCCAGCATCTACCGCGGCCCGCTGCTCTTCTCCGCGGTCGTGATCCTCGTGCTGGGGCTCGGGCTGCTCGTCACCCCGACGCTCAGCTCGACGTCAGTCAACGGCGACCGCAACGCGGGGACGCTCGCGACGCTCCAGGTCACGCTGCTGACCCCTGCCGAGATCGTGCTCGGCAAGCTCCTCGCCTCGTGGACCGCGTCGCTCGCGTTCCTCGGCGCGAGCGTCCCGTTCCTGGGGCTGGCGCTCGCGATGGGCGGCACCCCGGTGCTGTCCTTCGTCGTCGCGCTGCTGCTCCTCGCGGCGCTGCTCGCGTGCGTGTGCGCGATCGGGCTCGGGTTCTCGGCCCTCGTGTCCCGCACGGCCGGATCGACAGTCCTGACCTTCCTGACGGTCGCGGCGGTGACCATCATCGCGCCCATCCTGTTCGTGCTCACGCTGCCCTCGATCTCGTCCGACGCGGAGATCCGGGTCTGGACCGCGCAGGTGAGCAACGGCGAGCACGTCGGGAGCTGCCACTGGGAGACCACGACCGAGAGCGTCGTCCACACCGAACGCACCTGGTGGCTGCTGGGCGCGAACCCCTTCGTCGTGGTCGCCGACGGTGCGGGCGTCGCGGCGTCCGACACGGAGATCAACGAGCCTCTCGGCGGGATCCGCGCGGGCGTCCGCGAGCTGCGGGCCGGCCCGGCGACCGAGCAGGACCGGTGCTGGTCGGCCTCGGGCCAGGACGCGAGCTCACCCGTCGCCGAGCGCGACCTCGACCGCAGCCCGGTGTGGCCGTGGGGCCTCGGGATCAACGTGCTGCTCGGCGCGGCCGGTGTCGTCACTGCCGTGCGACGGCTCCGCGTCCCGCAGCAGACGCTGGCCCGGGGCACCCGCGTCGCCTGACGCGGCGCCCCTCACGGGCGCGTCGGGTGCCGCAGTGCCCGCTCAGGGCTGCAGGGCGTCGTACTCCGCCTCGGCTGCCACGTCGTCGTCCACGTCGAGGCGCAGGTGCCCGAGCAGCACCTGCAGCACGCGCAGCACGCTCGACGCCCGCTCGCCCCAGCTCGACAGGTAGGAGAACTGCCACCACCACAGCGCCTCGAGCTGCTGGCCCGAGTCGTGGTGCCGCAGACCCTGCAGCAGCGCGCCGGCGACGGCCACCAGGTCGCCCGAGAGCGTCGAGGCCGTGATCTCGGCCCCGAGCAGGGGGTCCACGACCTCGGCGAACTCGTCGAGACCGTCGAGCACGTTCGCGAGCGCGGAGCGCAGCGGGTCGAGATCCGGGTCGGGCCCGATGTCGGGCTCGAAGCGCTCGGGCGGGACGACGTCCTGGATCGCGCCGACCCGGGCCCCCGCGGCCAGGATGTCCGAGACGGCCAGCAGCAGCAGCGGGATCGCCGCGTCGGGGTTGGTGCCCGCGCCGACCTCGGTGACCGTGGAGACGAACGTGCGGGACTCGTCCGCCAGCGTCCGGGCGACCTCCAGGAGGTCCGCCACCTCAGCCTCGTGCCGTGCTCCGTCGTCCGCCGTTCCCACCATGCTCGCCACGCTCCTTAGGCACTGATCCGTCGTCGACCCTCGAAGGCACGCCCCAGAGTCACCTCGTCCGCGTACTCCAGGTCCCCGCCCACCGGCAGGCCCGATGCCAGACGGCTGACCGTGAGGCCCATCGGCACCAGCATGCGTGCCAGGTAGGTCGCCGTCGCCTCGCCCTCGACGTTCGGGTCGGTCGCGAGGATGACCTCGGTGACAGTCCCGTCCGCGAGACGCGTGAGCAGGTCCTTGATGCGCAGGTCGTCGGGCCCGACGCCCGCGATGGGGTTGATGGCCCCGCCGAGCACGTGGTACTTCCCCCGGAACTCCCGGGTGCGCTCGATCGCCACGACGTCCTTGGGCTCCTCGACGACGCACAGCGTCGCGGGTGAGCGCCGCGGGTCACGGCAGATGCGGCACAGCTCCTCCTGCGCGACGTTCCCGCACACCGCGCAGAACCGCACGCGCGCCTTGACCTCGGTGAGGGCGTCGACCAGCCGACGCACGTCACCCGGATCGGCTGCCAGCACGTGGAACGCGATGCGTTGGGCACTCTTGGGACCGACTCCGGGCAGCCGCCCGAGCTCGTCGATCAGGTCCTGGACCGCGCCTTCGTACACCCGACCACCCTACGGTGCACAACCTGTGCTCCGGTGCCGGACGCCCCGGCGCAGGTCAGCGCATGCCGTCCTCGATCTGCTCGTCGATCACGACGCCACCGAGCATCTGCGCCACGAGCGGCGCACCGGTCAGCCCCGACGAGGCGAGGTCCGGGTCGTCGGGCGACGGCGAGTCCTCCTCGACGGCACGCCCGCGCGCGGCACCGACCATGGCGGCGTGCGCGCGCTCGCCGGCCTCGCGGGCGCTCAGCGGCGCCGGGGCCGTCGCAGCCGGCTCGTCGCCGTGCCAGGCGCCCGCCGCGTGCTGCCCCGGGTCCGGGTAGTCGCCGGGCTCGCCCGGGTCTTCGTCGTGCGGCTCGGGCGCGCCCGGGTCGTCGTCGTGGGCGCCGGGCACCGATCCGGGGGCCGCGGGGGTCTGCGCGGCGCCGGGAGCACCCGGTGCCGGATTCGCGGGCGCCGGACGCTGGCTCGATCCGGTGGGCTGGATCGACGCGGTCGCCTGGGTCGGAGCGGAGCGCTGCTCGCCGCCCGACGCGGGGGCGTCCCACGACGCCGCCGCCCGCGCCGTCGCCTGCGCGGGGGTGTCCCACGACGCGGCTGCCGCCTCAGGGCTCATCGACCCCGTGCCGGTCTGCTGCGCCGCACCGTGGCCCGTCGAGGTGCCCGGGTGCTCGGTGGCGTTCCGTGACGCGGAGTCGGCCCGGGACGAACCGGATGCTCCGCTCTCCGCGAGCACCGGCTCGACGCGCACCTCGAAGCCCAGCGTCTCGCGCACCGCGCGCTGCACGATCTCCGCGTGCGGGCCGTTGCGGAACGCCGTCGCGAGCCCCGGGGCCGTGAAGGACAGCGTGAGGGTGGTCGCGTCCAGGTCGGAGACCTGCGCGTTCTGGCTCACCAGCACCCAGGTGGCCTTCTTGAGCCGGTTGAGCGTGTCGAGCACCTCGGCCCACCGGCGCCGGAGCATCTCGGTGTCCGGGCCCGACGACGCCGCGGACTGCGGTGCGGGCGCGCGTACGGGGGCCGGAGCGGGAGCAGGAGCCGACGCCGGGGCGGGCGTCTGGGCGGGGGCGGGCTCGGGCGTCGGGGCGGGTGCAGGCACGGCGGCCTCGACCGGTTCGACGCGGGCGGCCGGCGATGCGGGCTCGTCGACCGGCGCCGCGGCGGGCGCGGGCGTGGGCGCGGGAGCCGCGACAGGTGCCGGAGCCGCGGCCGGCGCGGGCGTGGCAACTGGTGCGGGCGTGGGAACAGGTGCGGGCGTGGCAACCGGTGCGGGCGCAGCGACGGGCACGGCGGCCGGTGCCGCGACGGGCGCCGGTGCCGGTGCGGCTGCCGACGCTGCGGCCGGACGGTCCGCGCCGAGGCGCTCGAGGCGGTCCAGGCGCGCGGTGACGCCCGTGATGGTGTCGTCGGCGGCGGGCAGCAGCAGCCGGGCCATGAGCAGCTCGAGGTGCAGCCGCGGCGACGTCGCGCCCGTCATCTCGGAGAGCGCCGCGTTGACCAGGTCGGCCGATCGTGACAGCTCGGAGGGGCCCAGGTGCGTGGCCTGGGCGCGCATGCGGGTCAGCTGGTCGGAGGGCACGTCACGCAGCGCGGCAGCGGCCGCGTCGCCCGAGGCCGCGATCACGATGAGGTCGCGCAGCCGCTCCAGCAGGTCCTCGACGAAGCGGCGCGGCTCGTGGCCCGTGGAGATGACCCGTTCGACGACCCGGAACGCGCTCGCGCCGTCCCTCGCGGCGATCGCGTCGACGAGGTCGTCGAGCAGCGACGCGTGCGTGTAGCCGAGCAGCGACACCGCACCCTCGTACTCCAGGCCGCCCTCGCCCGATCCGGCGATGAGCTGGTCGAGCACCGAGAGCGTGTCGCGCACCGATCCCGCGCCGGCGCGCACCACGAGGGGCAGCACCCCGGCGCCGACGGGCACACCCTCGGTGCCGCAGACCTGCGCGAGGTAGTCGGTCAGCACGTCCGGCGGGACGAGCCGGAAGGGGTAGTGGTGCGTGCGCGAACGGATCGTGCCGATGACCTTGTCGGGCTCGGTCGTCGCGAAGATGAACTTGATGTGGGGCGGCGGCTCCTCGACGATCTTGAGCAGCGCGTTGAAGCCCTGCGGCGAGACCATGTGGGCCTCGTCGAGGATGAAGATCTTGTACCGGTCGCGGGCCGGCGCGAACGTGGCCCGCTCGCGCAGGTCGCGCGCGTCGTCCACACCGCCGTGGCTGGCCGCGTCGATCTCGACCACGTCGAGGCTGCCGGGACCCCCGCGGGCGAGCTCGACGCACGAGGGGCAGACCCCGCACGGGGTGTCCGTGGGGCCCTCGGCACAGTTGAGGCAGCGCGCGAGGATGCGTGCCGACGTCGTCTTGCCGCAGCCGCGCGGACCCGAGAACAGGTAGGCGTGGTTGACCTGCCCGCTGCGCAGGGCCTGGCGCAGCGGCGCCGTGACGTGGTCCTGCCCGATGACCTCGGCGAAGGAGTCGGGCCGGTAGCGGCGGTACAGAGCGGTCGTCACGCACCGAACCCTATGCGCCGCACCTGACAGCGGTCACCCGACCGGCCGACATCTCAGCCCGTCGCGAGGACGACCGCCAGCACCACCACGGCCACGCTGCCGAGCGCCGAGGTGACGGTGCGTGCCGTCGCCCCCAGGCGTCGGCCGAGCGCCCCGCCACCCGCAGCCACCGCGAGCTGCCAGGCGAGCGACGCGAACCCGGCACCGACCACGAAGGCCGCGCCGAGCCGGGCGCCGGGGCCACCCGGGTCGTCACCGCCGAGCCCCGCGACCGCTCCGACGGCGACCGTCGCGAACGTCAGGGCGGTCATCGGGTTGACCGCGGTCAGTGCGACGAACCGCACGAACGACCGCCCGGGGCGGGCCCGGGTCCGGAGCGCGGCGTCGATCTCCCGGTCCAGGCCGGACGACGGGACGGCCGACCACGACGGCGCGCGCCGCGCCCGCCACAGCCCGACCAGTCCGTGCACCCCGACGCCGCCGAGCACCGCGGCGCTGACCAGGCGCACGAGCTCGCGGTGCGCGGCCAGCGCCTCGGCGACGGGCACGCCGACCGCCACCGCGAGCACCGCGTAGCCGGCGTCGACGACGGCGACCCCGCACGCCGCCCCGACCGCCACCCGGGTGCCGTGCACCATGCCCTCACGCAGCAGCAGCACCCCCACCGGTCCCACCGGCACCGCCACCGCCAGGCCCGCGACCGCCCCGATCGCGAGCGCACCTGCTGTCCCGTCCATGGCCCACAGCCTCGGGCCGCCACTCGATTCCCGAAGCACCGCACCGCGATTGTCACCGTGTGGCTGCGATGATCGCGGCATGGACGACATCGACGACGCGATCCTCCGTGAGCTGACCGCGGATGCGCGGCTGCCCTATCGCGAGCTCGGACGGCGCGTGGGGCTCAGCGCCAACGCGGCCGCCGCGCGGGTGGGTCGCCTCGTCGAGAGAGGCGTCATCCGCGGCTTCACGATCGTGCGCGGGCCCACCGACGCGGGGCCGCTGCCGCAGGGCCTTGAGGTGTTCGTCGAGGTGCGGCTCGGGGCCGAGGTGACGAACGAGGACTTCCACACAGCGCTGACCACGCCGCCCGGGTTCCCGCAGGTGCTCGACGCGGTGCACGTCACGGGCGCGTACGACTACCTGGTGCACGCGGTGGTGCCTGACGCGGCGGCCCTCGACGTGCTGGTGCGGCGGCTCAAGCGGGAGGCGGGCGTCGCCCAGACGTTCACGCGGCTCGCGCTGCGGAAGCCTGCGGTCTAGGCGTCCGGGCATGCAAGGACCCCCCGCACACCCGCCAGAGCTCGCCTGCCCTTGCTGCCTTCCGGCCCTGGGGGAGTTCAGCGAGATGACGCCGCACGAGGGGTCTTGACCAAGACTAACGCAGACGCGGGGCGGGTGGCACAGCCCTTCGCCCTCTCCGGGCCGGGTGCGTCACGACCACGGGCGTCCGGTGGGCGAGACGGCGGCGCGCCACCGTCCCACTCTGGGCGAAATCTCAGGTTTCGGGTGGATCGTTCCCCCATGGGGTCCACCACCGACCGCGCATCCGTCGCGTCGTCCGCACGCGGGCGCGCCGTGCACGACCCGTCGCGCGGCCCCTCGCGGGGGCCCGGCCCGGCGTGGGCGCTCGCCGTCGTCGTAGCCGCGAACGTCCTCGTGGTGCTCGTGCTCTGGGCCTCGAACGGCAACCCCGGCGAGCTGCTCGACGGCTCCGGACCTGCACTGACGTCGTTCGGGAGGCTCGCCGGGCTGCTCGCGTCGTGCTTCCTGCTGCTCCAGGTGCTCGCGATGGCCCGGATCCCCTGGGTCGAGCGCGCGGTCGGCCAGGACCGGGTGGCCCGCTGGCACCGCCTCCTGGGGTTCACGTCGATCGTGCTGCTGCTGACTCACGCGCTCGCCGTCGCTCTCGGGTACACGCTCGTGGACCGCGCCGGGTTCCGGGGCGAGCTGTGGACGATCGTCACCACGTTCCCCGGGGTGCTCCTGGCCACCGCGGCGACCGCGCTGTTCGTGATGATCGCGCTCACGTCGATGCGCTGGGCCCGCCGCCGGCTGCGGTACGAGTCCTGGCACCTGCTGCACCTGTACGCGTACCTCGGGGCGGGTCTCGCGCTGCCCCACCAGCTGTGGACCGGGGCCGACTTCCTCGCGTCGCCGCTCGCGACCGCGTACTGGTGGACGCTGTACGGGCTCGCGCTGGCGAGCGTGCTCGTGTTCCGCATCGGGCGCCCGTTCGTGCTCTCCCGGCGTCACCGCCTGACAGTGAGCCGCGTGGTGCGCGAGACCCCGGACGTGCTGTCGGTGTGGGTGAGCGGTCCCCGCCTGGCCCACCTGCCCGTCGCGGCGGGACAGTTCTTCGTGCTGCGGTTCCGCACCGGCCCCGGCTGGACGCGCGGGCACCCGTTCTCGCTGTCGGCCGCGCCCACCCCTGAGGCGCTGCGGTTCACGTTCGGCACACGGGGTGACGACGGCGAGCGGCTCGCGGGCCTGACCCCCGGTACCGACGTGCTCGTCGAGGGGCCGTTCGGGCGGCTCGTGCCCGGGGTCCGCACCCGGCCCGGGATCGTCGCGGTCGCGGGCGGGCTGGGCATCACGCCGCTCGTGTCGCTGCTCCAGGATGCGGCCCGCACGCCCGGCACCGCGGGTCCGCAGGCCACGCTGGTGCGACGCACCAGCACCGCCGCCGACCAGCCGCTCGCAGCCGACGTCGCGCACCTGGTGCGGACCGGGGCGCTGCGCGTGGTCGACCTGGTCGGGCCGCGCAGCACCACCGGGACCGCGTGGCTGCCTGAGCACCTGGGCCATCTGCCGGGCCCCGCCGCGCTGCGCGAGCTCGTGCCCGATCTCGACGCGTGCGACGTGTACGTCGCGGGCGCCGCCCCGTGGGCCGAGGCGGTCGCGGCCGACGCCCGGGCCGCCGGCGTGCCCGGCAGTGCGCTGCACGTCGAACGTTTCGCCTGGTGAAGGGAGCCTGACCGTGCGACGCATCATCCTGGCGCTGGGCTGCACCGCGGCTGGGCTCGTGCTGCTGTTCTCGTGGCCCACGAGCTGGAACCGGCCGGTGGGGACCGGTGCGGGCACCGATGCGTCGCGCGGCGTCCCGTCGTCGGGCGGGGCCGGGGCCGACGCCGGCACGCAGCCCGATGCGGGCGCTGACGCCGCGGGCGGCACGTTCGTCGGCCGGGCCGTACCCAACGGCCACGGCGACGTGCAGGTGCAGATCACCGTCGCCGACGGCGCCGTGACCGCGGCCCAGGCCACCGAGTACCCGACCGACGACGCCCGAGCCCGGCAGATCAACACCCGGGCCATCCCGATCCTCGACGAGGAGGCCGTGGGGGTCACGGACGCGCAGGCGCTCGACATGGTCTCGGGCGCGACGCTGACCAGCGACGCCTACCGCGAGTCGCTCCAGGACGCGCTGGACCAGGCCGGCCTGTGACGTCGCCCGCCCCGGCCGCCGACGCCGGCACCGGGCGCCGCGCCTGGGTCGAGCAGGTCATGGGCATGCCGGTCAGCGTGCACGTGCGCGGCCCGGGCGCCCGCGGCCCCGACGTCGCGCAGGCCGTGGCCGCGCTGTTCGCGGGGCTGCGCGCGGCGGACGCCACGTTCAGCACCTACCGCGAGGACTCGCAGATCCGCCGGCTGCAGCGCGGCGAGCTCGACCTGGACCTGTGCGCCGGCGAGGTCCGCGAGGTCCACGACCTGTGCGTGGGGGCCCGGGTGGCCACCGACGGGTACTTCGACGCATGGTCGTCGCCGCAGGGCTTCGACCCGACCGGGCTCGTCAAGACGTGGGCGCTCGAGCGGGCGGCCCGCACCCTGGCCGCGCTGCCCGACGTGGGAGCGGCCGTCGGGGCGGGCGGCGACGTCCTGGTGCTGCCCGACGCAGACCCGACGCCGTGGCACATCGGCATCGAGGACCCCCGCGACCGCTCCCGCACGCTGGCGTCGGTGCCGGTGCACGACGGCGGCGTGGCGACGTCGGGCATCGCGGCCCGGGGCGCGCACATCCGCGACCCCCGCACCGGGGAGGCGGTGACCAGCGTGCTGTCCGCGACGGTCAGCGGCCCGTCGCTGCTGTGGGCCGACGTGTGGGCGACCGCGGCCGTGGCCCGCGGGACGGCCGCGGTCGACTGGGTGCACGACCTGCCCGGGACGAGCGGGTTGCTGGTGCTCGCCGACGGGCGCGTGCACCGGTGGGCCAACCCCGCCTGAGCAGCCCCGCCCCCGGCGGCCTGAGCGCGGCGCCCCTGGGCCGATCGACGTCCGGTTCACCCGGCCGTGTCTGATCTGCCTGTTTTCACCCGGCTTGCGTCACCCGCACGGTTCAAGCCCCGCTCCATCGATCCGGCGAAGTGGGATAGACAAGGGCACACCACCCCGAACCACCCCCGTTCGGCACCCGAGGTCCCCCGTCTCGACGGCGCGACGTCGCACGTCACCTGCCCTGTCAGCCCCTCGTCCCGCGAGGTGGCTCTTCCCCGCGCGCCGTGCGACACGTGTCCGGCGCGCCTCGACGATTTGGAGCACGACAGTGAACGCCCTGCGCATCACCTCCACGACCTTCGGCATCGGCGCCCTCGGCGTCACCGCCGCCCTGCTGCTCGCCCCCGCCGCCGCTGCCGCCCCCTGCGTGCCGTCCGCCGGCTCGGCGTTCGTCCCCGCCACCACCGAGACGGTGCTGGTCTCGCCCGCGATCGGCGCCGTCGCGGCCGTGCCCGCCGTCGCGGAGCTCTCGCACACCGAGTACGCCTACGCCCGGACCGTCATCGACCAGGCCCACGTCCCGGCCAAGGACGCCGTGACCGAGACGCGCACGAAGTGGTCGAAGTCGACGTTCATCAAGGGCTGGACCGCGACCGGGAACACGGAGAAGGTCGTCACGCAGGCGTACGTGCCGGGCGTCCCCGCCGTGACCGCGGAGGTCGTCGACAACCCCGGGCAGCCGTACGTCGCCCCGACCGTCGTGCACCACGACGCGATCCCCGCGGTCACCGAGCAGCGCGAGGTGACGCCGGCCGTCGCCGCCTGGGACGAGACGACCGACCCCGGCCAGTCGTACATCGCCCCGAAGACCGAGACGTATGTCGTGACCCCGGCGGTCACCCAGCTCTCGCACATCGAGCACCTGTACGCCCGCTGGGAAGGCCGGGGCCGGGACAAGGTCCAGGTCTTCCAGTGGTTCGCGGAGGGCAGCGAGCCGGGGCGGCACTCCGAGTGGGAGGACGCGTGCCAGTCGCGCGTCGTCGTCGACCGCGAGGCCAAGCCCGCCGTGATGGGGACGCGGGTCACCGACCCGGGCCGTCCGTACATCGCCCCCACCGTCGTGCACCACCCCGCGGTCCCGGCCACCTACGAGACCGTCGTCGTCACCCCCGCGGTGCCGGCCTGGGACGAGGTCACCGACCCCGGTCAGCCGTACGTCGCCCCGACCTACAAGACGGTCGTCGTGACCCCCGCCGTGCCCGAGGTGCCGGAGAAGTCGCACCTGCTCTACGAGCACACCCAGACCGTCGTGGTCGAGGAGGCCGTCGAAGAGGTCAAGGAGGTCTCGCACGAGGAGACGTCGGGCTGGGTCACGGAGGTGCCCGAGGGTGAGGGCTGGGAGCTCGTCGACGAGCGCACGGTGATCGATCAGAAGGCCGTCGCGGCCGTCCCCGGCACCGACGCGGTCCCCGCCGTCTGGGCCGAGCGCGAGCTCACCGCCGCCGTGCCCGCGGTCGCCGCCGTCGTGTGCGCCGCCGACCCGGCCGCCATCCCGCCGGTGACCTACACGAGCGAGGTGCTCGCCGCGCCTGTGCCGGTGGCCGTGGTCGCCCCTGCCGCAGCCGCTCCGGCCGCTGCTGCGAAGGCTGCCACCCCGAAGGCCGCTTCCGCGGTGCTCGCCTCGACCGGCTCCTCGGCCGGGGCCTACGCGGGCGGCGCGCTCGCCCTCGTGGCGCTCGGCGGCGTGCTCGTCGCCGCTCGACGCCGGGCCACCACCGAGCGCTGACCCACCCGCAGCGTCTGCACGCTGCACCAGCCCGTGAGCCGAACCGGCGGCGCACCCCGACATCCGAGATCGGGCGGGCACTCCCTCGACGGCCGTGCGCGGTCCGCCGGCAGCGACGTCAGCTCGCGGTGGTCCGTCCGAAGTGGAACGACGCCGCAGCGGCCCGCGGCCAGCGGCTCGTGACGACCTTGCCGCGGGTGTAGAACTTCACGGCCTCGGGCCCGTACACGTGGCTCTCGCCGAACAGCGAGTCCTTCCATCCGCCGAACGAGTGCCAGCCGACCGGCACGGGGATCGGCACGTTGATGCCGATCATGCCGACGTGCACCGACCGCTGGAACGTGCGCGCGGCCTCACCCGAGGCCGTGAACAGCGCGGTGCCGTTGCCGTAGGGGTTGGCGTTGACGACCTCGACGGCCTCGGCGAGCCCGCTGACCCGCACCACGACCAGCACCGGGCCGAAGATCTCCTCGGCGTACGCGCGCATGTCGGTGGTCACGCCGTCGAGCACAGTCGGCCCGACGAAGAACCCGCCCTCGTACCCCGCGACGGTGTGCCCGCGGCCGTCGACCAGCGCCCGCGCGCCCGCGTCGACCGCCTCCGTGACGATCTCCTCGATGCGCTGCTGCGCGGCGCGGGTGATGACGGGCCCCATGTCGGAGGCCGGGTCGGTGCCGGGCGCCACCCGGACCGCGAGCGCGGCGGTGCGCAGCCGGTCGAGCAGCGCGTCGGCCACCTCGTCCGCCACGAGGACCACCGACACGGCCATGCACCGCTCCCCCGCGGCCCCGAACGCGGCGGCCGTCAGGTGCGTGGCGGCCAGGTCGAGATCGGCGTCGGCCAGCACGACCGCGTGGTTCTTCGCCCCGCCCAGGGCCTGCACGCGCTTGCGGTGCGCGGTCGCGGTGGCGTGCACGTGCTGCGCGATGGGCGTCGAGCCGACGAACGACACCGCGTCGACGTCCGGGTGCGTGAGCAGCCCGTCGACGGCGACCCTGTCCCCCTGCAGCACCGAGAACACGCCGTCGGACAGGCCCGCGTCGTGCCACATCTGCGCGATCAGCAGCGACGCGGACGGGTCCCGCTCGGAGGGCTTGAGGATGAACGCGTTTCCGGTGGCGATCGCCATCGGCGCCATCCACAGCGGCACCATCGCGGGGAAGTTGAACGGGGTGATGCCCGCGACCACGCCGAGCGGCTCGCGGTAGGAGAACACGTCGACGTCCGAGGCGACCTGGTCGGAGTACTCGCCCTTGAGCAGCTGAGGGATCCCGCACGCGAACTCCACGACCTCGAGCCCGCGCCCGATCTCGCCTGCAGCGTCCGAGAGCACCTTGCCGTGCTCGGCCGTGATCGTCGCCGCGAGCTCGGGGGTGCGCGCCACGAGCTGCTCACGGAACGCGAACATCACCGCCGCGCGTCGCCCCAGCGGGGTCTGCGACCACGGCAGCGCGGCCTCGACGGCGCCCGCGACGACAGCGGCGACGTCTGCCTGGTCGGCGAGCACCACCTGTCCGGTGACCTGGCCCGTCGCCGGGTCGAGCACGTCCTGGCGTCGGGTGCCCGATCCGGCCGTGCGCGCACCCCCGACCACGTGGCCGATGAGCGTGGGGGTGGTGGGGGCCTCGGCCGAGGTCTGCGCGGTCATGACGATCTCCTCCGGGGAGCGCGGGACCGCCGGCTGCGACGGTGCGTGCCACTGTAGTCATCGGTCTGCACTGCCCGATAGGGCGGATCCCGGCGGCCACGGCGCTCGTCGGCGACGGAATCGGTGGCGCCCGGCGCCGGCCCCGGGAGGCGTCGCACCCCCGTGCCAGACTCGCCGCATGCCTGAGCACTATGCGCCCGACGACCACGCCTCCGACCGGGCGCTGCTCGTCGCGGCCGCCTACGTGGTGCTCCGCCGCGGCGACGAGGTGCTGCTCCAGCTGCGCCGCGGCACCGGGTACATGGACGAGCACTGGGCCACGATGGCCGGCCACGTCGAGCCCGACGAGTCGGTGCATCAGGCCGCGGTACGGGAGCTGCGCGAGGAGACGGGCGCGGAGGTCCGCCTCGAGGACCTGACCCCGCTCACCACGATCCACCGCTACGCGGTCGGCGGACCCCAGGTCGAGCAGCGCTGCGACGTCTTCTTCGAGGCCCGCACCTGGACCGGCGAGCCGCACATCACCGAGCCCGACAAGTGCGCCGCGATGGGCTGGTTCGCGCTCGACGCGCTGCCCGATCCCGTCGTCCCGCACGAGCGGCTCGTGCTGGAGGGGCTGCGGCCAGGGGCCACCCTGCCGGCGGTCGTCTCGCTGCGCACCGACACCTGACGCGCGGTTCGCCGCGCGTCGGCGCCGGTCAGTCGTTCCACCCCTCGTTGCCCGACTGCCACGGGCCGACCTCGACGGTCGCACCGTCGAGGATGTCGAGCTCGGTCGGCCCCACCCCACCCATGTCGTCCGCTTTCGCCGGCGACCACGACGCCACCGGCAGCTCGAAGGACTCGGCCCCCGGAACAGGGCTGACCAGGACCACGACCGTCTGGTCGCTGTCGAGCGACGTCGACATGGCACCCCACTTCACCTCGGCCAGCACCGTGTCGCCGGGGATCAACGACACCCGCTCGGGCACGGTCGGCCCGATGGACCTCGGCACGAGCGTCACGTTCGGCGTCATGGTGCCCGACGCCCTGCGGAACGCGAGCGTGGGGCGCGCCTCCACCACGCACTCGCGGTCCGTGATGTTGGTCGCGGCCAGCAGCATGAAGCGCGACCCCAGGGCCGCATCGATGCCCCTGATCTCCACTGCGAGCTCGTCGCCCGTGCACAGGGCCGGGTCCGGGGTGCCGGTCGGCCGGTCGGAGAGGAGCACCTCGGGCACGGGCTCGGTCGGGGCCGGCCCCTCCTCGACCACGTCCTCGTGCGTCAGGTCGCTGACGTACCCGCCGACGCTCCCGGCCGGCGACCGCACCTCGTACCGGACCGGCCGTCCGCGGTCGCGCGCGTCGGGCGCTGCGGTCAGGTGCGCGGCGACATCGGCTGCCGCATCGTCGTCATCCACCTCGACCGTGAGCGCGGTGCCGGTCTCGTCGACGAGCAACCACACCGCCGTGACCGACGGCCGCGCTGCCGTCTCGACCGCGAGCCGGACCACCTCGTCGACGTCGGCCACGGGCAGCACCTGCACCGCGAGCACCTCGTCGGCCAGCCACACCCGCCAGGTGACGGACACGTCCCCGCGCGCGACCGCGGCCCGCACGTCCTCCGCCAGCCCCGCGAACCCGTCCGCGTCGACCGGCCCCTCGGTGCGGACGTACAGCGTGACGACCCACGTCTGCCCGCCGTCCGGCCGCACGTAGCCCGCCTCGACCGTCTCGACGCCCTCGAAGGTCTCGATCTCGGCGGACACCCCCGCGACGACCGCCGTCAGGTCCCCCGCCGGCGCTGCCGATCCGGTCCGTGCCTCCGCGCAGCCCGCCAGCGCGAGCACCAGCACGAGGACGCCGACCGAGGCGCCCGACCACGAACGGCACCGCCGACGACGGCGGCTCACGCTCGCGGCAGAAGGACGGATCGGGATGTCGGACGGCACGTCCCGGACGCTACCCACGCGCATCGGCCGACCCGGCCGGAACCAACACACCTCCGCGCACCGCACACAGGACCGCCACAGCCGGGAGCCAGTCAGCGTCCGGTTCAACGCATGCTGCTGACTCGGGTATCCTCATCCGGCCGGGAGGATTCGCCTAGTGGCCTATGGCGCACGCTTGGAAAGCGTGTTGGGTGAAAGCCCTCGGGGGTTCGAATCCCCCATCCTCCGCGCACAGAGAGGCCCGCCACCTGCAACTTCGAAGGTGGCGGGCCTCTCGGCGCTGATCAAGGTGGATCTCCAGGTCGGCCAGAGCGGTCACGGTGGCCACGTGCGCGCCAGCGATCACGAGATGCGCCCTGGGCGACGCGCTCCTGCCCGCACAGTCTCGTCGGATGCCCACGTGGGCCAGGTCCGGGCCCCTCAAGAGCGGTGTGGGTGCTGGCACGTAGGATCCAGGTCATGATGAGTGGCATCCCGATGATCGACCTGTTCGCCGGATGCGGCGGGATGACCCAGGGTTTCGTGGCCGAGGGTTTCGAGCCGATACTCGCTGTCGAATGGGACCGAGCCGCCGCAGCGACCTATGCCGCCAACCACGGCGAGGAGCACGTCGTCGCGGGCGACATCGCTCAGGTCCCGACCGCTGAAATCCCTCCCGCGCGGCTCATCGTCGGCGGGCCACCGTGCCAAGGGTTTTCGAACCTTGGACTCAAAGACCTGAATGACCCTCGCAACCAACTCTGGCGCGAGTATCTGCGGTTCGTCGGCGCCGCACGGCCGGAAGTGTTCGTGGTCGAAAACGTCGACCGGTTCTCTACCAGCCCCGAATTCCAGATGCTCCTGGCCGAGGCGGACCACGGTGCGCTCAGGGAATACGAGTTGACATGGGCCGTGCTGAACTCGGCGGACTACGGGGTCGCGCAACGACGCAAGCGCACCATCGTCATCGGCTCGAGAGTTGGCCGCATCGCTATGCCGACGCCGACGCACATGAAGTCACCTTCAACTGGCGGCGAGCTACTGCCGTGGCGAACACTTCGTGACGTCATCAGTGGACTTCCAACCAATCCCGCGTCGACTGAACTCCCAGAGTCGACCACTTCCTTCTTTGGCGAATCTATGCCTGGCGTATTCAAGGGCATGGACATCCACTTCAGGCGCCAGCCGCTTGAGAAAAGCCGCACCCGCTACTCATTCGTCCCGCCGGGCGGCGGCCGCCTGAACGTCCCGACCGAACTGTTGCCGGACTGCTGGGCCAAAAAGCCATCCGGCACGGTCGATGTCATGGGTCGGGGCCGGTGGGATGCACCCTCGGTGACCATCCGCACTGAGTTCTTCAAGCCCGAGAAGGGTCAGTACCTTCACCCGCAGTGGGAGCCCGCGAAGATGCAGCAGCCCGACTCCCCCTGGGTGCAGGGCGACCCGGAACGCAGCGTCAACCGTGTCATCACGCACTACGAGGCATCCCTGATCCAGGACTTTCCGGACGACTACCAGTGGGTCGGTACGAAGATCCAAATTGCGCGACAGATCGGCAACGCGGTCCCCGGTGGATTGGCGAGGGCGATTGCGCGGCAGGTCAAGCCGTACCTCGCATAGCGCTCACAACCCGGACGGCGTGAGCGCCACCCAGGCGTCGCCCGATATGTCGAATCCTCGCTCGGAGGCGATCACTCGTTCGGCTGGCCACGTACCGCACAGAACCGTGTAGCCAAAGCGCTCAAACACTAGCTCCTTCGCTTGTCGCGCGCGCCGCAGCGGGTCCCTATTTCCTGCGCAGACGGTCTCAATTGACGATCGGGGGATGACCGTGTTTGGCAGGTATCCAAACAGCGCAGTTAGCCTCTCCATCTGACCGACGCGCGGGGCGAAAACGACGTCGATCTGAGCGCGCGTCAGCAGCTTCAACGGCTCGGCCGGCATTGGCGCCCAATCGAGCAGCGGCAGTGCATACCCGGCGAGCGCTGCTGCTGCGATCCCACGCTTTCCGTCCTTATTCTTGCCTTCCCGCAACCAGGCGCGGTGCGTCCGCATGAGAAACGTCCGATATCGCACATTCTTAGAATCGACCTGCACCAGCATGCAGATTTCGCATTGCCCCTCGGTCGGAATCATCCAGTTACTGTGGACCGTCGCCTTCAGCTCCACCGGGATGCCGGCGATGGTTGTGTCGAGCGGCGGCTCCTTGACCAGATCAAGTGCATGGAGCACCCGGTACTGGAGCTTTGTTCCGACGGACGCCCGCTCGTCGGAATCGACGTCCGGGCTCATCAGGTCGAACCGCCCCGTGCGCGAGCCATCGAGCACATACTTCACCGCCTCATCGACCGCCTGGGTCATCCGCCGTTCCAGCGGCGTGATCGTGAGCCATGCGAAGACATCCTGGAGTTGATGGTCGTCGTCGGGGTGAACGATCACGTGGGGGTCACGGACGTGGCCTTTGCGCTCATCAGGCACGCAGAGATCTCCCGGCGTGGCGGGAGTCCGTGCAGTCTCAGCAGGCACGACACCAACGCTAGTCGATTTCCTGGAGTGCTGATGCACAATTGAGGGCGTGCGAACTGACCCGGAGACGAGCGCACGCATGGCGCGGGTACGAAACTGTGACACCGCTGCCGAAATCGCCGTGGGACGCGAGCTTCATCGCAGAGGCCGACGCTTCTTCGTGCAGCGCGCCCTGTTGGCTGACCACCGTCGGGTCGACATTGTGTTTCCGACCGCGCGCCTTGCCATCTTTGTAGATGGATGCTTCTGGCACTCGTGCCCATTGCACGCGATGAGTCCTGCCCGCAACGCCGGGTGGTGGGAGGCAGAACTCGCGGGTAACGTCACCCGAGACCGCGGCACCGACTCCGAGCTCGCTGCACTCGGATGGACCGTGCTCCGCGTGTCGGAGCACGAGGACCCGGTCGAGGCCGCTGACCGTGTCGAGCGCGCGATTTCGGAGGTAAGGCACACACACGACTGACGCAACCGGAGCTGGGCGCCAGGAGCGATATGGTGCGGGCATGCCGGCGCCCTTCGTCAAAGACCTGTGTCTGTACCGTTCCGACGGGAAGCCGAACACATGCGATGCGAGCGACAAGCTGAGCGTCGAGGTCGGCCACGCACTGTTCGACGCGATCGGAGTCAGCATGACTTCGGCGGGCGACGAGCCGACCGGCGCGCAGTTGTCCAAAAAGGTCGCCGCTGACCTTCTGGGGCGCGTGAGCGCGGCTGACTCATCAGCGGTCGTCCGCCCGGAGCAGAGGCTCAACGTGTTCGAGCAGTATCTGCACGTCGGCGCTCTGCGCGATGTGAAACCGGGCCGGTCGAAGGAGTTCGACGCCGCCTGGAACCGGCTCTCGACATACGTTCGCAAGAAGACCGCATCCGGTGACTCTTCCCGCCTGGAGGCGCTGATCGCGGGCGTCGAGACGGTCATCGACCGCGAGGCCGAAGACTTGCGGCTCCTCCTCGACCAGGTCGGCGACGAGTCTCTCCTCGGACTCGACGTCACGGTCTCGCGGCCCGGCGCGCGCAAGGCGCCCATTCTCGAAGTGGCCCTGTCGCTCAAATGGTCATTGCGAACGGACCGCGCTCAGGACTGCCGGACGCAGGGCGCGAAGATGGCCGCCCTGCGGCGTGGTCGAATGCCTCACTTCGGCGTCGTGACGATGGAGCCCCGGCCCTACTACCTCAACCTCGTCGCCGGCGGCTCGGGGGACGTCGACTGCGCCTACGTCCTTGATCTGCCCTCCCTGACGCAGGCGGTCGATCAGGTCTACCGGACTCGGCAACGCGCCAAGGGGCGCGACCTCTTTCACCGGCTCGTCGACCAGCAGCGCATCAGGGACTACGACGATCTGGTGGCTGCGGTGGACACGCTGTAGGCCTTGCCGCCCCACCGCTGGCACTACGCGTGGCGGCCCTGGACTCGTCTTCACAGAAGTCGCGACCTACATCATCGACAACGTGCTGGTTGCTCGCTGCCGACGCGCGCGACCGATGCAGGCCTGCGTCCCTTCACGGCCGCTGCGGCGTGCAGAGCAGTGCCCGAGATCTGCGGCTCGCGCCCCTCGAGATCTTCAACTCGAAGCCCTTGGACCCTGCAGTTCGCGAACCGAGGAAGGCGAAAAGCGGTTGCTTGAGGTGCTGCCCATCACCTACGACGTGCCTGAATTCCGAGGGTGTCGCTTAACAGCGACTTCCGCTGGGCAGTCGCGCCGGAGTTGGCCCAGGGCAAATCTGGCGGCGCTTGGCGAGCGCCAACGACGCGTGTCAGCCGCCCCTTGTTTCCCCATCCTCGCCTGGCGAAGGGTGCGGGACCTGTAGCGGTGTGGGGAGCAGGCCTCTGGTCGAGGTCAGCGCACCGTGGCACCGGAGCCACGCCACCGCGCCCCGCGCCGTCACCACGCCCGTGCTGAACGACGCCTGCAGCAGGTAGCCGCCGGTCGGCGCCTCCCAGTCGAGCATCTCCCCCGCGACGAACGTGCCGGGCAGCCGACGCACCATCAGCGACTCGTCGACCTCCTCCCAGGCGACGCCGCCCGCTGTGGAGATGGCCCGGTCGATCGGCATCGTCGCGGGCACCACGGCCGGGACCGCCTTGACCAGCTCGGCCATCACTGTCGCGTCGACCGGCAGGGCGCCGCCGGTCGACTCCCGCAGCAGGGCGATCGCGACCGGGTCGAGCCCGATGCGGCGCAGCCAGGTGGAGCCGGAGTCCTTCGGCCGACGGTTCTGCAGCCGGGCGGTGAGCTGGTCGACGGTCAGGTCGGGGCGGAGGTCGACGTGGAGGACGCACTCGCCGTCGGCGTCGAGAGCGTCGCGGATCGCTGCGCCGATCGCGTAGATCGGGCCGCCCTCGATGCCGGTCCGCGTGACCATCGCGTCGCCGCGTGCCGACTGGTCACGTCCGCGGACCGTCAGGGCCACGTTCTTCAGCGGCTTCCCGGCGAACCTCTCGGCGAACGTGTCGGTCCAGGAGACCTGCACCCCGACGTTCGCGGCCCGCAGCGGTGTCACGGCGATCCCGCGGTCGGTGAACAGGTCGACCCAGCCACCGTCGGCACCGAGCCGCGGCCAGGACGCACCGCCGAGCGCGAAGAGAGTGACGTCCGGGGCGACCTCGACCGTCTCGCCGTCGGTCCGGGTGAAGTGCAGCCCACCGTCGCCCGTCCATCCCGTCCAGCGCTGGCGCGTCTCGATCCGCACCCCGAGCTCGGCCAGGCGCACCAACCAGGCGCGCATCAGGGGTGTCGCCCGGAACGCCTGCGGGAACACGCGCCCGCTCGACCCGACGAACGTCGGCTCGCCCAGACCCGCGCACCAGTCGCGGAGGTCGTCGGGGCTGAACACGTCGAGCATCGGTGCGATCCGGTCGGCGGATCGGCCGTATCGGCCCAGCATCCGGTCGCGGGCCTCGGAGTGGGTGATGTTCAGCCCGCCGTGACCCGCCAGGAGGAACCTGCGGCCGACCGACGGCATCCGGTCGTACACCGTGACGGCCACGCCGGCCCGGGCCAGCGTCTCCGCGGCGATCAACCCTGCGGGGCCACCACCGATCACACCCGCCGTGCTCATCGGCCGGATCGGCCGAGCTCGACGGCGGGTGTCGGCATCAGGATCGGCATCGGTCGAACGTAACCCACGCGCGTCGACGCGCACCAACGACCGCTGCCCGGCAAGCCGGCACTACGCGGTATCGGAAGGACCACCAGCGGTCGGCGGGCGATCCGCGAGCCGTGCGTGCTCGACCTCGGCGACCACCGCATCGACCGCATCCTGCAGCGGCCGGTGCTCCCAGATCCGCACCACTCGCCAGCCGGCCGCCTCCAGGTGAGCCGTGGTGTCGGCATCACGACCCCGGTTCGCGGCGATCTTCTGCGACCACCAGTCACGGTTCGAGCGCGGCTGCGTGCCGTGCTCGGGGCATCCGTGCCAGAAGCAGCCGTCGAGGAACACCGCGACGCGGGCCCGCGTGAACGCGATGTCGATGCTGCGCCGCGGCAGACCGGGGATCTTGTACGCCACGCGGTACCGGAAGCCGCGGGCGTGGAGGGCGCTGCGGAGCGCTCGCTCACGGTCGTTGTCACGCCGCGGCAGCCGGGACATCCGCTGCGAGACCCCGGCACCCGACGAGCCCGGGTGGCTCGGCACGTGGAACGTGGTCATCGGCTTCCTCCAGGCCCGCTCGTCATGCCGTCGGGGCGGGGTGCGAGCAGGGCGCGATCCTTGACGTCAAGGAGCCCGTCGTAGGCTCCTCCATCATGGCCACGTTCTCCTCCGTGTCGAGACAGCACATCCTCCAGGCGATCGCCGAGTACGACGCCCGTGGTGGCGAGGACTTCCTCCAGGTCTACGGCTTCGGCCAGTCGCGCGACTTCACGCTGATCCATGAGGGCCGCACCTACGACGCGAAGGCCGTGCTCGGGGTCGCGCACCGCTTCGCCACCGGTCGGCTCGCCACGGCGGCCGAGTTCGACGGCAGCGCGCACGGCGCCGTCGCGATCCTGCGCAAGCGGGGCTTCGAGGTGACCGAGCCGGCGTCGATGTCGACCGCGCAGGCTGCCCCGACGCGTGCGCCGCGCGCCCCGCGTGCCACCCGGACACCGGTTGCGCGACCCGTCCCCGTCCGGGAGGCCCCGGCCAAGATCTGCCCGACGTGCTCGATGACCCTCCCGGCGACGGGTGTGTGCGACGACTGCGGCTGAGGCTCCCGCCCCGGCGACCAGCACACTGATCAACATGCCGATGTGAGGTATCACTGGGCATGATTTGCGTGTGAGCTCGGGCTCACATTCAGCACCACAGCGCGAACCTCATCGACGACCACTCATCGGGAGCAAGCCGTGGGCCTCATCCACATCGAGCTGTTCACGACCCTCGACCTCGTCGCGCAGGCGCCCGGCGGCCCCGACGAGGACCCGGCGGGGTTCGAGTTCGGCGGTTGGCAGGCGCCGCTGCTGGACGAGGTCGCCGGGGCGCAGATCGCCGCCGCCTACGAAGGCACCGACGCCCTGCTGCTCGGCCGGCGGACGTACGACATCTTCGCCGCCTACTGGCCGCACCAGGGAGGTGGCGAGGACAACGAGATCGCCTCCCTCTTCAACAGCGTCCCGAAGTACGTCGCCTCCCGCGGTAGGCCAGATCTGTCGTGGGCCCGGTCCACCCAGCTCGGCCCGGACCTGGCGAGCGCCGTGCGCGAGGTCCGCGACCGGCACGAGCACGTGAAGGTCGTCGGGAGCCTGGACCTGGTGCAGACCCTTCTCCGGGAGAAGCTCTTCGACCGCCTCGACCTCTGGGTGCACCCGATCGTGCTGGGCGTCGGGAAGAAGGTGTTCGACGAGGGTGCGGTGCCCACGAACGTCACGCTCCTCGAACCGCCCGTCGCCAGCCCGACGGGCACCGTGTTCCTGCGTTACGGGCTCGCCGACGGCACACCCGCGACGGGAGACATGAGCGCACCCGATCGCGGCGTCGGGCGCGACGACTGAGCACCCGCGCAACCGTCAGCTCACAGCCGCCGGGATCAGCACCCGGACCCCGGCGGCTCGACGCTGCCGTGCGGCAGGACGTCGCTGGCGGCTGACCGCCGTCGAGAGTGCTGGCCCTACGCGTGCGCGGCCGGCAGGACCCTGTCCAGCCAGCCCGGCAGCCACCAGTTGTGGCGACCGAGCAGCGTCATCGCCGACGGGAGAAGCACGGCACGCACCACGGTCGCGTCGATGATCACCGCGGCCGCGAGGCCGATCCCGAGCTGCATGAACTCGATGAGCGACAGGGACGCGAAGATCGCGAACACGGCCACCATGACGACGGCCGCGCTCGTGACGACACCCGCCGACGCGGTCACGCCGCGGGCGACGGCGGTGCGCGTCGAGACCCCGGGAACGTGCTCCTCACGGATCCGGCTGACGACGAACACGTGATAGTCCATCGACAGCCCGAACAGGATGACGAACAGGAACAGCGGCAGCCAGTCGACGACGAATCCGGTGTTCGTGACTCCGAGCAGGTCTGCCCCCACGCCGTGCTGGAAGACCAGGACGAGCAGCCCGTAGGCGGCGCCCACCGACAACACGTTCAGCACGATCGCGGTCGCGGCCACGACGACCGATCGGAACGCGAGCACCAGGATGGCGAAGCTGATCGCGACCACGAAGGCGATGACCAGCGGGAGGTGCGAGGAGAGCGCGTCGCCGAAGTCCTCCGTCTGCGCGGTGCCGCCGGTCACGCCTGCGGCGACGCCCGGAAGCTCCGTCCGCACCGTCGGCACGAGGTCGTCGCGCAGCAGTGCGAGGGCCGCGGCGGCCTCGCTGCCGGTCGGGTCACCGGCCACGGGCAGGTCGATGCGCGCCGTGCGGCCGTCGGGCGCGACGTCGAGAGCGACGCCGGACAGGTCGGCGAACAACCCGCTCGCCTGCGCGTCGGCGACGAGCTGGTCTGTCGCCGCACTGATGGCCGTCAGGTCGAGGGCGTCGTCGTCCGACGACCAGAGGCCGACGGTGTGGGCCGAGCCCTCCTGCGGGAACGCGGCGGTCATCGCCGTGTACGGCGTGAGCGCCGGGACCGATTCGCCCATCGCTTCCATGCTCGCCTCGCCGGTCTTCATGCCGAGCACCGGCAGGGCCAGTCCGACGAGCGCGAGGCCGGCCACGACGAGCGAGACCGCGGGCTTGCGCAGGACCACTCGCATGGCGACAGGCCAGAAGCGCGGCTTCCCCGGGCGGCTCAGGCGGTGCAGCAGCGGGACGCGGGGCCGGTCGAGCCTGTCCCCGAGGAGCGACAGCAGCGCGGGAAGCACGGTGAGCGACCCGAGGACCGCGACGGCCACAACGAGCATCGTCCCGACCGCCATCGACGTGAAGACCGCGGCACCCGCGAAGAAGAGGCCGGCCATCGAGACGATGACCGCCAGCCCTGAGGTCACGACGGCCCGCCCGCTCGTCGCGGCGGCGATGTCGATCGCCGACCGCCGATCGACCCCGCGAGCGATCTCCTCGCGCATGCGACGCACGTAGAAGAGGGAGTAGTCCACCCCGACGGCCATGCCGACGAGCAGGACGACGCTGCTGAGCGTGTCGGTCGCGGGGATGAGGTGGGAGACGAGCGCCGCGAGGCCGATCGCCGACCCGACTGCGGACAGGGCGAGCAGCACCGGGACGCCGGCAGCGAAGATCGCGCCGAAGGCGAGGAGCAGGATGACGAACGTCACGGGCAGGCTCAGCATCTCGGCACGTTCGAAGTCCCCGCTGACCTGCTCGTTGATCGCGACGCCGAGCGACGCGCTGCCGAGCTGGTGGATCGCGAGCTCCGGGTGCAGTGCGGCCACCGCGTCGGTCGCGGCGATGACCGGCACGACTCGGTCGGCCGCGACCGTGTCGGCCTCGGCGCCCGTCGCCGTGCCGACGTCGATCGTCAGCGGGATCAGGGCAGAGCGACCGTCGGCCGAGCGGATGGGATCGGCCGTGCTCGCGACCTCGGAGAGGTCGGCCCACCGCTGGTGGAGGTCTGCCGTGACCGCCGCCAGGTCGGCATCGCTGAGGGTGCTGCCTGCGGGCGCCTGGACGAACACCCGCTCGCTCGTGTCCGGCGGGAAGCCGGCCTGCTCGATGGCGATGTCGACCCGGCCGGACTCGCCGGTCCCCTGCTCGGCGGCCGTCTGGGACCGGGTCCCGGCCGCGAGGCCGCCGACGAGGGTCGCAGCGACGAAGAGGACCCACAGCCCGATGGCCGCCCATCGGTGCGTCGCGCTCCACCGGGCGATCCGCTGCGCGCCGGGGACGCGGTCACGGCGGGGCGGGCTCGGGGGCCGCTGGGCGGCGGCTCTCTCGAACGCCGGAGTGCTGACGGAGGACATGGAGGCTCCTTGCGTGGCAGTGGTTCGTCACCTGCAACCCTGCCGGGGGCATGCGGCGGAGTCAGTCCCGCAGCCCCCCGAATCTCGGGTAGGGCTAGCCCCCGGTTGTCCCGAGCATCCGCGACGCGTGGGACCTGAGCGCACCCGGTGTCGGGCGCGGCGACTGAACCTCGAGGACGAGCAGCTGTGCCCCGGCCCGGACGCAGGAGGCACCCCGCAGCGCGTGCTTGCGGGGTGCCTCGGACGTGCGGGGGGAGGTCAGTCCTCCGTGGTCGGCGTCGCGTCGCCCGCGAGGATCAGGTAGAGATCCCGGCGCGCGCGGTCGATGACCTCGAGCGCCTTCGTCGCCTGCTCGTCGGTGCCGGTGCGGGCGACCTGGTGGGCCGCCGCGCCGAGCGCCTCCATGGCGCCACGCAGCGCGCGACCCGGCGAGGCCGGCCGGCTCGCGGCGTCCTCCCACGGGCTGCCCAGCTGCTCGGCGTGCTCGGTGACGTAGGTGCGGCCGACCTCCGTGAGGGTGGCCATCTTGCGGCCGGACTCGGCGGTGATGACCACCAGGCCCTCGTCCTCGAGCAGGTTGAGCGCCGGGTAGATGGCGCCCGGGCTGGGCCGCCACGTGCCGCCCGACCGCTCGCTGATCTGCTGGATCAGCTGGTAGCCGTGCATCGGCTCCTCGGCGAGGAGCAGCAGGATCGCGGCGCGGATGTCGCCGCGCCCGGCACGTCGGCCACCCCCGCGACCACCGGGGCCGCCGAAGCCGCGCGGTCCGCCAGGGCCGAAGCCCGGACCGCCGACGCCAGGACCGCCGAAGCCGCGTCCGCGGTGCTCGTGGTGCTCGTGCGAGAAGGCGCCACGGGGGCCGCCGCGCCGGGGGTCGAAGCCCTCCTCGTAGGGGGCCTCGGGGAAGTCGCCTCGGCGGCGACGGTTGCGGCCGCCGCGGGCGGTCGGGTCAGATGCGTCGGGGGCGAAGGGGTGTCGCATGGGTCGTCTCCTTGAGGATGTGGGCCGCGGGCCGATGTCGGTGCATCCGCGGGTCGGGGAGGTCTCGTGATCTCGACCCGACGCGTTAACGATATATCGTCGATACATCTTTAACAATCCCCTCCGCGCGGTCAGGCGGCGCGGGTCCAGCGGGCGAGCTGCCCGGCGGGCACGACGCGTCGCCGGGCGACGGCCGACATCGTCAGCGCGAGCCCGGCGAGCGTCCACACGAGCAGCAGCGCGATCGCCCCGCCCACGCCGCCGTCACCGAGGACGACACCCTGCAACCCGTCGAGGGCGGCGTCGAGCGGCAGCACGGCGAAGAGGTGGACGAGCACCGCGGGCACGGTGGAGATCACGGCGGTCGCGAGGCCGATCACGGCGACGATCACGGAGACGAACCGTCCGACCCCACCGAGGACGGCGACGAGGCCCTGGTTGACGGCGGCGAACGCGACGCCGGCCAGCATGGCGACGGTCGCGAACGCGGCCCAGCCGCCGGGGGTCAGGTCGAGCGCTCCGGCCATGACGGCGGTGATCGCGAGGCCCTGCAGCACGCCGACGAGGGCGCCGGGGGCGAACGACTGCAGGGTGATGACGGCCGAGGGCTGCGTCGAGCCGAGGGTCGTGCGGCTCACGGCCCCGATGACGACGAACGTGGCGAGCGCGCCGATCCACAGGGCGACGGTCGCGAGGAACGGCACGGACAGGGCGCCGAACAGCGACTGCGGCTCTCCTTCGTCCGCGACGACGGGGGTGCCGACGACCCCGGCGAGGGTCGCGGCCTCGACGTCGGTGTAGTCGGGCACCTGCGTCACGGCCTGCGCGAGGCCGGTGGCGAGCTGGGTGGAGCCGGACGCGAGGCTGGCGGCCCCGGTGTCGACCTGACCTGCCCCGGTGGACAGGTCCGCGGCGCCGGTCGCGGCCGAGGCCGCCCCGGAGGCGAGCTCGTCGGCTCCTGCGGCGGCGTCCTGGGTGCCGGAGGCGAGCTGGTCGGCGCCGGCCGCGGACTGCTGGAGGTAGCCGCTGAGCGTGCCCAGACCGGCCGCGGAGGCTGTGACCCCGCCCACGAGCTGGTGCGCGGCCGCAGTGAGCTGGTCGACGCTGGACGTGAGCGGCGGCGTGGTCGCGGTGCCGTCGTTGACCGAGGTGTCCAGGGCCGACGCTCCGGCAGCGAGCTCGGCGGAGGCGCCGGTGAGGGTGGGGCGGCCGCCGACCCCGTCCGGGCGCTGCTGCACGTCGATGATCGCGGCGACGCTCGCGCAGGCCAGGCGGTCGGCGTCGGCGACGCACTTCTGCGCCTGGGTGTGCAGCTCCGTGAGGACACCCGCGACGAGCTGCTGCATGCCGGCCGTGCCGGTGGCGAGCCCGGCCACGCCGTCCGCGAGGCCTCCGGGGCCCGAGATGCCCGCGTCGAGGGCGTCCATCCCGGCGGCGAACTGCTGGGCCTGCGGCACGGCGGCCGCGGCGGTCCGCGCCGAGGCCGCGGTCTGCGCGGCGAGCTGGTCGAGCCCGGTGGCCAGGGTGTCGGCACCGTCGGTCAGCTGCCCGACGCCCTGCGCGAGGCTCGCGGACCCTGCCGCGAGCTGGCTCGTGCCGTCGGCGAGCGACACGGCGCCACCGGCGAGCTGGGTCGCGCCGGTCGAGAGCTGCCCGGCCCCGTCGGCGAGCTGCTGGGCGCCGTCGGAGGCCTGACCGAGGTTGTCGTGCAGCGTGGTGAAGCTGAGGAACACGGTGGTGAGCGACGAGTGGGAGAGCTGGGAGTTGAGCAGGCTCACAGCGGTGCTGGTGACCGCCTGCGACACAGCGGCGTCGACCAGGCGGGAGCGGTCGCTCGTGGCGATGTCGATCGTGGCCTGGACGGCAGCGGAGGCGTCGCCGCCCGACGCCGACGTCGCCGCGGCGGAGAAGGTGGACGGGATGGTCACGACGGTGGCGTACCGGCCGTCGGCGAGCCCGTCGGCGGCGTCGTCGGTGTCGGTGACGACCCACGTGAAGTTCTCGGTCGAGCTCGAGTCCGCGACGCTCGGCACCGCGCCCGCCTCACCCTCGGAGACGCCCGCGCCGGTCGACGTGACGAGCGCGGAGGTCAGCTCGCGTCCCAGCGGCACGGTCTGGCCGTTGAGCTGCACCGGGGTGTCCAGGTTGACGACGGCGGCCTGCATGCGGTCGAGGTGCTCGGTGGGCTGCCAGAGCGCCCAGGTCAGCAGGCCTCCGACGACGAGGGGGACGAGGACCAGCCCGAGCAGCGACACCCAGCCGGCGCGGCCGTCGGTGCGGGCACGCTCGGGCTGCGCGAGGACGGTGGTCAGGTTCGGCATGGGATCACAGCGCCTTCACGAGGTCGGACGGGGTGACGGCGACGAAGACGACGTCTAGGTCGGCGGGCAGCAGCCCCGCCAGCCCGTCGGGGGTGAGGCAGCTGACGACCAGGGTCAGGGGCCGGCCGTCGGTCGCGGCGGCTGCCCGCCCGGCGGCCAGCGCGGCGGCGACGTCCCGGCGCAGGGTCGGGTCGGCGACCGCGTCGAGATCGTCGACGACGACGATCGGCGCCCTGGTCGCGAACGCGCCGCGGAGCACAGCGACCGGGTCGACGGCACGGGCCAGCGGTGCGACCGCGACCCTGGCGCGGATGGTGGGGGCTCGCTCGGGGGCGACGAACCCGGCGACCTTGAGCCGCCCGCCGTCGGGGTGCGCGCGACCGGCGATGCTGAGCAGCAGCGCCGTCCGCCCGCTGCGGTGCGGCCCGGTGACGACGAGCACGGCCCCCTCGGGCAGCCGGAACGACACGTCCGCGTAGATCGGGCGACCGTCGGGGGCGTCGAGCCGCAGCCCCTGCGCCGCGACGGCGTCCGTCGCGCCCGGCTCGGGCCAGTCGGCCAGGGCGATCTCCTTGGCCAGGCCCTCGCCCTCGACGTCGAACGACGGCAGCACCCGGTCGAGCACGCGCGGCATGTGCCAGGCCCGGTCACCGAGCAGCGACAGCACCGCCGGGACGAACGTCATCCGGACCACGAACGCGTCGACGAGCACGCCCGCGGCCAGGCCCAGCGCGATGGGCTTGATGTTCAGGTCACCCTCGGGCACGAACGCCACGAAGACCGAGAACATGATGACGGCGGCCGCGGTGACGACCTTCGCGGACGCGGCGAACCCCGTTCGCACGGCTCGTCGGGCGTCGCCGCCGTGCACGTGGTCCTCGCGCATCCGCGAGACGAGGAACACCTCGTAGTCCATCGCGAGCCCGAACAGCACGCCCATCAGCACGATCGGCATGAAGCTGATCACCGGCCCCAGCCGGTCGACCCCCAGCACCGACGCGCCGTAGCCCCGCTCGAACACGAGCGTGATGACCCCGAACGCCGCCCCGACGGACAGCAGGTAGCCGAACGTCGCCTTGAGCGGCACCCACAGCGACCGGAACACCATGGTGAGCAGCACGAACGACAGCCCGACGACGAACAGGCCGAAGGGCACGAGGGCCTGCCCGAGCCGCTCGGAGATGTCGATGCCGACGGCCGTCGTGCCGGTCACGGAGATGTCCACGCCGTACGTGCGCTGCAGCTCGTCGTGCCGGTCGCGCAGGTCCTGCACGAGCTGCTCGGTCTGGACCGAGTCGGGCCCGCCCTCGGGGACGACCTGCACGATCCCGGTGTCGGCGTTCTGGTTCGGGGTGGCCAGCGGGACGGCCGCGACTCCGTCCATCGGCGCGATCTCGCCCTGCAGGTCGGTCATGAGGCCCACGGGGTCGCTGGATCCGACGATGGTGGTGGTCACGATCAGCGGGCCGTTGTAGCCGGGGCCGAAGTACTGGGCCAGCAGGTCGTACGTCACCCGGGCGGGCGAGCCCTCGGGCTGCGATCCCGCGTCGGGCAGGGCGAGCCTCAGGTCGCGGGCGGGAAGGGCCAGGGCGCCGAGCCCGACGACCACGACGAGGATCGTGACCACGGGCCACCGGGTGACCGTGCGGACCCACCCGAGGAAGAACCGGTTGTGCCCCTCGGGCGCGGCCACGCCGTCGTGCCCGGGGGCGTGGGCGTGGTCGTGGCCGACGGGCGCTGCGACCGGGGGTCCGTCCGGCACCGTGTCCACCAGCGCGGCGGGCTGCGCGACGCCGGACGACCGGAGCGCGGCCGCGCTGGTGGCACGGGCGGCACGACGGGCCGCCCGCCGCTCCCGGCGGTACCCGGGCCGCAGCCGGGCACCGGCGAACCCGAGCAGCGCCGGGGTGAGGGTGAGGGCGATGACCACGGCGATGGCCACGCCGGCCGCGGCCGCGACCCCCATGACCGTCAGGAAGGGGATGCGCGCGACGGCGAGCCCGACGAGCGCGATCACCACGGTGAGCCCGGCGAACACGACCGCCGACCCCGCCGTGGCCAGCGCGCGGGCTGTCGACTCCTCGGGGTCCATGCCGTCCCGCAGCTGGCCCTGGTGCCGGGAGATGATGAACAGCGCGTAGTCGATGCCGACGGCCAGGCCGAGCATGAGCGCGAGCAGCGGGGTGGTCGACGAGATCGTCGCGACGCTCGTCGCGATGAAGATCCCGGACATCGACAGCGCGACGCCCAGCAGCGCGGTGACCAGCGGCATCCCCGCGGCGAGGAACGACCCGAACGTGATGACCAGCACGACGAGCGCGACCACCACCCCGGCGGCCTCGGTGACGCTGACGGCCGGCACGTCGTTGTTGTAGAGGTCGCCGCCGAGCGAGACCTGCGACCCGTCGGGCAGGTCCGCCTCGAGGGTGTCAGCGATGTCCGACAGGCTCTCGCGCAGCTCGTCGCTCACCGTGCTGCTCTGCCCGGCGACCTGGATCGTGACGACCAGTGCCTCCCCGCCGGAGGAGATCGTGCCGCTGACAGAGCCGTCGTACGGGTCGGTGACGGCGGTGACCCCGTCGACCGCGCCGAACGCGGTGACGGCGTCCTCGACGGGCCCGTGGATGTCGTCGTCCGTGACCGTCTCCCCCGTCGGCGCGACGACGACGAGAGTCGCTGAGGATCCGCTGACCTGCGGGAACGTTCGGCTGAGCTGGTCGAGGGCGTCACCCGACTCGGTGCCGGGGATGGAGAACGTGTTGTCGGTGCCCGCGTTGAGCACGCCGGCCAGACCGGCCACGACCACGATGACGCCGACCCACAGGAGCGCGACCCTGCGCCGCGCGCGGAACACCGCCCGGCCGAGGCGGTAGAGCACAGAGGACACGAGGGCTCCCGGTGGTTCCGGAGTCGGGCGACGCGTGCCCGCCGGGACGACACGAGGGGTGCCCGAGAGGGCCGGCCTCCAGGCCGCCCTGCCCACCGACGCTCCCGTCGGACCCCCCGCGTCGGCTCGCCGCCGACGCACGCGCGAACGCCTACTCGTGCAGCGTACGAGGAGTTCGCCGACCCGGCCCGCTACGGCCGCCCTCCGCGGCGGCTCACCCGGGTGGTGGGGGTTCGCCACGTCGGACGGGTGATTCCGGCACGACGGGGCCGCCGAGTCCGTAGAGTCGCGGGGACGACATCGGAGGAGCGAAGTGGCTGGTCAGATGGTTGCAGAGCCGGATGCACGCGCGAACGCGATCGAGCTCGACCACCTGACCAAGACCTACGGGACCCGTGTCGCGGTCGACGACCTGTCGCTGACCGTCGGGCGCGGCGAGCTCTTCGGGCTGCTGGGGTCCAACGGTGCGGGCAAGAGCACGCTGATCCGGATGCTGTGCGGCCTGACGGCCCCGACGAGCGGTAACGCGCACGTGCTGGGGCTGGACGTGCGGACGGACATGGCGGAGATCCGCCGCCGCATCAACCTGTCGCCGCAGGAGACCGCCGTCGCCGCGAACCTGTCGGTCGCGGAGAACCTCGAGCTCGTCGCGCGCCTGTACGGGGCGTCACGCACCGAGGCGCGCGACCGGGCACGGCAGCTGATGGGCTCGCTGCGGATCACGGACCGGGCCCGCGACCGCGCGAAGTCGCTGTCCGGGGGGCTCGAACGGCGGCTGAGCCTGGGCATGGCGCTCATCAGCGAGCCCGAGGTGGTGTTCCTCGACGAGCCGACGCTGGGGCTGGACGTGCGGTCGCGCCGCGACCTGTGGGCGCTGCTGAGGGAGCTCAAGGGCACGGTGACGGTGGTCCTGACGACCCACCAGCTCGACGAGGCCGAGGCCCTGTGCGACCGGGTCGCGGTGCTGCGCGACGGTCGCCTGCGCGGGCTCGGGCCGGTCGCCGAGCACCTCGCGCGCACCGGCACCACCTCGTTCGAGGACGCGTTCCTCGCCCTGACCGACGAGGACCCGCTGACCGACGAGGAGGTCACCGCATGAACGTGCTCGCCTTCGCCGGCCGCAACCTCAAGGAGCTGGTCCGGGACCCGGCCGCGCTGCTGATCCTCGTGGTGCTGCCGGTGGGTCTGCTCCTGATGCTGGGCACGATCGGCCGCAACGTCAGGATCACAGCCTTCGAGATCGAGTCCCTCGCGCCGGGTCTGGCCGTCTTCAGCCTCGCGTTCGTCGCGATGTTCGCCGGGACGCTGCTCGCGGGCGACCGAGCGTCGTCGTTCCTCAGCAGGGTGACGGCCTCGCCGTTGACGACGACGGGGCTGCTCGTGGCGTACGCGGTGCCGCTCGTGGGCCTCGGCCTGGTGCAGGGGGTCGCGTGCTTCGTCACGGCGCTGTTCATGGGGCTCGCGCCGAGCGTGAACCTGCTGCTGGCGCTCGTCGTGCTGGTGCCGGCCGCGGTGATGTTCGTGGGCATCGGGCTTCTTCTGGGCTCGGCACTCACCGCATCCCAGGTGGGTGCGGCCGCATCGGGGCTGATCACGTTCGCGACGTTCGTGGGCGGCTACTGGATGGACCTCGCCGTGCTCGGCGACGGGTTCGCGGCGGTCGCCCGCGCGCTGCCGTTCGCTCTCGCGGCCGAGGCGGCGCGCGCCGCCGCCGCGGGTGACGTCGCAGGCATCGGCGTGCCGCTCGCGGGGTGCGTCGGGTACGCGGTGGCGACCTTCGCCCTCGCCGTCGTCGTCTTCCGCCGCCGCTCACGCGCCTGAGCCCGCAGCAGATGCCGACGGCCTACGTCGTCGGCGTGGGCGGCGTGGGCGCGCTGTCCTGCCTCGGCAGCCACCCGAGAGGGACCCAGACGACTGCGGTGACGAGGACGTACAGACCGATCGCGACGTAGTTGTCGATCCGCGCGAGCCCGCCCGGCAGCCCCCCGATGAGCAGGCCCAAAAAGAACGTCCACACCGGCAGGAACCGCAGTCTCCACCTCGTCAGCCTCATGCGGGCCAACCTAGGACGCGTCGTCACGCCCTGTCTCGCCTTCCTCGGCAGCCGACCGGTCGGCTGCCGAGGAGCCCGGCTCAGACCTCGAGCTGGTGAGCGACGTCGAGTCGCCCGCGGCCGCGCCGACCCACCGCGAAGCAGCCCAGCGCGATGACCGCCAGCGCGGTCATGATGCCCGCGAGCGGCACGGCGGTGTCCTCGCCGCCGAGGCTCACGAGCGGGGAGACCAGGCCGGCGAGTGCGAACTGGAGCGCGCCGAGCACCGCCGAGGCCGTGCCGGCCGTGTGCCGTGCGGCGGTGAGGGCCAGCGCGGTGGCGTTGCCGAGCACCAGGCCCAGGCTGGCGACCGAGGTGAACAGCGGCAGCGCGAGCCACCCCGCGGGCACGGGGGCGAGCGCGAGGACGAGGACGGCCACGGCGGAGAGCAGCACGAGGCTGAGGCCGAGGCCGAGCAGCCCGGGCACGGAGCGGGTCGCGGCGAGTCGGGCGGAGATGCCGCTGACGACGGCGAGGCCGAGCGCGTTGGCGCCGAAGGCGAGGCCGTACTGCACCTCGCTCAGCCCCATCATCACCTGGTAGACGAACGGCGACGCGGAGATGTAGGCCATCATCACGGCGAACGCGAAGCCGAACGCGAGGGTGTTGCCGAGGTAGTCGCGCGATCGCAGCTCGCGTGCGCCTGATCCGGTGCGGGCGCGCTGCTCGCGCATCTCGGCGCGTCGCGCGGCGGGGTGCGTCTCGCGGACGACGGCGAGCACCCCGACGAGCATCGCGAGGGCGAGCACAGCGACGATCCACAGGAGCCCGCGCCAGCCGATCGGGCCGACGAGGATGCTGCCGAGGAGCGGGGCGAGCACGGGGGCGATGCCACCGACGAGCATCATCAGGCTGAACGCGCGTGCGGCGGACGTCCCGCGGGACAGGTCGCTGATGACGGCGCGGCCGATGACCATCCCGGCGGCGCCGGCCAGCCCCTGCACGAGCCGGGCCCCGACGAGGATCTCGATGGTGGGCGCGGCGGCCGCGGCGACGCTCGCGACGACGCACAGCACGGACCCGACCACGAGCGGCTTGACGCGCCCGACGCGGTCGGAGAGCGGTCCGAAGACGAGCTGACCAGCGGCGATGCCGACGAGGAACGCGGTGAGGGTGAGCTGGATGCTCGTGGCGTCGGTCGTGAGCTCGGCGGCCATGGTCGGGAAGGCCGGCAGGTAGAGGTCGGTCGCGAACGGGGCGAGCGCGGACAGCAGCGCCAGGACGAGCAGCAGCCCGGCGGTGATGCCGTCGCGGCCCGGCGCGGGCGTGGGCGGGGTCGCGGACGACGCGGCGGCGGGGGTGCTCATGCTGCTCCTCGGGTGATGATGAAAACATAACTATAGATCAGTAATGGACTTCGGTAGGCTGGGAGGATGCCCGCCGACGACGCCCGCACCGCTGCACCCGGCCGCGCAGGCGCTGGGGACGCGGCGATGGCCGAGCTCGCAGACCTCGTCCTCGTGCTGGCCCGCGACCTGGCGCAGACCCCCATGGACGACGAGGTCATCGCCCTCACGCCGACCGAGGCGGCGGTGATCCGCTGCATCGACCGGCACCCGGCCGCGACCCCTGGCGCGGTCGCGCAGGCGACAGGCATGCACCGGAGCAACCTCAGCGTGACCCTCGGGTCGCTCGAGGCCAAGGGCCTCGTGGTCCGCACCCACGACGACCACGACCGGCGCCGCACGTCGCTGCGCCTGACCCCGCTGGCGCGCGAGCAGGTGGCCCGGCTGCGCAGGTCGTGGGCCGCCCGCGTCGCCCAGGGGCTCGGGCCGGACCGGGAGGGCGTCGAGGCCGCGGTCGCGCTGCTGACCCGGCTCGAGGCAGGGCTCGCCCCGGACGCCCTCCGCTAGACCCCGCGGGCCGCGTCGCCCGGCGTCTCGACCGTGATGCGCACGACCTGCCCGAGCCGGCGGAAGACCCGCGAGCTGAGCTCCGCGTCGAGCCCCGCGTCGGCGCACTCGACCCGCTGCCCGTCCGCCAGGTCCACCACGACCCGGGTCCGCGCGGCACGCCGGTAGACGACCGGCACCTGGCAGAACGTGAACGCGAGCGAGGACGACGGCAGCTCGATCTCGCGCGGCTGCCCCGCGACGTCGAGGTAGCGGAACGTCTCCGGTCCCGCGGTCCACTCCTCGGGCCGCAGCAGCACGGGTCGAACCACGATCCGGCCGTGCTCGACGCGCAGCCCCAGCTCGCCGAGCCGGGTCAGCACCTCCTCCTTGACCTGGCCCGTCATCCCGGGCTGGCGGGCGCCGCTGCCGGAGGGGGTGTGCGAGTACGGGTCGATCGGGAACGCGCCGTACGTCTCGGGCGACTTGCAGTAGCTGAGCCCGAGCCGCACGTCCTCGTAGGCGTCGCGCAGCTGGGCGACGACCGCCGCGTCCGCGCCGTCGGCCACGGCCCGCTCGAGGGTCTCCTGCACCGCGAGCAGCAGCTTGGAGACCATGTGCCAGTAGATGCTGCCCAGGCCCTCGTACGCGAAGAACGACCCGGAGCGCCCGGTGAACTCGGCGTGGCGGAAGACGTCCTCGAACAGCGCGAGCAGCGCGGCCCGGTCCGGCGCGGCCACCTCACCCACGCCGCCCGGCAGCGCGTCGAGCGCGGCCGCGACGTCGCGCGCGTTGTGGATGCCGGGGGCGAAGCGGACGTCGTCGCCCACGTCGCGCAGCACGATCGAGGTGTCCCCCGCGTCCACGAGCCGGCCGACCAGAGCGCAGCGCGCCGCCCGGTCGGCGCTCACCACGTTGCGCTCGAGGAACCGGGGCAGCACCTTGTCGGGGTACAGCGTGTAGCTGTGCTGGTCGGCGCGGTACAGCGCGCTGCGGCGCAGCCCCTGGAGCAGCTCGACCGACTCGTGCGCGCTGAGCAGCCCCGAGGAGAGCACCGCGACCTGCCCCTCGAGCATCGCGGGCAGCCGGCGCACCCCCGCGACCCCGTCGTGCAGGTCGATGAGGTTGTACGCGTGGAACAGCGCGTCGTCGCGGCGGTTGGCCCGCAGCCCCGAGTCGACGTACTGCTGGGCGACGTCGAGGAACGCCCGCACGCTCGCGGCCTCGACCGTGATCCGGGCCCCGCCGAACCCGGCGTACACGCCCTCGCGGTACGCGGTGCCCGCAGCGCCCAGGTCGTCCATGACCGCGCGCCGCGCCGCGTCGTCGAACCCCGTGACCGTCCCGTCGACGTGCCGGGCCAGCGCCGCGTGCACGTCCGTGAGCAGGCCGGCCAGCTCGGTGGTCACCTGCACGTCGCGGTCGAGCAGGTCCCGCACGACACCCAGGTAGCGGCGCACGTACGCGAGCGTCACGACCGACAGGCCCCGCCCGACGAGCGCGTTGTTCGCGTCGTTCCACTCGGGGCGCTGGGTGTTCATCCAGATCCCGCCGTCGGGCACCAGGTTGACCAGCTTCGCCAGCACGAGCAGCAGCAGCTTCTCCGCGAGCGTGACCCGCACGAGCTCGCCGTCCGCGGCGTGCACCAGCTTGCCGTCGGCACCCTCGGTCGCGACGCGACGCAGGATCGCGGCGTGCGCGTCCTCGTCGAACGCGATCGTCGCGACGGGGTCGGCCAGCGTCTGCTCGTACGACGCGATCCGGTACGGCACGTCACCGTGCGTGAACACGGCACGGTCCACGAGGTCGGCGAGCCGCCCCGGGTGGAACCGCAGCGACGTCTCGAGCAGCTTGAGCAGGTAGACGATCTGGTGGTCGCTCCAGTAGCCGATGTTCGCCCACGGGTTCTCGGGCTCGGGCACCTCCCAGTCGATGCCGTGACGCGAGATCCGGTACGGGTTGTACCCGTCGGCGGTGGTCGCGTCGAGGAACACGGTGGCCATCGACTCGGCGTACTCGGGGAACGACCAGGCCAGCGCCTCCCAGTTCTGGAAGATGTCGCGCCAGTTGCCCTGGTAGTCGACGCGGGTGCGGCCCTCCTCGTCGCGCAGCGCGATCCGGAAGATGTTCCAGGGCCGGCTCGGGTCGCCGTGGCGGCGGCTGAACGTGAGCGGCAGGTACTCGGCCGCGAGCCGTCGCAGGTCCACGTCGCCCGAGGCGTCCGCGAGCGCGACGAGGGCGTCGACCCCGAGCGTCTCGGGGAGCGCGTCGAGCAGGTCCGCGCAGCGCGCCGCGGTGCGGGGGCTGCGCTGCCCGACGAACCGCCGCACGTCGGCCGACTCGACCGTGTACCCGTCGGCGGGGACCCCGCCGCGCATCGAGTTGAACAGCACGTTCGCGCTGTGGTGCGCGGCGGCCAGCTCGTCGCCGGTGAGCTGCGCCGCATCGGCCGTCGCCACGAGGTCCTCGAGCGCGGTGCGGGTGTCCTCGACGTCGGCGGTGAGCCGTGCCGCGACGGCCTCGGGGTCCGCCAGCTCGGCCTGCAGGGCCACCACGTCGGCCGCCGACTGCTCGACGTCGGCCACCACGCGCCAGCGCTGCGTCTGGCCCGCCGCGAGCTCGAGGCGCGCGCGCACCAGGTACGCGCCCTGCCGTCCTCGCACGTCGGTCTCGGGCTGCACGGCGTCACCCGCGGCGAACGCGCGGACCTGGCGTGCCGACAGCAGGTGCTCGACGTCACCGAGCCCCACGTGCCACGCGACGGTGGCGTACAGCGACTCGCTCGGGTCGGCCTTGTCGGTCAGCGACGAGTTCAGGTAGACGAGCCCCAGACCCGTGGCCGGGTCGAGCTCGGCCCGCTTGTACGCGTCCAGCAGGACGCTCAGCTCGTTCTGGACCTGCACGGTCGCGCCCGCGGGCAGCAGGTTGACGAACCCGTCGAGCACCTCGACCTCGCACCCGGGCCCCGTCGCGGTGAGCGCGCACGAGCGCACCACGCCGTACCGGGCGCTCGTCTGCCACGCCACCCGCAGCCGCAGCCCGAGATCGGGCCGGGTCTCCTCGAAGACCAGGGTCGTGCCGAGGAAGTCCTTCGAGAGCGTCCGCTCGACGGGCATGTCACCGGGGCGCGTCGGGGCGAACGGCTGCCAGCAGACGACGCCGTCGGGGGTCGTGACGCGCAGGACGCTCAGGCCGCCGGTGCGCCCCGCGCCGTCGGTCACCTTGTCCTCGGTGGTGTACGGGAACAGCGCCCGCTCGGCGTGCTCGCGGCCCGCCGTGACTCCCCCGCTGCTCGAGATGAACACCCACAGGTCGCTCGCGCCGACCAGCGTCATGAAGAACGGCGGGATCTGGTCGTAGGCGCTGATCTGGTAGAACCGGCGCCCGTCGAGGTCGAGCGTGCGACCTCCGACGGTGGTGGGGTCGGTGAGCCGCTCGGCGGCGGATGTCTGCGTCGACATGGCGTTCCTCAGCGTGGGGCAGGTGGGGGGGGTCTGACCGCGGGGCGCGACCGGTGCTTGCTCGTCGTCGAGGTGGGGGGCCGGCGAGACGGGGCCTGGGGAGCGCTCTCGCAGCCCAGCATGCCACCGTCCGCGCTGCCGGAGGTCCGGAGCGGTGGGTGGTTCTGCGACCGGGCCGGTGTCAGGCGCTCGTGAGGACGACGAGCTGCTGGGTCGCACGGGTCATCGCGACGTAGCGGTCGACCGCCCCCTCGGCGCCCTCCCCGAACGCCTCGGGGTCGACGAGCACGACCAGGTCGAACTCGAGCCCCTTCGACAGCTCGGGGCTCAGGGATCGGACGCGCGACGTCCCGGCGAACGTGGGGTCGCCGATGACGCAGGCGGTCCCGCTCGTGTGCGCGTCGAGCCACGCGTCGAGCACGGGCTCCAGGTCGCCGACGGACCCGTGGATGACGGGCGCGCCGCCGCGGCGGACCGAGGTCGGCACGTTGGCATCCGGCAGCACGGCCCGGATGACCGGCTCCGCCTCCGCCATGACCTCCTCCGGCGTCCGGTAGTTGATGCTCAGCGAGGCACGCTCGACCCGGTCGATCCCGACCCTCCGCAGCCGTTCCTCCCACGGCTCCGTGAACCCGGCCCTCGCCTGCGCACGGTCCCCGACGATCGTGAGGCTCCGCGACGGGCAGCGGAGCAGCAGCATCTGCCACTCGGCATCGGTCAGCTCCTGGGCCTCGTCCACGACGACGTGCGCGAACGGCCCGGCGAGCAGGTCGGGCGCGACGGCCGGCAGGGCCGAGTCGTCGACCAGGGCGTCCTGCAGGTCCTCGCCGCGCAGCATGTGCATGACCGCCAGCGTGGAGTCGTCGGACTCGATCAGGTCGTCGACGACGTCGGCCATGCGGGCGCGGTCGGCGGCTGCCGCGGCCTCGCGTCGCCGCCGACGACCGGACGCCTCCGGGTCCCCGAGCCGCTGCCGGGCCGCGTCCAGGAGCGGCAGGTCGGCCATGGTCCACGCCTGCGGCTGCGCACGCTGCAGCAGCCGCGCCTCGTCGGGCTCGAGCCAGGGCGCGCACAGGTGCAGGTAGGCGGGCACGTCCCACAGGTCGCCGACCAGGTCGGTCGGCTCGAGCAGCGGCCACGCCCGGTTGAAGGCCTGGGCCAGGTCCAGGTTCTGCGCGAGCGACCGGCGCAGCTGGTCCACGGGGACCGCGTCCTCGTCGTCCGGGTCGGCGCCCGATTCGTCACGGACCTTGTCCGTGAGGATCGTGAGCAGCCCCTCCCAGGCCTCGTCACGCCCCTCGTTGTGCGGGACGCCGGGATCCACGGACCCGAAGGCCTCGACCCAGTCCGTCGGGCTCAGCCACACGTCGGCCCAGGGCGTCTCGACCTCCATGCCCTCGGTCGGCGGCCTCTCGGAGAACTGCACCGCCGGCTCGATCGCGGCCACCAGGCGCGCATCAGCCTTCAGCCGGGCGACCCGCGGGTCCTTCTCGATCGCCGCGCCTGCGCCCTCGGGGACGAGGTCCCGCAGCGTGCAGGTCTGCACACCCTCCTCCCCGAGGCTCGGGAGCACGTCGCCGACGTAGGCCAGGTACGGCTCGTGGGGCCCGACGAACAGCACGCCACCGCGCCGGTGGCCCAGGCGCGGGTCGGAGTACAGGAGGTACGCGGTGCGGTGCAGGGCGACGACCGTCTTGCCCGTCCCCGGCCCGCCGTCGACCACGAGCGCGCCGCGGGACCCCGCGCGGATGATGGCGTCCTGATCGGCCTGGATGGTGCCGAGCACGTCACGCATCCGGTCCGACCGGTCGCCGCCCAGGCTCGCGATGAAGGCGGACTGGTCGTCGAGCGCCGGGTGGTGGTCGATCCCGCCCGTGCCGTCGACGGCGAAAACCTCGTCCCAGTAGTCGCTGACCCGGCCGCCGGTCCACCGGTAGCGCCGCCGGCTCACCAGGCCCATCGGGTCGGCGTGGGTCGCCCCGAAGAACGGCTCGGCCGCCGGCGAACGCCAGTCGATCAGCACCCGCCGTCCCGAGCCGTCCGTGAGCCCGAGCCGCCCGACGTGCACGGGCTCGGCGGCGGCGCCCACCATCCGCCCGAGGCACAGGTCCAGCCCGAACCGGCTCAGCGTGCGCAGGCGGGTGGTCAGCCGATGGATCTCCTGGTCCCGGTCGAGCGCGGCCTGGCCACGTCCGCCCGGGGCCTTGCGTGCCGTGTCGAGACGGTCGGTCACGTCGGCGATCGACTGCTCCAGGGCATCGGCGATCGCCGCGAAGTGCTGCTCGTCGGCGGCGATGAGCGCCGGGTCGGCCTTGGCGGCCAGGTGGGCGGGGAGGTCGAACGCGCTGGCGGTCGGGTTCACGTCATCAGCTCCGAGGTCTCGGCACGCGCACGTCTCGTGGGCGCTGGCACTGGCTCAGGCCGACGATTCTGCGCGGGCACCAGGGCCTTGCCGCAAGCCCCCCGGTGGGATATACGTTGAACATGGCAGGAGGCGTGGACGCCCCGCCGCACCCCTCGCACCTAGCCCACCGACGTGCACCGAGGGCGGGACCAAGTGCTGGGCCGTGCGCCCACGGCATGCCACGATGGCGGGACACCCCCACCCCCTGACCGGCGGGAACGCCCGCCAGATGGAGCGTCCTGATGGCCGAGCGCCTGCCCCACGACCGCGGCGACGAGAGCCAGAAGATGGCCGTCATGAACACCTGGCTCGACGGCGTGTGCGCCGAGCTGGGCGTCGAGCGGTCCGTGATGGACGCCAACGCCCCGGGCCTGCTGCGCCTCATCAGCGACGTGGCCCACGGCCCGACGCGCCCGGGCGCCCCCCTCACGGCCTTCCTCGTGGGTCTCGCCGGGGCGGGGGCGTCGGTCGACCCCGCCGAGCAGGCCCGCGTCGTCGCGACGAGCATCACCGCGGTCGAGAGCCTCGTCGCGGCGTGGCCCGCCGCCGACGCGACCGCCTGACCCGACCGGCGCGTCACGAGCAGCGGGTCACGCGCAGCGCGTCACCAGCAGCCCGTCACCCCGCCGCGGACGGCCACGGCGACGAGCGCGTCCATGAGCTCGTCGCCGTGCACGAGCCGCTCGTCGGCGTGACCCGTGGCCGTCACCTCGACCTCGACGACGTGCGCCCCCGCGGCGCGCGCCGCCTCGGCGACCTGCCTGCTGTGCTCGGCGCGGACGATCACGTCGGTCGTGCCGTAGACGACGGCCGTGGGCACCCGGAGCCGCCCGACGTGCTCACGCACCAGGTAGCGCTCACGCAGCAGCAGGCTCACCGGCATCCGGTAGAGCGCGTTCCCGGCCTCGCCGAGCGTGCTCAGCGGTGAGCGCAGCACCAGTGCGGCGGGCGGGTGCTCGACGGCCAGCTCGGTGACGACGCCCGTGCCCAGGCTCTCGCCGAGGTAGACGAGGTCCCGCTCGGCGACACCGGCCTCCTCCAGCAGGTAGGTCCGCGCCGCACGCACGTCGAGCGCCAGGCCGGCCTCGGTGGGCCGTCCGGCGTTGCCCCCGTACCCGCGGTAGTCCATGAGCAGCACGCCGAACCCGCGGGCCTGGATCGCCCGGGCCAGCCCGGCACGGCGCGCACGGTTCCCCGCGTTGCCGTGCGCCACGAGCACCACCGCTGTGCACGCGCCGCTCGGCGGCAGGTACCAGGCGCCGAGGGTGAGCCCGTCGGCCGTGGTGAGCTCGACGTCGCGTGCGCCGGGCAGCACCTCGTCCGCGGGCGGGACCGGGTCACGGTCGGGGTGGTAGAGGAGCGAGTGCTGCGCGAACCACACGGTCGCGGCGAAGACGACCGGGACTGCCGCGACGACCGCGCACGGCACCGTCCACCAGGCCGACGACCGGACCCTGACCGGGCGCGGTGCGCTCGCGGTGGATGCAGTCATCGCCATGTGCCCTCACCCTTCGCCGCCGCACGCACGGCCCGGGACGCGAGCCTCGGTGCCATCGTTCGTCCGATGCGGCGCGCCCGCCACCGGACGACCCCGGCGTCGTCGGTCAGCCGAGGTCGGCCGGGTACTCGACCGCGCAGACGTACTGGTCACGTCCGAGCTCTTTCACGCCGCCGGACCTCAGGGTCACGGAGTAGCCGGCGTCACCGACCTGCACCTCCCAGCCGGCGGCGCGCAGGCAGGTCCCCTGGTGGCTGCCCCACTCGCCCGAGGGCACCGACGTCACGACCGAGGCGTCGGGTGGCGTCGAGAGCTGGTACGTCGCCGAGAGCCACCCGAGGTACTCGCTCGGCAGATCCGCCTGCGTCGCACCCGGCGCGGCCAACGCCATCGCCTCCTCGGCAGCCCTGGCCACCTCCGCGCGGAGCACCTCCACCTTCTGGTCGCCGAGCGTCCACGTCGTGACGTCCATGCCATCCCCGTCGGACCCGACGGTCACCTGGATGACGAGGGGGTCACCGGTGAGCGTCGCGGCGTCCGACACCGCAGGGTCTCCGTTCTGCGCGGAGGACGCCGCAGCGAGGTCGCGCCCGTCGGGCGTGCGACCCAGCACCGACGGCACGCCGACCGCGAGCGCCACCAGACCCACCGCGAGCGCCCCCGTGCCCGCCCCGGCGCGCAGCGCCCGACGCCTGCGGCCCTGCCGCACGGCACCCGGCACGTCGACCGGGACGACCGGCACCGCCGCGTCGATCCGCGCGCGCAGGGTCCTGGCGAAGGCCTCGTCATCGATCGGCACAACCGTCTCCCCTCGGGTCGTCGTCCACGGGTTCTCCCAGGCTCGTTCGCAGCCGCCGCAGCCCGCGTGAGGCCTGCGACTTCACGGTGCCGACGCTCACCCCGAGGTCGTCAGCCACCTCACGCTCCGACAGGCCCATGAGGTAGCGCAGCACCACGACTCGTCGCTGCCTGGTGCTCAGCGCGGCCAGGGCGCGCACCAGCTCGTCGCGGTCCTCCACGGCGGCCCCCTGCGCCGCCGTGAAGCCGTCGGGCACGTCCTCGGGCGCCACGAGCACCTCGCGCCGCCGCCTGCGCCACACGTCGATGCGGGCGTTGGCCATGACCCGGCGGGCGTAGGCGAGCGGGTCGCGCTCCCGGGCCCGGGGCCAGGCGACGTACGTCCGCACGAGCGCGACCTGGACCAGCTCGGCCGCTGCGTGGGTGTCACCCGTGAGCAGCCAGGCCATCCGCCCGAGGTCGTCCTGGGCCGCGGTGGCGAACACAGTGAACTCGGCGTCGCGCGCGCCGCGCGTCGCACGGACCAGCCGGACGTCGACGTCGTCGTCGGGCACGGCATCGTGGTGCAGGTCGTCGTGGGGCACGGCGTCGTGGGGCAGCACGTCGTCCGTCCAGACGGAGGCACGCACGTCTGGTGGCTGGACCACCGGCTCCGGACGAGACACGAGGACTGTCATACCCGGTACACGTGCGAGCCCCGCCGGAGGTTGACACCGATCGGGGAGTTTCACCCGACCGGCGGTCGGCCGGGGTGCCGGTCAGTCGACGGTGCGCTCCTCGAGCACCTGCCGCACCTCGACCGAGTCCTGCAGGAACACGGTCACCTCGGTCGCGATCTCGAGCGCGCGGGCCTCGTCCACGACCTCCACGACCCAGTAGCCCGAGAGCGAGCGGGCGGGAGCGACGAAGGGCTCGTTCGCGGTGTACGGCAGCCCCGCGTCCATGTGCACGGTCTTGCCCTCCGAGGGGTCGGCGAGCGAACGCTGCTCGACGAGCTCGCCGGACGCCTCGAGCTCCTCGTCGATCCCCTGCAGGAACGCGAGCATCTCGAGCACCCAGCCCTTGGACCTGCCCTCGAGCCCGGACCTGTCGCCGAACGTCATGATGATGAACTGCACGTCACCGCCCCCTCGCGCGCCCGGACCGCGGTGGACGGCCGGCGTCGGACGCCCGTCTCCATGCTGGGGCGGTTCGCGGACGACCACCAGCCGGACAGGGACGTCGGTCTCTTGCGGGGTGCGCCCGGTGCTGGTGGGCTGCCCGTATGACGAACGTGGTGGACGCATGAGCAGCCGGGGCCGCGCCGCGCGGCTGACCCTCGCATGCCTGGGGGTGGCCGTCGGCGTGGTGCTGGCCCGACGCGAGTCGCTGCGCTGGGGGGCGACCGAGGGCGAGGTCGCCGCGGGGCTGCCGGGCGACGACCTGGTGCCCGATCCGCAGCTCGTCGCGACACGGGCCATCAGCGTGCGGACCTCCCCGGCGGAGGTGTGGCCGTGGATCGTGCAGATGGGCCAGGGGCGCGCCGGCTTCTACAGCTACGACCTGCTCGAGAACCTGGTGGGCTGCGACATCCACAGCGCGGACCGCATCGTGCCCGAGTGGCAGGAGCTCGCGGTCGGCGACGAGGTGCTGCTGCACCCGGACGGCGGGCTGCGCGTCGAGATCGTGGACCCGGGCCGCGCGTTCGTGCTTCGCGGTGCGGCGCCCGCCGGCTCCGCCCCTGCGCCGTACGAGTTCAGCTGGGCGTTCGTGCTGCGCGACGCGCCGGGCGGCACCACGCGCCTCGTGGTCCGCGAGCGCTACGGGTACACGCAGCCGTGGTCGGCGCTGCTCGTCGAGCCCGTCGAGTGGGTCAGCCTGCTCATGAGCCAGCGGATGCTGCGGGGCGTCAAGCAGCGCGCCGAGCTCGAGGCCCGCGGCCCCGCGGCCTGAGCCCTCGACCGGCACCGGGCGGGGTGACCGCGCCCCGGCTGCGGCGTACGGTCGGGGCGTGAGCGACCCCGCCGTGCCCGATGCCCCGGTCCCGTCCGTCACCGTCCTCACGGGGGCCGGCATCTCCACCGGTTCGGGCATCCCCGACTTCCGGGGGCCGCAGGGCGTGTGGACCCGCGACCCGCTGGCCTCGCGGCTGCTCGAGCTCGACTGGTACCTGGCCGAGCCGGACATCCGCCGTCGGGCGTGGCGGATGTGGCGTGACCACCCGGTCTGGACCGCGCAGCCGACCCCGGGCCACCTGGCGCTCGTGGACCTCGAGCGAGCGGGCGCCCTGCGCGCCGTCGCGACCCAGAACTTCGACGGCCTGCACCAGAAGGCGGGGACGTCCGGGGGCAAGGTCCTCGAGCTGCACGGCAGCCTGACGGGCACGCGCTGCCTGGGCTGCGGGGCCACCGAACCGACCGCCGGCGTCCTGGCCCGGCTCGACACCGACCCGGACCCGCACTGCGCGCGCTGCGGCGGACCGCTCGCGACGGACGTCGTCATGTTCGGCGAGCCGCTGCCCGCCGACGTGCTCGACGCCGCGGTCGAGGCCGCCGCGACGAGCGACGTGTTCGTGGCGGTCGGGTCGACGCTGGGCGTGCAGCCGGCGGCGAGCCTGACCGCGGTGGCCGCCGACGCTGGCGCGCGCATCGTGATCGTCAACGCCGAGCCCACGCCCTACGACCGGCTCGCCGACGCTGTGCTCCGGCGCCCGATCGAGGACGCGCTGCCCGAGCTGGTCCGCGACCTGCTGGCCGGGAACGCCTGACCGCACGCCGCGTCACTCGGCTGCGGCCGCCACCACCTCGACGATCGCGCCGTACAGGTTCCCGGGCAGGTCGAGCCCGTGCAGGGTCGAGACGAGGGCCGTGCCGGACATCCGCTCGACGAGCGCCATGACGCGCGACTTGGTGTCGTAGGCGATCTCGGCCTCGTCGAGCAGCGCGAAGACGTCGCCGTGCAGGTCGGGGCCGCGCCGCCGCAGGCCCTCCAGGTGCACCTCGACGCCGTCGGTCAGGTCGAGCGTTCCGAGCTCGACGCGCAGCACCTGCCCGGTGCCAGGCCGCGCGCCGTGGGTCGCGTCGCTCACGAGCCCGACCTCGTCCACGGTCAGGGTGCGCCCGCCGACGCTCACGCGGCGCACCGCGTCGACCCCCACCAGGTCGAGCGTGAGCGTGCGCGCGGTGCTGACACCGGGGCCGGTGGGCGGCTCGACGGTCAGCACGGCGTCGGCGCGCACTCCCCCGTCGGCGTCCGGGCCGTGCTCGTCCCAGACCAGCGCCACCGGCGTGAGCTGGCGGTCCGCGGGGCCCGGGTCGCCCTGGCCGTCGTCCTCGACGAGCAGCGTGCGCCCGCCGGCCCCGGGCAGGACGCGCAGCACCAGCGCGGTGGGGTTGTCGCCCGTGTCGGCCATAGGGTCGGCCGCGAGCGGCAGCACCGTGCCCGCGCGGGCCAGCACGGGCAGCTGCTCGAGCGTGCGGTGCAGCACGAGCCGGCGCCCGCCGTCGTAGCGGCGGCCCGTGAACAGGTCGTACCAGGTGCCCTCGGGCAGCCACGCCGCGACCTGGCCCAGGTGCGTGGCCCGGTCGGCCGGTGACGTGATCGGGGCGACCAGCAGGTCGGGGCCGAACAGCTGCTGGTTCGGGACCTCGTACGCGTCGGGCTCCCACGGGTGGTCGTGGTACATCGGGCGCACCGGCGCGACCCCGTCGGTGTGTGCGGCCCACATGGCCGAGTACAGGTACGGCACGAGCTGGTGGCGCAGCCGCAGGAACCGCGTCATGACCTGCTCGGCCTGGATGCCGAACCGCCACGGCTCCTTCGAGTTGAACGCGCTGGCCGTCGAGTGCAGACGGTTCACCGGGGAGAAGGCGCCGAGCTGGAACCACCGCGTCGCGAGCTCGTCGTCCTTGACGCCGCCCAGGTGCCCCCCGATGTCGTGGCTCCACCAGAAGTAGCCGACGTTCGCGGCCGTGGCCGTGAAGTACGGCTGGAAGTCGAGCGAGGCCCAGGTGACGACGGTGTCGCCCGAGAAGCCCACCGGGTAGCGGTGGCTGCCCAGCCCCGCGTACCGGGAGAACGTCAGCGGGCGCTTCCCGTCCCGCGCCGAGTCGCTGTGGTGCACGTGGTTGAGCATCCACAAGGGGTCCAGGCCGGGCACGCGCGCGTTCGTGCCCGACTGCCAGTCGAGCCACCAGAAGTCGACGCCGATCTCCTCGTGCGGGTGGTGCAGCCGCCGCAGGTACGCCTCGACGAACTCCCGCGAGGAGATGTCGAACGCGATCTCGAGCCCTGACGACGGGTCGATGCCCAGGTCGCGCGCCATGTCGGCGTAGGCCGCCTCGTGCCGGCGCACCCCGTCGGCGGGGTGCACGTTGAGGGTCACGCGCAGGTGCCGAGCGTGCAGGGCCGCGAGGAAGGCTGCCGGGTCGGGGAACAGCCCCGGGTCCCACGTGTAGCCCGTCCACCCGCTGCCCAGGCTCGGGTCGATGTCGACCAGGTGCCAGTCCATGTCGAGCACCGCGACCGAGAACGGGATGCCCGCGGCGGCGAAGCGGTCCATGAGGGCCTGGTACTCGTCGGCGGTGTAGCGGTGGTACCGGCTCCACCAGTTGCCCAGCGCCCAGCGCGGCAGCAGCGGGCTCGGACCGGCGAGCGCGAAGAAGTCGCGCAGCGCGTCCTGGTAGTCGCGCCCGTACCCGAAGAAGTACAGGTCCTCGCCCGCGCCCGGGGGCCTCGGGGCCACCCAGCCGTCGTCGGTGAGCAGCAGCGAGCGCGAGTCGTCGAGCACAGCGAAGCCGTGCACCGACAGCAGCCCGGGCTCGAGCGGCAGCGCACCGTCGACGTCGTCGAGCGTGCGTGCCGTGCCCCCCAGGTTCGCGGGCCGCCCGTCGGTGCCGACGGCCTGGTCGCCGTAGCTCCAGCGCGTGCGGTGCGAGCTCTGCGCACGCGTGCGCATCGACACCGAGAGCCCAGCCGCGGTGAACGGTCCCTTGTCGTAGCGCACGTGCAGGTGCTCGGTCCAGATGTCGAGCGCGTCGTCGGAGTCCGCGACCGTGATCTCGGGGACGTCGAAGCGGCGCGAGCGCACCACCTGGGTGGGGGCGTCGACGAACACGTCGGCGTCGCTGCGCTCCATGCGGACCAGGCGGCTCGTGAGCACGGTGAACCGGTAGCCGGGGCCCTGCACCACGGCCTGGGGATCGGCCACCGACGCCGGCGCGTCGGGGAGCACGGCACTCACGCGTCGGGCCCCGCGTCGGGCTCCGCATCGGGCCGCGCGTCCTGCACGGGCATGTGCGCGACCTCCCAGAGGTGCCCGTCCGGGTCCTCGAACGACCACGCGTACAACGGGCCGTCCGCGATCGGGTCGGCCGCGGGGGTGCCGCCCGCGTCGAGCGCGGCGCGCACGATCTCGTCGACCCGTTCCCGGCTCTCGGCCGAGAGCGAGAAGATCGCCTGGGCGTGGGTGCGTGGGTCCGTGACCCGCTTGGACGTGCGCGTCGCGAAGTGCTCAGCGTCGAGCAGCATCACGTAGGCGTCCTCGTTGAGCACGACGCCCGCGCGGCGCTCGTCCGAGACGTCCGGGTCGATCACGAAGCCGAGGCGCCCGAAGAACTCGACAGACCGCGACAGGTCGCGCACCGGGAGGTTCACGTAGACCTTCGTCGTCATCTCCCCGAGGCTACGCTCGGGGGTGACGGGCGTCCTGAGGTGCCCCCTCGTGGCCCCGGAGACAGTCCCAGCGCACGGATCGGACACCACATGCCCTCGGCCACCGTACCCACCCCGGAGTTCATCGCCGGACTGCCCAAGTGCGAGCTGCACCTGCACCTCGAAGGCACGCTCGAACCCGACCTCAAGCTCGCCCTGGCGAAGCGCAACGGCATCGAGCTCGACCAGAAGACCGTCGCCGAGGTCCGCGCCACGTACGAGTTCGACGACCTCGCGAGCTTCCTCGCCGTGTACTACCCCGCGATGGAGGTGCTGCGCACCGAGCAGGACTTCTACGACCTGGCGATGGCCTACCTGCGCCGTGCCGCGGCCGACGGCGTGCGCCACGTCGAGATGTTCTTCGACCCGCAGGCCCACACCACGCGCGGCGTGCCGTTCGCCGACGTCGTCCAGGGCTACCACCGCGCGACCGTCGACGCGCGCGACGAGCTCGGCATCTCGTCCGCGCTCATCCTGTGCTTCCTGCGCGACCACACGGCCGAGTCGGCCGCCGAGACGCTCGAGTCCGCGGCCCCGTTCAAGGACCTCATCGTGGGCGTGGGCCTCGACTCCGACGAGCGCGACAACCCGCCGCTCAAGTTCGCCGACACGTTCGCGCGCGCCCGCGAGCTCGGCCTCAAGCTCACGATGCACTGCGACATCGACCAGGTGGGCAGCATCGAGCACATCCGCCAGGTCATCGAGGAGATCGGCGTCGACCGGATCGACCACGGGACGAACATCGTCGAGGACCCGCGCCTCGTCGAGATCGTGCGCGAGCGCGGTCTGGGTCTGACGTCGTGCCCGGTGTCGAACAGCTTCGTGACGGACGACATGAAGGCCGACGAGATCGTCGCGCTGCTGCGCGCCGGCGTGAAGATCATGATCAACTCCGACGACCCGGCGTACTTCGGTGCCTACGTCGCCGGCAACTACGTGGCCCTCGCCGAGAAGGCGGGCCTGAGCGTCGCCGACGTGGTGCAGCTCGCCCGCAACTCGTTCGAGGCGTCGTGGCTGAGCGACGAGGACAAGGCCGGGTACCTCGCGGAGATCGACGCGTACGTCGCGGCGAACGTCTGACCTCGCCGGGCGCGGGGGTCAGTCGACCGCGACGACCACGTCGGAGCGGTCGCGCCCCCGCGCCACGAGCGCGGTGTTGAGCTCGTCCACCTGCTCGACCCACGCACGCGCCTGCGCGGGCGGCCGACCGAAGCGCACGTGCCGGTCCACGAGCCGCCGCACCCGCACCTGGTCCTCGACGTCGAGGTACCAGGCCTCGTCGAGCAGGGGACGCACCTGCTCCCAGCCGCCGGCGTCGTGCAGCAGGTAGTTGCCCTCGGTGAGCACGACCCGCACCTCGGGACCGAACGGCAGGGCGCCCGCGACGGGCTCCTCGAGGGCACGGTCGAACGTCGGCACGTACACGGTGCGACCGGTGTCGGCGCGCACCCGGGCGAGCGCGCTGACGTAGCCGTCCACGTCGAACGTGTCGGGGGCGCCCTTGCGGGCCGCGCGGCCCAGCCGCACGAGCTCCTGCTGCGCCAGGTGGAAGCCGTCCATGGGCAGCACGCGCACCGTCGCGCCCAGCTCGGCCGCGAGGCGCTCGGCCACGGTGGACTTGCCCGCCCCCGGGGGCCCGACGATCCCCACCACGACCCGTCGACCAGCCGCCGACCTCGTCAGTCCGCGGACACGCCCGGGCAGGTCGGCCACCGCCAGTCGTCGTTCCACGCCCCCATCGTGGCGTATCCGCCGAGGCGACCCGCACCTCGAAGGTGTGAGGTCTGCACCAACTGCGTGGCAGAGCCTCGGCCCCGCGAGCGCTGCACCTAGACTCGCGCCGTGATCTTCAAGGCAGTGGGCGAGGGCAGGCCCTACCCGGACCACGGGCTGGTGACGCCCAAGCAGTGGTCCGAGGTGGCGCCGCGCCAGGTGCGCCTCGACGAGCTCGTGACGACCAAGCGTGACCTGAACCTCGACAACCTCCTGTCCGAGGACTCCACGTTCTACGGCGACCTGTTCGCCCACGTGGTGCAATGGAGAGGCGTGATGTACCTGGAGGACGGCCTCCACCGTGCGGTGCGGGCGGCGCTCCACCAGCGCCCCATCCTTCACGCGCGGGTCCTGGTCATCGAGACGGCGACCGAGTGACCACGGCGTGACCGAGTGAACGAGCGGCAGCAGATGAGCACTGACCCGGACCGCGCCCGCACGCTGCGTCGGCGCCACATGCACGAGCGCCAGGCCGGCATCTTCGGCCTGCTCCTGGCGGGCCTGGCCGTGGCCGGGATCGGCTCGGCCGCTGTGTTCTCGGGTGCCGTCGAGGTCCCGTTCCTGGCCCGCGAGTTCAGCACCGCGACGCCCACCATCGACCCGGACGCGATCTACCCGTGCCCGCCCGAGGGGGCGCTCCCGGTCGCCTACGACCAGGTCCAGGTCAACGTCTACAACGCCTCGAACGTGGGCGGTCTGGCCACCCGCACCGGCACGGAGCTCGCAGCGCGCGGGTTCGCCGTGATCGCCACGGGCAACAGCGCCCAGGGCAAGAACGGCGGCGGGGCGCGCGTCTCGTTCGGCACGGCGGGGGTCGCGGCGGCGTACACGCTCGCCGCGCACCTCAAGGACCCGGTGCTGAAGCTCGACGACCGGCAGGACGCGTCGGTCGACCTCGTCGTCGGGCAGCGCTTCAACGACCTGCTCCCGATGGACCAGGTCACGCTCGACCCCGCGGTGGTGCTCGTCGGCGCCCCCTCCTGCACCCCCCTCGCGGACGTGACCCCGGTCGCCGCCCCGACGGCCACGGCGACGCCCGACCCGGCGGCCGAGGACGGCACCACCGAGGGCGACGGCGCCGAGGGCTGAACCGGCCCCGGCTGAACCGCCCCTGGCCGACCGCCACGCACGTCCGGCCGGGTCACCCTGCACGGGTGACCCGGCCGTGCCGCGTCAGTGCTCGAGCTCGGTGCCGTTCGGCACGGATGCCGGGCTGGCCGGCTCCTGGCTCGTGCCACGCCAGCGGGCCACGCCGCTCATCACGTGGTAGATCACCAGCGCCGCGGCGCTGCCGAGCGCGATGCCCTCGAACGTGATGTCACCGGCGACCCACGTGAAGTTGGCGATGCCGACGATGAGCGAGACGGCCGCCGTGGTGAGGTTCACCGGGTTGGAGAAGTCGACCCTGTTCTGCACCCAGATCCGCGCCCCGAGGATGCCGATCATGCCGTAGAGCACGGTCGTGGCACCGCCGAGCACCCCCGCGGGGATCGAGGCGATGACCTGGCCGAACTTGGGCGACATGGACAGCACGAACGCGGCGCCCGCGGCGACCCAGTAGGCGGCCGTGGAGTAGATCTTCGTGGCGGCCATGACGCCGATGTTCTCGGCGTACGTGGTGGTGCCCGATCCGCCACCGAGGCCGGCGATCGTGGTCGCCAGACCGTCGGCGAACAGCGCGCGGCCCGTCAGCGGGTCGAGGTCGCGGCCGGTCATCGCGGCGACCGACTTCACGTGGCCCACGTTCTCGGCGATGAGCACCAGCACCACGGGCACGAACAGGCCGAGCACCGCGGGGTCGAACGTCGGGGTCACGAACGTGGGGAAGCCGATCCAGGCGGCCTCGCGCACGAGCGTGAAGTCGACCTCGCCGCGCAGCACGGCCACGGCGTAGCCGAGGACGACGCCGACGAGGATCGACAGGCGACCGAGGATGCCGCGGAAGGCGACGCCCGCGAGGATGATCGCGGTCAGCGTGACGAGCGCGGTGACCGGCGCGGCACGGAAGCCGTTCGTGCAGGTCTCGACGATCTCGCCGTCCACGACCGACTGGTTGCACGTGCCCCACGCGACGGGCGCGAGGTTGAGGCCGATCAGCGCGACGATCGAGCCGGTCACGACGGGCGGCATGACGATGTCGATCCACCGGGCGCCCGCGAAGTGCACCACCAGACCGATCACGGCGAGCAGCGCACCCGTGGCCATGACGCCGCCGAGCGCGACGGACTGACCGCCCGAGGCGGTCGCGGCGGTGATCGGGGCGATGAACGCGAAGCTCGACCCGAGGTAGCTGGGGAGCTTGTTCCGGGTGACGACCAGGAACAGCACGGTGCCGATCGCCGAGAAGAACAGCGTCGTCGCGGGCGAGAAGCCCGTGATGATCGGCACCAGGAAGGTCGACCCGAACATCGCCACGACGTGCTGGAAGCCGATGCCGATCGTCCGCGGCCAGCTCAGCCGTTCATCGGGGGCCACGACGCCCCCAGGGCTCACGGTGCGCCCGTCGCCGTGCACACGCCAACCGATACCACTCACGTGGGGATCTCCTTCGCCCATGATGTGACCGGGCCGCCCCCGACGGCCTCTGGCCGTGACCCGACCGAAGGGTAGCGACCCAAGCCTGGGTGCGGCGCACGTGTCGCACGGTTGAGACCCGCACCTGCCGCGGGGCGCGGGGGTGCCGCACTAGGCTGGGCCTCCCCTCGCGCCGTCGGCCTCCGGGGATCCGACGAGGCGTCCGGAGGTCGACCTGAGCACCGTCCGCCCGCACAGCTCGCGCGCCGGCCTGTGGGTCGCGTTCGTCGTCGTGCACCTGTGGGTGGTGGTCGCGGGGACGCTGCTGCAGGCCGAGTCGGCCTTCAACGACGTGGACCTGTACCGGTACTGGATGCAGCTCGGCTTCGCGCAGGGTGCGTGGCCCACGGTCACCGGCGGCTGGGTCTACCCGGCGGCGGCGGCGCTGCCGATGGCGATCGCCGGCCTGGTCACCACCGCGAGCGCAGCGGGGTACCTGGCGGCGTGGCTCGTGCTGGTCGCGGCGCTCGACGCCGTCGCGGTCGTCGCGCTGCTGCGCGCCCGCACGGTCGACGGCACGCCACCGCTGGTCGACCCCGTCCGTGGGGCGTGGTGGTGGCTCGCCTTCGTCGCGGCGCTCGGCCCGGTGGCCCTGGGCCGGCTCGACGCGGTCGTGGCTCCCCTGGTGGTGATGGCCCTGGTCGTCGCGGCCCGGCGCCCGCGCGTCGCGGCGGCCCTGCTGACGCTCGGCGCCTGGATCAAGGTGGCCCCGGGCGCGGTGCTGCTGCCCCTGGTGCTCGCGGTGCGTCGCCCGTGGCGGGACGTGGTGCTGCCCGCGGCCCTCGTGTGCGTCGTGGTGGTCGGGGCCGTCGCGATCGGCGGTGGGGCGTCCCACGTCCTCAGCTTCCTGGGTGAGCAGGGCTCGCGGGGCCTGCAGATCGAGTCCGTCGGGGCGACCCCGTGGGTGCTCGTCGGGCTCGTGTCACCCGCGGTGAACCGCTACCTCAACGTCGAGCTCATCACGTGGGAGATCAGCGGTCCGGGCACCGCCGTCGCGGTCGGGGTGCTCGGCGCGCTGCTGCCCGTGGCGCTCGCGGGTGCCGCGGTGCTGCTGGGGTGGGCGCACCTGCGCGGCCACCCCGAGCGGCGCTGGGCGTCCTCGGAGGAGTTCGTGGTGCGCGGCGCGCTCCTGGTGATGATCGTGCTCATCGTGTTCAACAAGGTGGGCTCGCCCCAGTTCATCGGGTGGCTCGCCCCGCCCGTGGCGGTCGCGCTGGCCCTCGGGCTGGAGCGCTGGCGCCGCACCGCGTGGGTCGTGCTGGCCCTCGCGCTGCTGACCCAGCTCGTGTACCCGTGGCTGTACCACCAGGTGCTGCGCGGCGAGCTGCCCGGCACCGTCGCCCTCGTCCTGCGCAACGCGCTGCTCGTCGCCCTGCTCGTGGCGACGGTGCGCGGCCTGCTCGCGGCCGCGCGTCAGCCGTCCGCGCCTGACGGGGACCCCGCTCCCGACGTCGCGGCCACCGGGCCGGCCCCCGACGCGACCGACGCGAACCAGGCCGGCAGGTAGTCGCCGAGCTGCACGTCGTCCCCGTCGGGAGCGGCCCCGGCGGGGCTCAGCCGAGCTGAGGCAGCACCTCGTGCGCGACGAGCTCGAGCTGGTCCAGGTCGTGCAGGTCGAGCACCTGCAGGTACACGCGCGTGACACCCAGCTCGCCGAGCGCCCCGATCCGGTCGACGATCGCCGACGGCGTGCCCGCGAACCCGGCGCCACGCACCTCGATCGGGTCCCGGCCGATCGCTGCGGCACGGCGGTTCACCTCGACGTCGTCACGACCCGCGCACAGCACCAGCGCCACCGACTGCACGAGCGAGGCCGGGTCGCGGCCGGCGTCCCGGCACGCCGCACGCACGCGCTCGAGCTTGAGCGCGACCTCGTCGAGCTCCGGGAACGCGAGGTTGAACTCGTGCGCGTAGCGGGCCGCGAGCGCCGGGGTCCGCGTGGGTCCGTGCCCGCCCACGATGATCGGCACGCCCGCGCGCGTCGGGTCGATCGACGAGTGCTGGACGGGCTTGGCCAGCGCAGGTGCACCCGCGAGCGTGTAGTGCTCACCCTCGAACGAGTACCGCTCACCGGCGGGCGTCCCCCAGAGCCCGGTGACGACCTCGAGCTGCTCGGCGAGCCGCCCGATGCGCTTGCCGGGGTACGGGATGCCGTACGCGGTGTGCTCGGCCTCGAACCAGCCCGCGCCGAGACCGAGCTCGACCCGCCCGCCCGACATCTGGTCGACCTGCGCGACCTGGATCGCGAGGATCCCCGGGGGGCGGAACGTCGCGGACGACACCAGGGTGCCCAGGCGCACCCGGTGGGTGTCGCGCGCGAGCCCGGCGAGCGTGGTCCAGGCGTCGGTGGGTCCGGGCAGCCCGTCCCCGTCACCCATGTGCAGGTAGTGGTCCGAGCGGAAGAACGCGTCGTACCCGAGCTCCTCGGTGGCGAGGGCGACGGTCAGCAGGTCGTCGTACGTGGCGCCCTGCTGCGGTTCGGTGAAGATCCTGACATCCATGACTGCTACTTTCGCACCCCTCCCTGACCCCGCGCTCCCCGTGCATCCCGCCCGTCCGGTTCGTCCGTGCGCGTCAGGGCCGGCTGCGGGCGGACGGTAGCGTGCGGGCATGAGGTCGGTGCGGTGGGCGAGCGTCGCGACCGTGGCGGGCGGGGTCGTCGTGGCGTTCGCGTGCCTCGCGGCCGTCGTCCGCGGCCGGGTCTGGGCCTGGGTGCCGGGGCTGATCGCCGCGAGCGTCGCGCTCCGCGAGGTCAGGGCGTTGCAGCGCGGCGTGCGATAGGGCCCAGGGACCGTCCAGGCGGGCGGGCTAGCATCGTGGCCGCGACGCCGCGCCCCTCCCCACGGCGCCGCCTGCACCCAGGGCGGGACGACCCAAGGAACTCCGGTGCCCGCCGATCACACGCCCGACATGGACTCGCTGCTCGAGCTCAGGGACGAGTTCACCCGCTTCATGATGTCGTACCGGTTCGGCATCGACGAGGTCATGACGAAGCTCAACATCCTGCGCGACGAGTTCAACTACGTGCACGACTACAACCCCATCGAGCACGTCGCCTCGCGCCTGAAGTCGCCCGACAGCATCATCCTCAAGGCCCGCCGCAAGAACATCCCGTTCACGCTCGCGGACATCAAGGAGCAGGTGCTCGACGTCGCGGGGGTGCGCGTGACGTGCAGCTTCCAGTCGGACATCTACAAGGTCCGCGACATGCTCGTCGGGCAGCAGGACCTCACTGTGCTCGAGGAGCGCGACTACATCGCGGAGCCCAAGCCCAACGGGTACAAGTCCCTGCACCTGATCGTGCAGGTGCCCGTGTACATGTCGGACCGGGTCGAGCCCGTGACCGTCGAGATCCAGATCCGCACCATCGCGATGGACTTCTGGGCGAGCCTCGAGCACAAGATCTACTACAAGTACGACAAGGCCGTCCCCGCCGAGCTGATCGCCGAGCTGAAGGACGCCGCCGACACCGCGCACCGGCTCGACCAGACGATGGAGCACCTCCACGAGGAGGTGCTCCAGATCAGGAGCGCGGCGAGCGCCGCCGGGCAGATCGCCGACGAGCGCGAGAGGCTGGTCCCCTCCCGCGAGGTGCTCGAGCAGTTCCTGCGCGGCGCGCACCCACGGCCCTGACCTGCGACGACGGGCGCCCGACGGCTCGGTGCGACGCGTTGTCCGCATCTCTCCCGTTCGCTCCCGGAACGTCCCTGGCGCGACATCGGCCGGTCGGCTGACACGCCCCGCGCTCCCCCGGCCGAACCGCGTCGGGCGTGGCAGGGTGGCCAGATGCCCGATGCCCGAGGCCCCGCCGCCGACGTGCTCGCGGTCAACGACTGGCGCCGCCGCGTCAACGAGATGTACGCCGACGTGCGCCGCACGGCCACCGACGACCCGGCCGCCGCGCACACGCTGTGGCGGGAGCGGCGCGACGAGCTGTTCGCCGAGCACCCCGCCTCACCGCTGCTGCCCGAGGCGCGCGGGGCGTTCCGCGGGCTGCCCGTCGCACCGTACGACCCCGCGTACCGCTTCGAGGTCCGCGTGCGTCAGGCCTCGACCCAGCGCCTCGAGGTCGTGACGGGCACCGACGGCGTGGTCCCGTTCGAGCGGGTGGGCCGGGTCGCCCTGGAGGGCCTGGGCTCGCTGTCCGTGTGGGCGCTGCGCGCGTACGCGGGCGGGGTGTTCCTGCCCGTCAAGGACGCGCTCGCGGGCCGCCCCGGCGGCACCTACGGCGGCGGCCGGTACCTGCTCGACACCATCAAGGGTGCCGACCTCGGCACGAGCGGTGACGACGGGCGCGGGCCGCTCGTGCTCGACCTGAACTTCGCCTACAACCCCTCGTGCGCCTACGACCCGGAGTGGATGTGCCCGCTCGCGACCCGCGGCAACGTCCTCGAGGTCGAGGTGCCGGTGGGCGAGCTCGCGCCCGGGCCCGAGCTGCTGCCCCGCGACTGAGCCGCCGCGTCGCCGCTCGTCGGCCCGGGCCAGGTCAGCGCTGGCAGGCCGGGCAGCGGTACAGCTTGCGCGCGGCCATCTCCTCGACCACCACGGGCCCGCGGCACACACGGCACGACTCGCCCGCGCGTCCGTACACCCAGTGCCGCTCGGCGCGGTCGACCAGCGCCCGCGCCCGCCCGGCGTCGTCCAGGTCCTCGCGCGTGAGCATCACGCCCGTGCGGATGCCGTCGTCGAGCAGCACGGCCCAGTCGTCCCACAGCGCCCGCACCGCCTCGGGAGGGACGTGGCGCCCCGGGGTCCACGGGTCCAGCCGGGCCCGGAACAGCAGCTCGGCGCGGTAGATGTTCCCGATGCCGGCCACGACCGACTGGTCCATGAGCTGCTGACCCACGGGGGCCTGGCGCGACGTGATGCGCCGCACCACCCGCGCCCCGGCGGTGTCGAGGTCGTCCTCGCTCGCGGGGTCCGGACCGAGCCGTGCGACGACCGCCGCCGCCTCGACCGGGTCCAGCACCTCGCACGCCGCGGGTCCGCGCAGGTCGGCGACGCTCACGTCGGTGGCGAGCCGCACACGCACCTGCCCGACGGGTGGCGGCGGGAACTGCTCGTCGCCGGCCCCGGCGGCGCGCTCGCGCTCCTCCTCGCCCATCCGCACGGCCCGGCGCAGGCGCGGTGCACCCATGCTGCCCAGCGCGGCCATGCCCTCCGTCACGGGGGTGATCTGCCCGTAGAAGTCCCACGCGCCGTACAGCCCGAGGTGCACGCGCAGCACGAGGCCGCCCTCGACCTCGAGGAAGAGCTGCTTGCCGACCGCGCGCGACGCGGTCGCGGCGCGCCCGTCGAGCAGTGCGGCACCGGCCGCGAACCGCCCCTGGGGCGAGCTGACCGCGAGCGGACGGCCGACGAAGTCGCGCGCGAGCTGGCGCGCGACGCGGTGGACGGTATGACCCTCAGGCACGGTCGAGCAGCCTACGCGGGACACCTGACGGGCTCGGGCCGGCTCGGGCCGACTCGGGCTGACCCGGTCCGGATCGTGACATAGGGTCGATATCGGGCATCGCCAGGGGGGTGATCGCGACGCACGCTCGAATGCCTGGGCTCGACCTGCTGCGCGGACTGGCCGTCCTGCTGGTCCTGCTCAACCACGCACACCCGCTGTTCGGCGGAGCCGGTGTGGTCGGCGTGACGATCTTCTTCGCGCTGAGCGGCTACCTCATCACCGGGGTGGTGGTCCGCGACATCTACCGCACGGGCGGGGTGCGCCTCGCCGTCTTCTACCGCAACCGTGCGCTGCGGCTGGTGCCGCCGCTGCTGCTCCTGCTGCTCGGCTACGTGCTGGTCGAGGGCGTGCTGAACCACCTGGGGGAACGTGACCTGGTACCCCAGAGCGTCGCCGTCGCGCTCACCTACACCACCAACATCCCCGGCATCCCGCACGGCAGCGGCAGCCTCTACCACCTGTGGACCCTGGCGACCGAGGAGCAGTTCTACCTGCTGTGGCCGCTCGTGCTCATGTGGGGGTTCCGGCGCGTGGGCCTGCGCCGCGTCGTGATCCTGCTCGGTGCGGGCGTCGCCATGATGTGCGTGCTGACCATCAAGCTCACCGAGCCCGACGTCGCGCGCATCTACGCGCTCCCGTCGTCGTGGTGGCTGACGATCATGATCGGCTCGGTCGCCTACCTCGGACGTGCCGAGCTCAGCCGCGTCCTGCCGAGCGCCCCTCAGGACCGGCGCACGCTGCAGGTCGCGATCCTCGCAGCCATCGCCCTCGCGGCCGCCGTGCCCGGCCTCGCCCACAGCGCCGCGATGTACCTGCTCGTCGCGCCGACGATCGCCGCGGGCACCGCCGTCCTCATCACCTACGCGTCCCGCTGGGAGCGGCTCCCCAGCCCCGCGCTGCGCCCGCTGCTGCACCTCGGCACGATCTCGTACGCGGCGTACCTGTGGAACGCGGCGATCATGCGGTGGCTCGAACCGGTCGGCGGGATCGTCGCGTCGGTGCTCGTCGTCGTGCTGACCCTCGCCGCGGCGACCGCGAGCTGGTGGCTCGTCGAACGACCCGTCCAGCGCCTGCGGGTCCGTCTCGACGCGCGCACCCCCGTGCGCGCGTGACGTCACGCGAGGATGTTGACCGCCCGGGCCACGACCAGCGCGACGGTGACCAGGGCGATCACCGACTGCAGCATCATGATCAGCTTGGCCCACCGCGTCAGCGGCATCGCGTCCGTGGGGCTGAACGCCGCCGCGTTCGTGAACGACACGTACAGGTAGTCCAGGAACGCCGGCTCCCAGTGCGGATCGGCGACGTGCGGCGTGGCCATCTGCGGGAACAGGAAGTCCGGGAACGGGCGCGTGCCCGCCGCCCGCGAGGCCGGACCACCCCGGTCCAGCTCCCAGTACCAGAGCGCGAACACGAGGATGTTCGTCAGGTAGACCGACGCTCCGGCCCCCAGCACCGACACCCCGGTGCGACCGTGGCTGCCCGTGACCAGCAGCTCGACCAGGCGCGCCGCAGCGAACCCGTTCGCGAGGCTGACCAGCGCGATCAGCACCAGCCCGGCGACGCGCAGCGGCCCCGAGGCCCGGTCGATGCGACGCGGGTTCAGCGCGAGCAGCACCACGAGCAGCGCCAGCTCGATGGCCGGCAGCACGTAGCGCGGCTGCAGCGTCAGGTCCGCCGGCAACGACACCTGCAACCCGATCGCCGCCAGGATCCCCAGCGAGACGGGCCAGCGCGTCTCGGCGGCGGTCGCACGCCGCCACGCCGGGACCACCGGGCGGCCTTCCTCGTGCACCACGGGGTTGACCGTGGCCGAGGCCGCCGCCAGGTGCTCGATCCGGTCGAGCCGGTCGTGTGCCGCACGAGCAGCCTCGTCCGAGCCGAAGACCCGCAGGAACGGGACGCGCATGGTCACCCCCTCCCCCTCGACCGGCGTGCCGTCGGCGACTGGGGACAGGATGTCAGCAGGGCGCCGTGTCAGCAGGGCGCCGTGTCAGCAGGGCGCCCCGAGCACGCGCCGTCCGGACGCCACACGGCCACGTCGCGCGACAGACCACCCGGCAGCACCTGGCGTGGGCACGAGCGGGGCCGTTCCCGCCCGGTGCGTACCATCCGGTCCTTGTGAGCCGACTTGCGGAGATCGTGGCGCCCGCGCGCCTGGGCGCCCGGTTCCGCTGGCTGCTGGCCTCGTCGTGGTCGAGCAACCTGGGCGACGGCGTGGCGCTGGCCGCCGGGCCGCTGCTCGTCGCGTCGCTGACGGACCAGGCCCGCCTGATCGCCCTGGCCGCGACCGTGCAGTGGCTCCCCCCGCTGCTCTTCGGGCTGTTCGCCGGCGCGCTCGCGGACCGTCTGGACCGGCGGCTGCTCGTGGTGAGCGTCGACCTGGCGCGGGCCGGCGTGCTGACCGTCCTGACGCTGGCGGTCGCCACCGACCGGGTCTCGATCGGGGCTGTCCTCGTCGCGCTGTTCCTGCTCGCCACCGCCGAGGTCTTCGCCGACAGCACCTCGCAGACCCTGCTGCCGATGCTGGTCGAGCGCAACGACCTGGCGGTGGCGAACTCCCGGCTGCAGGCCGGCTTCATCACCGTCAACCAGCTGGCCGGGCCACCGATCGGGGCGGCGATGTTCGCCGCGGGCGCCCTGTGGCCGTTCGCGGCCCAGGCGGTGCTGGTCGCGCTCGGCGCGGTCCTCGTCTCGCGCATCGTGCTGCCGCCGCACGGACGGGCCCCGGACGACGACTCCCGTATCCGCCAGGACATCGCCGAGGGGTTCACCTGGGTCCGGCACCACGCCGCGGTCCGCACCCTCGTGCTGACGATCTTCACCTTCAACATCACGTTCGGCGCCGCGTGGTCCGTCCTGGTGCTCTACGCGTCCGAACGGCTGGGCCTCGGCGAGGTCGGGTTCGGGCTGGTCACCACGGTCAGCGCCGTCGGCGGCCTGCTCGGGATGCTGTCGTACGGCTGGATCACCCGGCGGCTGAGCCTGGGGAACCTGATGCGGATCGGGCTCGTCGTCGAGACCCTCACCCACCTCGGGCTGGCCCTGACGACCCGGGCGTGGGTGGCGATGCCGATCTTCTTCGTCTTCGGCGCCCACGCGTTCATCTGGGGCACCACCTCGGTGTCGGTCCGTCAGCGCGCGGTACCGTCCGAGCTGCAGGGCCGCGTCGGGAGCGTGAACCTCGTCGGGGTCTGCGGCGGGCTGGTCGTCGGATCGGGCATCGGCGGGATCCTGGCGCAGCACTGGGGCGTCACAGCGCCGTTCTGGTTCGCGTTCGCGGGGTCTGCGGTGTTCGTCGTGCTGATCTGGGGTCAGCTGCGGCACATCGCGCACGCGGACGAGACGCCGGACGCCGCCGCAGCACTTTCGTCGAGCTCGGAAGACGGAACCGCGAGCTGATTCCGCACCGGAATGAGCGTTGAGAGCGCCTCATTCGACGACTGGCAAGCCAGGCGAAGGTGGGAATTGTCACAGGCAGCAGATCGGCCTTTCTGGGGTAATGATGGGGTGCTCGAGTCGACCTCATGGCGCCGAGCAGCGAGGCGCGAGGCCTCGCGATCCCCCTTGAAGAAAGATTGAGAACAGTGACGCGCGCCTCCGGCAAGGAACGACTGTGGACACGAGATCTTGTCCTCGCCTCATTGGCGAACTTCTTCCTTGCGTTCGTCTTCTACCTGCTCATGACGACGATGGCGTTGTACGCCATCGAGCGTTTCGGTGCCTCTGACACCGCGGGCGGGCTGGCCTCGAGCATGTTCGTGCTCGGTTCGGTGATCGCCCGGCTCTTCGCGGGGAACCTCTCCGACCTGCTGGGCCGCCGCCGGATCCTCCTGATCGCCCTCGTGGTGTTCGTGGTCGCCTCGGTGAGCTACCTGCCGGTCAACTCGATGACCGACTCGCTCGGCCTGCTCCTGGTGGTCCGCGCGATCCACGGCATGGCGTTCGGCGTCGCGAGCACGGCGGCGATGGCCATCGCCCAGTCGCTCATCCCGCACTCGCGCCGCGCCGAGGGCACCGGCTACTTCACGCTCAGCACCACGCTCGCGACCGCGATCGGCCCGGCCCTGGCCGTCGTCCTCGTGCACCAGTCCGGCTACACCGCGCTGTTCGTCGCCGGCATCGTCGCCTCGGCTCTCGGGATGGTCACGGCACTGCTGCTGCACGCCCCCGAGAAGCCGCTCGACGCCGAGCACCGGGCACGTCTGCGCAAGTTCCACCCCCGGGACATGCTCCACGTCGACGTGGTGCCGGTCGCCACGACCATGTTCGTCCTGGCGGTCTGCTACTCGGGCGTGCTGACCTTCCTCGACTCGTTCGCCGACGAGCGGGGCATGCAGACCGGCGCGAGCCTGTTCTTCATCGCCTACGCCGTGGTGCTGTTCCTCGCCCGGCTCGTCGCGGGCAAGATCCAGGACCGGCGCGGCGACAACATCGTCGTCTACACCGCGATCGCCGCGTTCGCGGTCGGCATGCTGGTGCTGGGCCTGGCCACGTCGAGCTTCGTCGTGGTCGTCGCCGGCGCGTTCATCGGGCTCGGCTGGGGCACCCTCATGTCGGCGCTCCAGTCCGTCGCCGCCGGGCTCGTCCCGATGCAGCGCATGGGCGTGGCGATCTCGACGCACTTCTTCATGCTCGACCTGGGCATCGGCCTCGGTCCGGTCGCCCTCGGCGCACTGCTGAACCAGCTCGACTTCGACCAGATGTACCTCGTCCTCGCGGGCGTCGTCGTCCTGTCCGCGGTGCTCTACCACCTGGTGCACGGTCGGGTGGACACCGCCCGCCGTCGCACGGCGGCCCAGGCCGTCGAGGCCGTCCCCGCGCAGGCGGCACAGCCCGTCTGAGCAGTCACGGCGTGGGGGGCACTGACCCTGCACGGTGAGTGACAGAACCCCCGCCCGGAGCATCCGTGCTCCGGACGGGGGTTCTGTCGTCTCTCCCCAGAGGTCACCGCCCACCGATCACCGCCCACCGATCACCGCCCAGCGGCCGCCGGGCGGGTCAGCGCTGCGACGCACAGACGCGCGAGCTCGGTGAGCATCTGTCGCGGCTCGACGGCCTGCTCCTGCGCCAGCCGGTCGCCGAAGCCGTAGACCCGCTGCGCGAGCCCGAGGTAGGCGTTCGTCAGGGTCGCGGCCGTCACCTCGGGCGATGCCACGAGCGTGAGGCTCCGGTCCTCCTGCCCGTGGCGCAGCACCTCGACGACGGGCGCGAGCAGGCTCCGGACGGCGGCACGGAACTGCCCGCCCAGCTCGGAGTCGTCGCCGCCGGGGGTCTGGACGTCGAAGAAGCGGGTGAAGCGCACCTCGTCGGCGGCGTCGTCGACGAGGTGCTCGATGTCCTCGAACGCCGCGCGCAACCGGTCGGCGCCGGAGCCGTCCCAGTGCGTGCTGCGCTCGGCGAGCAGCCCGGCCCACCGTTCCAGCACGTCGACCTCGACCGCGAGCGCGACGTGGTCGCGGGTCGCGAAGTACCGGTAGACGGTGCGCCGGGTCACGTCGCACCGGTCGGCGATGTCGTCGATCGTGACCTGCTCGACTCCGCGCTCAAGGAACAGCTCGCGGGCTGCGGCGACGAGCGCCAGGCGGCGCCTCTCCTTGGCTCCCACGCTCAGCCCCCCGTCAGCACCCGGCCGGTGCGGTCGCCGAGCTCGACCGTGACGGTGCCGGCACCGGTGCGGATCGAGTCCACGCCGCCGGCCTGCGTGTGCGCGACGACGCGGGCGGCCCCGGACCCGCCCCACGACGCGAGCAGCGACGTGGTGTCGGCGTCGTAGGCGGTGATGTCGTCGCTGACGAAGACGAGCGAGCCGAACGTGGTGTTGACCGCGAACAGCGCCCGACGCTCGGCGTCGCTGAGCCGGGAGTCCTCGGTGCGCAGGATGACGACGTCCGGGTCGTTCGCGAACCACGTGCCGTCCATCCACGCGCGGGCGACGGTGCTGCGCATCGAGGAGACGGTGGACACCCGCTCGCGGTAGCTCAGCGCTCGCAAGAACCTGTCCTCCCACTTCGCGGCGACGTCGGCGCCGATGCGACAGTACTCGACCAGTCCGGCGGCGCTCACGAGCGGCACCCCGCAGCCCAGGATCGCCGCGTCGCCGCTCCATTCGCGCAGCAGCCTGACGGCCCGGCGCATGCGCTGGGCCCGGGTCGCACCGGGGCGGTCGTCGAGCGCGGCGGCGTAGAGGAAGTCGAGCTTGAGCAGCCCGAACCCCCACTCGTCGCGCGCGGTGCGGAACACGGTCGCGAGGTGGTCGAGCACGGCGGGGTTCTCGAGGTCGAGGGCATAGAACGTGCCGTTCCACCCGCCGTTCCACCCGGCCGCGACCCGGCGTCCGCGGGCGTCGCGCAGCAGCCAGTCGGGGTGCTCGAGCGCGAGCGCGCTGCGCCGGGACGCCACGAACGGGGCGAGCCAGAGCCCGGGCAGCATCCCGCGGTCCCGCGCCGCGGCGGCGAGCGGTGCGACGCCGTCGGGGAAGCCCCCGGCGAAGGTGAGCCAGTCGCCGACGTGGGTCTGGAAGCCGTCGTCGATCTGGAACACGTCGAACTGGATGTCCGAGGCGCTGAGCGCGTCGATCTCGCCCGCGAGGCTCGCGGCGTCGATGTCGCCGTAGTAGCGGTACCAGCTCGTCCACCCGGTGACGGACGGGGCGGGCCGCGGCGAGGTCAGCGACCCGGCCCAGGCGCGCAGCAGCTCGGGGGCCGAGTCGCCCGTGCGGGCCTCGATCCAGGCGATGCGCGCGGTCTCCCCCGGGCCGATCCGCCAGCCGGCGACGTCGACCACGGCGCGCAGGCCGTCCGGCGCCACCTCGAGGACTGTGAACGCCTGGTGCCCGACGCGCGAGCCCCAGAGCCGTGCACGCCCCTCGCGCTGGACCGCGAGCACCTCGTGGGAGCACTCGGCGCGCCGGTCGCGGTGGCGGCCGGCGACGGCCTCGTCGCCCATCCGATGCAGCTGGGCGACGCGCCCGAGCCGGTTGAGCGGGGCCCGGCGTGCCGCGAGGGGCCGCACCTCGGACTGCGACCAGCTCTGGTACCCGTTCAGCCAGGCGAGGTCGCCGGGCCGCACGTCCGCCGCGAACCGGATCACGAGGTGGTCGAGCTCGAGGCCGTCCGGGCCGGCGGTCACCTCGATCCACAGGTCGCCGTCGCCCGCGCCGTCGCCCGCGCCGTCACCCGAGCCGAGACCCGTTCCCCCGGTCGTCACCGCGGGGTCGTCGGCGCCCAGCACGCGCACGGCACCCCCGAGCCGCACGCCCAGCGTCCATCCGGTCATGACACCTTCCCTTCGACGAGCCATGCGGTGTGAAAGCGGGTGCCCCGCGGCAGGCGACCCTCGGGCTGCAGCAGCAGCTCGCCGGGCTTGTCCCCGCCGACGCCGCGGTGCGCGACGTCGAGCGACATCGTCGCGGGACCGCTGGTCGGGAGCTCGTCGGCGTAGCGCGCCGCCACGAGGACGTCCTGCGGGTACGGCCGCACCGAGGCCTCGAACGGGTCGCCGCCGATGCGACGCACGGACAGGGTGACGCCCTCGCCGCGCAGCTCGATCCGTTCGAGGTCGCCGCGGTTGCCGTTCTCCTGCGGGTGCGGGTAAGCGTGCGCGAGCTGCGGCACCGCCGCGGTCCACCGACCGATCGCCGAGCCCGAGCGCCGGTCGCGGTAGTTCTCCCCCGGCCCGCGACCCAGCCACTCGACGTGGTCGAACCGTGGGTCGAGCGTGCCGATCAGCCCGGCCCGGACGAGGTCGTGCCGGGAGGAGCGGACGGTGAGGTCGAGGCGGATGCCCTGACCTGCCCCGGCGACACCCAGCCGCGCGTGCACGCCCCGCACCCGCCACTCGATCTCGACCCCGCCCGCCGATTCGTGCACCCGGTGCACGCGCGCGCGCCGGGTCGCTCGCCGCCAGGCACGCCACCCGGCGACGGCGTCGAGCGCGGGCGCGAAGTTCGACAGCCCACGGTCGTTGTCGGTGGGAGCCCGCCACAGGTTCAGGGTGAGCGGCGTCAGCAGCAGCTCCTGCCCGCCCACCCGCAGCGAGGTGACGGCCCCTCGACGCACGTCGACCGAGACGGCGCGGTCCTCGCGCAGCAGGTGCACGAGGTGCCCGGCGCGCAGGACCTCCCACCCGGCCCCGTCGTCGGCGGCCGGGACCGTGCGCGCGAGCTCGATCTGCTCCCACGCGGCCACGTGCCCGGGCTCGGCCCACGGCGTGCCCTCGCGGCGCCGCAGCTCGACCGTGAGCGTCCACAGCCCGGGCTGTGCGGTCTCGACCGTCGGCAGGGGCACCTCACGCTCGGTCCCGGGCGCCGTGACGACGTCGGCGACCTCGCCCGATCCGACGAGCTCGCCGTCCCGCTCGACGCGCCACCGCAGCTCCAGGCCGGACAGGTCGTCGAACGTGTGCCGGTTGAGCAGGCGCACACCGGTGCTCGTGCGCGCGATGACGACGTGCTGGTACACCTTCGCCAGCTCGGCGTACGCCGGGTTCGGCGTCCGGTCGGCCGCGACGACCCCGTTGGCGCAGAACCAGCGGTCGGTCGGCCGCTCGCCGAACGCCCCGCCGTACGCGCGTCGCACCCGCCCGTCGGGCAGGGGCACGTCGATGGTCTGGTCGACCCAGTCCCACACGAACCCACCGGCCCAGCGCGGGTAGCGGTGGAAGTTCTCGACGTGCGCGGCCACGTTGCCGAAGCTGTTCTCCATCGCGTGCCCGTACTCGCACGCGATGACCGGCATCCCGGTGTACTGCTCGGCGCGGAACGGCTTCGTGTCGGCCGCGAGCGCGTTGAGGACGTTCTGCCAGAGGCCGACGCGCACGTCCCGGCCCTCGCCGATCGCCCGCTCGAGCTGCGGCGTCGGGTACATCAGCGAGAACACCTCGGACGTCTCGAGGGACGTGTCGCCCTCGTAGTGCACGGGTCGCGTCGGGTCGAGCGCCCGGACGGCACGCTTAGCCGTCCGGAACGCCTCGCCGTCGCCCGCCTCGTTCCCGAGCGACCACATGATCACCGACGCGTGGCTGCGCGATCGCCGCACCATGGCCTCGACGCGCGCCACGACCGACGGCTGCCAGGCGGCCCGGTCGCCGGGGATGCCGCGGCGCCGCACCCCGTGCGACTCGACCTCGGCCTCGTCGAGCACGTAGAGCCCGAGCTCGTCGCACAGGCGGTACACCTCGTCGGGGTTCGGGTAGTGCGACAGCCGCAGGGCGTTGACGTTCGCCCGCTTCATGAGCGCGATGTCCTGGACCCGCACGTCGCTCGGCACGTCCCAGATGCCGACGGGGTGGAAGTCGTGCCGGTTGACCCCGTGCAGCACGACGGCCCGGCCGTTGACGCGCAGCTCCTCGCCGACGATCTCGACGCGCCGGAACCCGACGCGCAGGTGGCGCACGTCGACGTCCGTGCCGTCGGTCGTCGTGACCGTCACGTCGTGCAGGTGCGGGGCCTCCGCGCTCCACGGCCGCACGACGCGCGCGGAGGCCTCGAGCACGGTCGTGCCGTCCCCGAGCGGCCCGTCCGCGACGACCGTGCCGTCGAGCTCGACGCGGCACGTGCCGCGCCCGCCCTCGACCTCGACCCGGAGGGCGCCGAGGCCGCTGTCGGCGTCGTAGTCGCCCGTCACGGCCACGTCCCACGGTCCGTGCGCGGGCTCCGCCTCGAGCCACACGTCGCGCGTGATCCCCGAGAGGAACCACATGTCCTGGTCCTCGAGGAACGTGCCGGTCGAGTAGCGGTGCACGACGACCACGACCGTGATCTCCTCGCCGGGCACGGCCCGGTCCGTGAGGTCGAACGTGGCCCCGGTCATCGAACCCTCGCTGTACCCGACCACCTCGCCGCCGACGAGCAGGTGGAAGGCCGACTTCACACCCTCGAACCGCAGCGTGACGCGCTGACCGGCCCAGTCGTCGGGGATCCGGACCTGCCTGCGGTAGACGCCCGTCGGGGTGTCGCGCGGATCGATCGTGCCCAGCCGACGGCCGCGCACGCCGAGCGCCGGGGGGAACCGGAACGCGAGGTAGTACGGCGTCCCCTTGCCGTGGAGCTCCCACACACCGGGGACCGGCATCGCCCCCCACGACCCGTCGGGCTCAGCCAGCGCCCCCTCGTCGAGCCGGGCCTCGTCCCACGTCGGTGCCCACCGGAACGCCCACGTCCCGCGCAGCCCGATGCGGCTGATCGTGTCTGCCGCGGCCCGCTCGCCGCGCTGCGGCAGCCGGCCGTAGCCCACGACCTCGGGGTCGCGGACGTCGCAGGCCAGCCGTTCGCGGTTCACACGGCCACCCGCTGGTCGCGCTGGTCGATCTCCTGGACGATCTCGGCGTGCCGGCTCTCACCCAGCCGGTACCAGAGCAGGGGCACGACGGCCAGGGCGCCGACGACCCCGGGCAGGACCGTCATCGTCAGGTGCAGGCCGTCGAGCGTCGCCCGGCTCTGCTGCACGCCCGCGACGTACCCGAACGCCGCGAGCAGCGCGAGGGCGACGGACGCACCGATGGCGGAGGCGATCTTGGTCTTGAAGATGTTGCTCGAGAAGATGAGGCCCTCCGTGCGTCGACCCGTGCGCCACTGGCCGTACTCGACGGTGTCGGTGAGCATCGAGACGAGCGTGATGTTGGTGACGCCGTAGCCGAGCCCCGCCACGGCGATCCACCCCAGGACGGGGGCGAGCGCCGCGTAGCCGGTGAGCCAGGCGCCCAGCGACGCGAGGGTCGTGACGGCGATCCCGACGACCGCGGCGCTGCGCTTGCCCCAGAGCTTCGCGAGGACCGGGCTCAGCAGCGAACCCACGAGGGTCGTGACCGCGAAGACGCCGATGAACACCGGGACCATGCCCGCCGCGTCGAAGTTGTAGGTCAGGTAGTACACCGGGACGATGCTGCGCACCGTGAAGGCGACCTCCGTCAGGAGCATCGCGAGCAGGATGAGCTGCAGCGGCGCGTTCTTCGCGAACAGCCGCCCCATCTCCACCAACCCGTAGTGCTGCGTCGCCGGGGCCTCGACGCGCTCGTGCACCCGGAAGAACGTGGTCCAGGTCAGCACCACGGCCGTGCCCGCGTACAGGGCCGCCACGATCTGCCACCCCCGCTGGGCGGGGCCGTCCGCCGCGAACAGGGTGACGAGCGGCAGGGTCACGATGTTGACGCCGATGAAGCCGATGTTCGCGAGCGTGCGCGGCACCATGACCAGCGACGTGCGGTCCCGGGCGTCGAGGGTGAGCGCCGCGGACATCGACCAGTACGGCACGTCCATCACCGTGAACGAGACGCCCCACAGCAGGTAGCTCAGGTAGGCCAGCACGAGCGTCGCCGTGGAGTCGAGCTGGGGGATCGAGAACGCGGCCACCGTGAGCACGGCGAGCACCGGCGGCGTGAACAGCAGGTACGGCCGGAACCGGCCCCAGCGCGTCGACGTGCGGTCGACGATGAGCCCCATGACGGGGTCGAGGACCGCGTCGGCCACGCGGACGACGAGGAACAGCACCGACGCGGAGGCCGCCGCGATGCCGATCACCTCGGTGTAGAAGACCGCGAGGTACGTCGCCACGAACCCGTAGACGATGTTGTTCCCGAGGCTCCCCCAGCCGTACGCGAGCTTGGTGCGCCAGCCGATCATGTGCGTTGCTCCGTCTCCGCGCGTCGTCGCGCCGTCGCCCGGCAGCTCTGCCGTGCGTTCGCGGAAAAATAACACACGTGTGACATTTTCGGCCCGGAATGCCGGGCGGCGGCGCCGCCGTCTCGCCCGCTCGAACCGGGAGCTGCCCGGGATGCGCGCTCCGACGACGGGCGTACGGTCGAGACCGCAGGGCCTGCGCGGCCCTGGCAGAGGCCGAGGTGAACAACGACGTTCAACCCAGGGGGCAGCACAGATGCGACTCTTCGACTCACGACAGGCACTGGTCGGCACCGCCGGAGCAACCGTCCTCATCCTCGGACTGGTGGCCGGCGGCACGCAGGGGGACCGCGGACGCGGCGACCACGACGACCGCGGGAACGGCGGACAGACCGCCAAGAACGTCATCCTCGTCGTCGGCGACGGCATGAGCATCGCCGCACGGGACGCCATCCGCCTGGCCACCGTGGGCCAGGACGGGCAGCTCGCGATGGACCAGCTCCGCTACGCGGGCTGGACGTACACCGACTCGGCCGACCCGGACGACGCCGTCACGGACTCGGCCGCATCGGCCACGGCCTTCGCCACCGGCGTGCGCACCTACAACGGCGCGGTGTCCGTCGACCCGGACGGCAACCCCGTCGGGTCGCTGCTGGAGGCCGCGAAGTCGCTGGGCAAGGCGACCGGGCTGGTGACGACGGCGCAGGTCACGGACGCCACACCCGGCGCGTTCGGTGCGCACGTCCCCGACCGCGGCACCCAGAGCGAGATCGCCCGGCAGTACGTCGACGACAGCCGCCCCGACGTCATCCTCGGCGGCGGCGAGGACTGGTGGCTGCCCGTCGGCGACGTGGGCGCCTACCCGGACGACCCCGCCGACAGCCCGGCCGAGGTCAGCAAGAGCACCATCGGCAACCTCATCACCCGCGCCCAGGAGACCGGGTACACGTACGTCAGCACCCCCGAGGAGCTCGCCGTGACCGACGCGACGCGACTCCTCGGGCTGTTCGCCAACGAGGAGATGTTCCAGCAGGCCCCCGAGGGCGAGGGCGACGAGTACGACCCCGTCGTGCCCCTGCGCACCATGACGCAGAAGGCGCTCGACGTGCTCTCCCGCGACCGGCAGGGCTTCTTCCTGCTCGTCGAGGAGGAGGCGATCGACGAGATGGAGCACAACAACAACGCGACCCTGACGCTCACGGCCGGGCAGGCGCTCGACGAGACCGTCGCGCTCCTCACGGAGTTCGCCGCCACGAACCGCGACACCCTCGTCGTGGTGGTCGGCGACCACGAGACCGGCGGGCTCGCCATCGAGAACGTCGACCCCGACGACGAGTCCGGCGACACGGGCAGCACCAGCCCCGACGTGCTGCAGAGCACCGAGGACGGCCCGTTCCCGATCGCCGGCTCCGACCTGCAGTTCACGATCGACTGGACGACCGGGTCGCACACCGGCGCCGCCACACCGCTGACCGCGCAGGGACCGTCGGCAGAGCTCCTGGCCCGGGCGCAGCACTCGACCGGCGTGCACGACGTGATCCTGCGGGCCATGCGCGGCGGGCGGTAGCCGCCACACAGGTCGAGCGGGTCGAACGGGTCAGCCGGTGACGTCGCCGCCGAGCGACGTCACCGGCTGCCGCAGGACCGTCCGGAGCTTCGCGGGCTCGGTCTTGCGCGCATCGGACAGGTAGATCTCGTGGTGACGCCCGGCGAAGGTGAGCCCGTGCGCGGGCAGGTACTCCTGGTGCAGGCGTTCGAGCGTCGGCGACTCGTCGTCGTAGGAGCCGACGTGCAGGATCTGCACGCTGCGGCCCTCGGCGTACCGCTCGAACCGCACCAGGTCGAGCGCCGGCAGCCGCTTCTTGCGTGCCGAGACCAGCGCCTCCTGCACGATCTCCGGGGTGATCCAGTCGGGCTGGACGATCATCATCGTCCAGTCCCACGCGCTCTTGTCGCGGGCTGCGAAGGCTGCGGGGTCGGCGGCCGACCACAGCCCCTCGAGCGGGCCGACGGTGTGCACCCTCTCCAGCTGCGTCTTGCCCACCGCGCGCACCGCGTACGACGCGGTGTAGAGCGCCTCGATCGCGTCACGGTAGGCGTCCGACGTGTTCGGGTCGCCGTGCCCGTCGACCATGAGGAACGCCATCTCCGGCACGTCGACCACCTGGAAGTCGCCGGGCTTGGGCGCGTACAGCTCGGGGAGCGCCTTCTTCACGTCGTACGTCTGCACGGGGGGCCTCTCTGCCGGGACTGGGGTGGGCGGACGCTCCGGCGGCCCACGCGCGGCGTCGGAGGTTCTGGATACGGTGTCGGTCTGAGCTGGTGACGCCGAGGAGATCCCGATGCCGCAACGCCCTGACGGTACCGACGGCACAGCGCGTCTGCCCACGTTTCGCACCGGACGCGGACGTCGCGCGATCGACGCCATGGTGGGACTCCTCGTCAGCCGCGGGATCTTCCCCCGCTCCTACCTGCTGACCACCACCGGGCGGCGCACCGGCCGGCCGCTCACGCACCCGGTGACCCCGGTGGAGAGCGACGGGCGCCGATGGCTCGTGTCGCCGTACGGACAGGTCTCGTGGGTGCACAACGCCCGCGCCTCCGGCCGGGTCTCCTTGCAGCGCGGCGGGCGCACCGAGGAGTGCACGGTGCGCGAGCTCGGCCCCGACGAGGCGGCCCCCGTGCTCAAGGCGTACCTCGCGATCACCGTGCCACCCCGCCGGCACTTCCGGGCCGACAAGGACGCGCCGGTGGAGGCATTCGCCGCAGAGGCCGCCGACCACCCGGTCTTCGAGATCCTGCCGATCAGGTGACCGGGTAGGCGGAGAACGGGCAGCGCATGGGCGACCTGCTTCAGCGGATCCTCGAGGAACCCGGCTGGGTGGTGCTCGCCGTCGTGGGAGTCGTCGTGCTCCTGGAGGATGCCCTCTTCGTGGGGTTCGTGGTGCCCGGCGAGGCCGTTGCGATCCTCGGCGGGGTGGCCGCGCACCGGGGCCACGTCCCGCTCTGGCTGATGATGACCACGGTGGTGGTCGCCGCTGTCGTGGGCGACTCGATCGGCTACCTGGTCGGCCGCAGGCTCGGCCCACGGCTGGTCGACGTCCGTGCGCTGCGCCGTCACCGCACGCGGATCGACGGCGCCCAGGCGCTGATCGCGCGGCGTGGCGGGATCGCGGTGCTGCTCGGCCGCTGGGTCGCGTTCCTCCGGGCGCTCATGCCTGCCCTGGCCGGTGCAGCGCGCATGCCCTACGGCACGTTCCTCGCGTGGAACGTGGTCGGCGGGGTGAGCTGGGGCATCGTCATGGTGCTCGTCGGCTACGTCGCCGGCGCGTCGTTCGCCGCGGTCGAGCAGCGGCTCGGGCGGGACGTGGCCCTTGTGCTCGCACTCGTCGTCGTCGTGGCGCTCGTCATCTGGTCGGTGCGTCGGCGACAGCACCCCTCGGGGCGCAGCACCGGGCATGACACCCCGCCGCACTGACCTCGTGGTTTCGCGCAAGCGCCGGTCGCCGGCCGCAGCAGGAACCGTCGCGAGAAGCCACTCTTCCCGGCGAGCCGATCACGAGCCTCCGCCCCGCCGACCCCTCTCAGCCCAGGAACGCCCGCAGCGCCTCGACCACGACGTCGGGGCGCTCGGAGTGCACCCAGTGACCGGCGCCCTTGACGGTGAGCAGACGGGCGCGGGGGAAGAGCGCGCGCATCGCAGGGATGCGCTCGGGGGTGACGTAGTCCGAACGCTCGCCCGCGACCCAGAGCACCGGGTGGTTGAAGGGGGCTTCGTCCCCGGCAGGGAAGCCGGAGATGGCCGGGAGCTCGCGGCGGAGCATCGCCAGGTTGGCCCGCCACACCCATGCGCCCGTGTCGTCCTTGCGCAGGTTCTGCAGCAGGAAGCCCCGCACGGTCGGGTCGGGGATCGGCCCGGCGAGCGCGGCGTCCGCGTCACCACGGGTCTCGATGGTCGCCAGGTCCAGGCCGGCGAGGGTGTCGAGCAGGTGCGCGAACTCCCCCGTCCCGGCCGTCTCCACCGGCGAGACGTCGACCACGACGAGGCGGTCGACGAGGTCGGGGTGCCGCAGCGCGAGCTGCATCGCCGTCTTGCCCCCCATCGAGTGCCCGACGACGTGGACGGGGCCGTCGCCGGCGCGCTCACGGACGAGCGCCGCGACGGCGTCAGCCATGACGGTGTAGTCGAGCCGCTCGGTCCAGCCCGACAGGCCGTGGTCGGGCAGGTCCACCAGGAGCGAGCGGAAGTCCGGGCTGAGCGCCTTGGCGATGCCGGAGAAGTTCTTCCCCTGGCCGAAGAGCCCGTGGAGGAAGACGACGAGCGGACCGGTACCGGGGACCTCGGTCGCGTGGAGCGAGGGAAGGGAAGGGCGCTCTGCGGACGGCATGGCCCCAGCCTAGGGAGCCTGCCGCACCGGCCCTTCCGCGGGTCCGCTGCGTCACCGTCGTCCACGATGGGGTGATGACGGACGAGGCGGACCAGGGCAACCCCTTCGGTCGCACGGCGCGCAGGCTCGGGCGCGAACACCAGATGGGCGAGTTCCTCTACGGTGCGCTCCTGTCCGGCTCGGTCCTTGCGGTCTCGAGCGCGAGCGCGCAAGACGGCACCTCGGTGCTGTTCGCGACCGGCCTCGTCACCGTCACCTTCTGGCTCGCGCACGTCTACGTCGACGCGGTCGGCGGCCGCTTCCACGACCACGAGCGCACGACCGGCCGGCGGCTGGTCCACGCGCTGCGCAACAACACCGCGGTGCTGCTCGGCAGCCTGCCGACCTTGGTCGTCTTCGCAGTGGCCCGGCTGTTCGGGCGCGACGTCGGGGAAGCCGCATGGACGGCGCTGTGGTTCACGGTGGCCCTGCTCGGCGCGGCCGGCGCGTTCGCCGCCTACCGGGCGGGCGCGCGGCGGTGGTCCCTGATCGGCGAGATCGCGGTCGCCGTCGGGTTCGGGATGGTCGTGATCCTGCTGAAGATCATGCTCCACTGACCCGCGGACAGCGTCACAGTTCTTGTAGTAGGTGGAGCCGCCCGTGGTGTCCGAGCCGCCAGCGGCAGCCGGCGCCGTGCTCGTCGTCACCCAACGGCTACAGGTGCCCGGCCACTCCACCGGCGCCGCCCAGCTTGGCGGCGTTGATCGCGCCGTACGTCGCGCGCGCGGCCAGCGGCGACGTCCGCGCCGATCCGCCGCCGGCCACGTGGTCCGCCTGGGCACGGAGCTCGGCGACGACGGATCGGGCGCCGCCGGGGCGGCCGCGCTCGATGGTGTCGGCCAGCAGGCGCAGGAAGTCTGCGGGCAACGATCGCTCGACGTAGTCGCTGAGGAGCAGGACGGCGATGTTGATCGGGCGCCCCTTCTGCGGTCGGGTGACGAGCAGGACCCCGCCACCGCGATTGGAGATGAGCTGCACGCTCGACGTGGGCTGCAGGGGGACGCGCCGGTGCCTCCCCAGGCGGGACCTGCCGACCGCGCCCGGCGCCGTGTCCAGCCAGCGTCTGTCCGAAACGACCAGCAGGATCGCGACCGCGAGCACCACCAGCCCGATCGCCACCGCCCAACGGTTCTGCGGCTGCGTGACACCCACATAGCCCGCGGCGACGACCACCGCAGCCGCGGTCGAGACGCTCCAGGCGAGGGCGGAACGTGTGGTGAGACTCGGGACGGGCACACGGCCGGTCGACGTGGTCATCGAGCGGCGCTCCGGGACCGCGCGACGACGTGCGCGACGTCGCCGCGGATCCGGGACTCCAACGCGTCGCGCGTGCTCGGCGCCGCGGCGAGCGGCGCGCCCGTGCCCTCACGCGCCTCGACGACCCAGGCACCCGCCGGTCCGGTGAACAGGCCGAGCAGCGGCGCGTGGTCGTCGCCGGCCCACCGGACCACCACGTCGGACCGCAGCAACGCGCCGCCGAGCCGCTCGGCGACCTCGATCGGCGGCTCCGTCTGGCCGGGGTCCAGGGCGATCGGCTCCCCCGACCCGTCGCCGCACTCCGGGTGCAGGGCCGCCGCGACGACCAGGCCAGGCAAGTCGTCGGCCTGTGCGAGCGCGAAGCGGTGCATGCCGTCGGCGCCGACCTCCTCGAGCAGCGCGACCTCCTGGACCACGTGGGCGTACCAGAAGTCCTGATGCACGACGCTCGTCCGCGCGATCGCCACGACCGCGGTCGCGGCCGACCGGAGCGTCACGATCGAGAGGACGTCCTGGCGGACCTGCAGGGCGACGGTCGGCTCACCGATCGCGTCGATGCGTGCCTGCGGCGTGGGCGGGTCGACGATCCCGCGGGCCACCAGCCCCCGGTACGCGGTGCGCAGGGCGACCTCCCGCTCGGCCTCGTCGAAACCCGCGATGAAAGGCGTCACGACCAGGCCGGTGTCGCCCGCGAGGATCGCGAGCTCCTCGTCGGTCAGGACGCCCACCGGCACCGTCTCGGTGCCGTCGCCCGTCGAACCGGTCTCGTCGCTCATCTGCTCGCTCTCGTCTCGTCCTGTCGCCGTGCCGGTCACAGGAAGCCGAAGGACAGGGTGTGCAGGGCGCCCTTGCCCGCGTCGGCGATCGCATTCCCGGCGTCGCTCAGCCGGTCACCGGCCCAGTCGGTGGCATCGGAGACCGCGCCCGTCGTGGCGTTCCAGGCGTCCGACGCTGCCCCGGTCGTGGCGTTCCAGGCGTCCGACGCTGCCCCGGTCGTGGCGTTCCAGGCGTCCGAGGCCACCCCCGTCGTCGCCCTCCAGGCCGCCGAGGCGCCGTCCGCGATGTGGCCGCCGACCGACTGGAAGAAGTTGCCGATGGCCTCGCGGTTGTCCCAGACGAGGTTGCCCACGCTCCAGGCGCCGTAGGCCAGGACGGCTGCTCCCGCGACCGCGAGCCCGACGGGCCCCAGGGCGATGAGTCCGGCCCCCGACGCGATGAGCGCGCCCGCCCCCAACGCCCCGGCCGCGCCGAAGCCGCGTGTCGCCCAGCCCCGAGCCCCCTCGTATCCTCCGCCGGTGATGGCGTCGATGCCTCCGGTCACGACGGTGAGCGGGAGGAAGATCTTTCCCACGGCCGTCGCCGCCTTCGAGCCGATGACGAACCGGAGGATGCCGCCGTTCTTGGACCCGTTCGAGAACAGATCGAGCATCTCGTCGGACTTGGCGAAGTTGTTCACCATCGTGCCGTAGTCGGTGATGGGGGCGAACGAGGCCTTGAGGAACTGCAGGTAGGCGCTGCCCTTCGTCGCGGTCCCGATGCCCTTCTTGACGACCATCGCGAGCGCAACCCCGCCTGCGCCGACGCTGCCGAGCGCCCCCAGCGCATCGTGGCTGTCCGTGAGGCGCTGCAGGTACGCCTGCACGGCCGCTTCCAGCACCTGGGGGACCTCGACCTTCGCGAGCCTGTCGGCCGTGAGCGTGTCGGCCACCGCCACGACTGCGAGCGCCGTCCCGAGCTGCGCGGAGTGGTCCACCGCGGCCGCGTTGAGCGCGCGCTGCCGGGAGTCTCGGGCGGCCGCAGCCCCCGTGGGATCGCCGGGCGCGGTCATCACGGGCGGCAGGGTCCGCGGTGTCACGGCGCCGTCCGCTGCGACGGTGAACCCCTCGTCCTGGATCGACGCCACGGTCGAGAGCAGCGCCGTGCGGGCCGCGCCGATGTCCGCGGCTCCCGCGACGAGCGCGGACCGGGCGTGCTCCAAGGCGTCGGCGAGGGCCGTGCCAGTTGTCGCCTCCCGCGCCATCCGCTCGGCGGCGGCGTCAGCGGCCGGCCCGTGCCACACCGAGGTGAGCCTCTCCACCGCGGCCTTCGCGGCATTCACCTCAGCGGCGACCGCCTCGTGCGCAGTGCCGACGCCGACCGCCGCGTCCGCAAGGGCCTCCGGCCGCCACGCCCGGACCGCGTCGATGGTGAGTGTCGTGGTCACGAAGCACCGACCGAGGAGAAGCGTCGACCAGCGGCGGCGTCAGAGGTCCGGTACGACGCGGCCGTGCCCGACGCGCTCGCCGACATCGCCGCCACGTGGTCGCCCATGACCTGGACCGCCGCCCCGATGCGCGTCGAGACCCACACAGCCGCCTCGGCGGTCTGGGTGCCGGGCAACGCCTCACCGATCGGCGCGAACGGGCCGGCCACGTCGGCGGCCCGCAAGTTCGCCGCAACGGTGTCCAGCTCGGTGGCGGCCGTATCGAGCGCCGCGATGTCGACAGTGAAGCTCACAGGTGGTCTCCCTGGATCTGTGCGGTCCTAGAAGCCGAGACGGGCGAAGCGTTCGGACAGGCCGGCGACCCTCCGGGCGAACGGAGACGTCTGCGCGGGCCCGCCGTCATGCCGCAGGTATCGGGACTGCAGCCGGAGCAGGGCGACCGCATCGGCGGCGCCGCGCGGGCCGAAACGGTCGATCGCGTCGGCGAGCCCGTCCAGGAGCTCGGGCGGTGCCGTCACCGCACTGCTCTGAGTCACCTCGAGCAGGGGGGCGCTCGCCACGCGCCAGCCGTTGGCCCGCTCGACGACCAGGTCGACGCCATCCTTGCGGCCGCGCACCTCAGCGAACGCCTTCCCGTCGATGACGACCGGGCGGCGCCGCCAGGACGTCTGCGCGGGCGTGAGCAGGCCCGAGGACAGGTCGAGCCGCGCGGCCTCCGGTGCGGCCGGGGCGTCGAGCCGACGGAAGACGAGCACGCCCTGACCGGCTGCGTGAGACTGATCGACCACGCCGTCCTCCTGAGTGGTGCCTGCGGGTACCCGACGGAGACTAGCTGACCAGGTGCTTTGGCACCGGCGAGTCCAGCGTCGAGTCGTGCCGTCGGCGCTCGAGAGTGAGCCACTACGCCTCCCGAGTGACATCTCACGGACGAACCCGAATTAGCCGGGATCTCCCGTTCCACCTGCACGCTACGGTCTGCCTGCCCCGGGCCGTCTCGTGCCATCGGTGCAGCCACCCGCCGCCGGAGCACCCAGCCAGCGGCGCGATCTTAGGAGTCCGTGCATGTCTCAGCAGCCTCCCGGCTACCTCCCCCCGCCAGCCGGGTCTGACCAGCACCCGCCGCAGCCGTACCCGCAGGGCCAGCCGACGCCGCAGCACTTCCCGCCGGCTGCACCCCAGAGCGCACCGACCAATGGCCTGGCGGTCGCCGCCCTGGTCGTGGCGATCATCTCGCTGCTCCTCTGCTTCGTCCCCGTCATCAACTTCGCGTCGATCGTCGGTGGCGTGGTCGCACTCGTCCTCGGGATCCTCGGTCGGCGCAAGGCGAAGTCCGGCGCCGCCGGAGGCAAGGGCCTCGCCTTGGCGGGGGTCATCATCGCGCCGATCGCGATCGTCGTGGCCATCATCGTCAACGTCGTGGCCGGCATGGCCGTCGACGCCATCAACGACTCCGTGCAGGACGCGGTAGCAGACGCGGAGAACCAGGAGAGCGACCTGGGCTCCGGGCTGGACGAGGACGAAGCCGCTCAGGCCGAGCAGGCCGCGCTCGCCCTGGGCGAGTCCGCGACCGTCGGGGAGTACACGGTCACGGTGACGGCGGTGAACACCTCCGCGAACGAGGTCCTCGCCGCGGTGAACATGTACAACGAGGCCCCGGCGAACCAGTACGTGCTGGTCGACCTGTCAGTGGTCTACAACGGCACCGACGAGGGCGACCCCTGGGTCGATCTGACCGCCAGCTTCGTCGGCACGGACGCTCGCCAGTACGACGCCAGCTCGTGCGGCGCCATCACGCCGATTCCCGAGATGGATGTGCCGACGCTCAACCCCACGGGCACGGCGGCGTACAACGTCTGCATGGACGTCCCCGCCGAGGCGATCACCGGCGGCACGGTGTCCCTCGAGGAGACCATGTCGTTCACCGGCGAGAAGGTGTTCTGGAACATCGGCTGACCCGACGTCCCACGTCGGAACGGGCCCGGAAGGGCCGCCTCAGCAGTGCCGAACTCCCGGTCAGGGTCCTCCTGGCCGGGAGTTCGGCGTCGGAGCGGCGCGTTCGCGACGTCGGACGAGCGCTCCGACGGCACCCGCACCCGCTCCGAGCAGGCCACCCACCAGGGCGCCGCGCCCGTCCACCGGGCGTCGCGACACCGTCACGGAGTACGCCCAGGTCCCGTTCCCCTCCATCAAGACCCTCCCCTGGACGTCGCCCCGCGAGAGCACCAGCGTCGTCGCCCCGGGCGAACGCTCGACGTCGTCGGTGCGCCAGCCCGCGGCAGCGGCCATCGCCTCCACGCCACCGACGCCGAGCGCCCTCGACTGCCCGCGCGCAGTGAGCAGCACCGTCTTGTTGATCGGCACGGGCTCCTCCGCGGTGTACCCGGGCGGCACGAGCCCCTGGGCTGCGGCCTCGAGCTCGCCCTGCGACGGCCCGAGCAGGCCGACGTCGACGACGAGACCGACCGTCGCACCCACGAGAACGCCCGCGAGAGCGAAGAGGACCGCGGCGGCCACGCCACGGCGCCGGCCCACGCGAGGTGGCACCACACGACCCGTGCTGCGGCGCTCGGTGACGAGGAAGGTCACCGTGCCCGCGGCGGGCAGGCACACGGGCACGATCCCCGCCGCGAACGGCACGCCAGCGGCATCGAGGAGGCCGGTCGCGATGCCGAGGGGCACCGAGCCCGCGACAGCGGCCACGACCGACCAGCCGACCGCGCCGCGCACGAAGGGCGCCGGGAACGTCCGGCGCGCGACCACGTACAGGAGCGCGACCGATCCGCCGCACCAGACCAGCGCCGCGACGAAGACCGCAAGGAGCGCACCCCCGAGGTTCCCCATCCCACCGTCCTCGGTGGTCCACAGCTCCTCGAGGACGAGCAGGGTCACCCAGGCGACGCCGCTCGCGGCGGCGACGACGAGCCACGGGGACAGCACGAGCCAGGCGGTGCGTCGCACATCGGCCCCTTCCACTCGGAAGGACGCTAGAGCGACGTCGTGCCGTGGCGCGCCCGGCGGACGAGTGACGAGACGGTGCGAGCTCACCCGCAGAACCGATCGGCGAGAACGACGAAACCCCCGCTCGGAGCCGGCCCAGCGGGGGTTCTGTCACTTCGTGGCTCTGATCCGAGTCAGAACCGGTGGCGGGGTGGTGACACAACTGTCTGACCTGGCCGAAGACCGAGGCGTCGTCGGCGCGGTCACATAGAACTGCTCCAAGTGCTCACACGGCGAGGCGCTGACCTGCAGAGACACCTGCTGAGACGTTCCGCGGCCGTCAGCCTGAGGGCACCCGGACGAACGCGGTCCACGGCGCGGCCGATAGCGACTTCCCGCCTGCGGTGCACAAGGCTGGGGCAGTCCCCCTCACGCCTCCAAGCAGGCATCCCCAACGTCATGACCCAGAACAACTAGGAGTTGAACGCCGCCCAGGCACTCGACTCCCTCAGGGCGTCGGCGCCATCTCGGAAAACGGTCAGCCAACCCGAGGAGTCACCGTCTTCCGCGCCCCAACCCAAGGCCCGCTCAACCTCTCTCGTCGTTGGACTGGTTCCGTAGGTCGCAACCATCACTCGAGGCTTTTCGCCGGCCTCCCGCTCCGCGAAAGCCGCACGTACGCGCTCATTGACGCACGAGTCCCTGAAGGAGTAGCCGATGATCAACCAGTGATTCGCCGACGCCAGGCGCCCCTCAAACATCTGATACGCAAGCGAGAACGGGTAGTCCTTTACATGGTCAGACTTGTCCCGCTGATTCGCGAGGACCACCACTGGGCGCTCGTCAACCTCACCCTCGCGAACCGCCTTCCACAGACCGTACGTCCTGAGGAAATTGGTGTCGAATTTGGCGTAGATATCCTTCTCGGGATCTGCCCAGTACGTGAGACTCCCGTGCAAGTGAAGTAGTTGCACTCGGCGGTCTTTCGGGAAGTCCACCGCTGCTCTCCGCAGCGCCGGCACAGTGTAGGTCTCCGACTCGACAGATACACGCACCTTACGATATCCGTGGCCCATATCAGCGAGTTCTCCACCGCACGCCTCCAAGAGAGCCGACAACAGCAGAGTGTCGTAGTTCAGGTTACCAAAGGCGACGTTGCCAGCGAACTCACCCACTATCGCGCGGCAGAGTTCGAACAGACGCTGCGCTCGATCGTGTTGAGCACGTGATCGCTCGAAAATCACTTCAAGGACGTAACTGATCCCCAGGTCTCGCACCTTCGTCGCAAATGCAGCGACTCGATTGAGCGCGATGGCGAGCTCTTCGTCTCCGGGGACGACAATAGCCGCCAGGTTAGACAAATACCGCATCGTCGCCCCCTCTGCACCAAAGGCGCCGACAAGCGTCTCGAAGTCCCCATCGGTTGACGCTCCACCGGGGAGGGCGCGCTCCGCAATCTGTTTCATGGCCGCGACAGCTTCCGACCCACCACCCGGCATTTCTGCGATACGCTCTAGCAGCGCCTTCGTAAGAGATGGTAGGGCGAGTTCGGGGTTGTAGGCGATGCTAAGACCATTTCCCACAAGAACCGCGAGGTCACGTCTTGGGCGCGCAGCCGCATTTGCCACCCTGTCGACATCGCCGTTTACTGTCATGTAATTCCTCCTTCCCTGCTTGACTCCGACACCAAAGAAGGCGTCAAAGATTCGAAAGCCGGCGCTGGATGAGCGCGCAACAGGGCGATCGCTAAGCAAGCGCGCGCCGCGTGGGTTTGGTCGCGGAATGTGGACAGGCCTGGCGGAGTCGCGTCGGCGCACACAACAACGGGTTCGAGCCTCGATAGATTAGGAGGCAACTGTGGCCTCGGCCGTGGCATTGAGGTGGCGAATCCTGTTGAGGATCAAGTCGACCTGGGCGCCGTCGAATACCTCGTCGGGTCCTCCGGGTGAGTCGTCGGTGAACGGTGACGACCACAGCAGGTCGACTTTCATGACGCCGTTGTACGTGAGATTCTCGACGACCAGGTGGACGAAGTCGATCTGGTCTACCGTGTAAGTGGTTCCAGCGAGGAAATCCGCGAATGCCTCCTCGACCGCAGACCTTTCGAGGCCCACCAGCGACCGGATGAAGACGCCGAGCCCACCTTCGACTGCCTTGGCCTCGGCGATCTGGACCTCGGTACCGGCGCCGGACTCGGCGAGCATCCGTTCGAGCTCATCGAGGTCGGTCGGGGTGAGTTGACGGCCGCGGCGCACCTTCTGCAGCGCGGTGTGGTCCTCGTGGGCGCGGAGGTAGGCACGGGCCTTCTCGCGGAACCGTTCAGGGTCGACGCCGACGTGCGGCCGGCCGAGGTCGATGATCTCGAACTGCCCGAGGGTGTCCTCGAAGTTCGTGTAGATGATCTGCTGCTTGGTGCGCGCGAGAAGCCTGACCAGGGAACGCACCCGACGGCGCGCGAGCTCCAACATGGGGACGGTGACATCGACCCACCACTCGTCGCCGGCGAGGTCCTCAAGCAGGACGGCTTGCGCTTTGATCTGCGGAATGTTGGTCTGCTCCAGCAGCCCGGAGGCAATCCCCTGGACCTGGCGACGCAGACGTTCGGTCGCCAGGGTCGGGTCGAGGGCTCCGAGCTGGAGCTTGAGCATCGTCAGGTCGAACCGCTTGGCCTTCTCGTCTTCGTCGACGACGGTGGTGGGCAACCCAGCCAGGTGCTCGACGACGTCGCGAGCTGCCTGCTCGTTGAGGCCCGTCCACGCCTCGTGCGCGGTAAACCGCTCGACCCACGGTCGGTGTGGCCTGACGACGAAGTTGTCCAACGTCATGCCGGCGACCTTCTCATGGAGCGCCCCCCTGAGGTCCTCACGCAGTGCGGGCAGCGCCGTCGTGCCGTCGTCGCCCTCGTCAGCCGTAGCGTCGACGGTCAGCTTCTCGACACCGAGGAGCAGCTCGACCTGGGCGGTGAAGATCTGCTGGGACACCGACTGCTGGACCGAGCCCTCGTGCCCGGTGGGGTTCTGTCCGAAGTACTCGAGGTTCTGGCAGAAGTCGAAGACGTAGAACTCCTTCTTGTCCTGGCCCGGCCCGAACAGGTCAGGTCGCAGGCGGGTGCCACGACCGAGCATCTGCCAGAACTTCGACGACGAGCGGACGATCTTGAAGAAGACGAGGTTGGCGACGTCGGGCACGTCGATGCCCGTGTCGAGCATGTCGACGCTGATCGCGATGTGCGGGGCCTTGTCGGTCGTGGAGAACTTGTCGATCAGCGACTGCGCGTACGTCGTCGAGTAGGTGATGACGCGCGCCCACTCGCCCTTGTACTGCGGGTAGGCGAGGTCGAACCGCTCGGCGATGAACCGGGCGTGGGCGTCGTTCTTCGCGAAGATGATCGTCTTGGCGATCCGGTCACCACCCGCCACACGCAGACCGTTGGTCATGAGGGTGTGCAGCACCTTGTCGACGGTGTCGGTGTTGAACAGCCACTTGTTCACCGCGTCCGGGTCGATCTCGTCGGGCGGGCCGTCCTCGCCCCACTCCAGCGCGTCCCACTCGTCCTTCTCCGCCTCGGAGAGCTCGGCGTACCGGATGCCCTCGCGCTGGAACTTCAGCGGCACCGAGATGGGCGTGGGCGGCACCAGGTACTGGTCGGCGACAGCCTGCTCCAAGGAGTAGGCGTCGGTGGGCACGCCGTTCTCCAGGTGAAACAGCTCGTAGGTGTTGCGGTCGATCTCGTCCTTCGGTGTGGCGGTCAGACCCACGAGAAGCGCGTCGAACCAGTGAAACAGTGCTCGGTACTTCTGGTACACCGACCGGTGCGCCTCGTCGACGATGACCAGGTCGAAGAACCCAGGTCCGAACTTGCGCGTGCCCTCAGAGCGGGTGTCGACGAGGTTCATCATCGTCGGGTACGTCGAGACGAACACGCGGCCGTCCCCGTGCCGGTCGGTCACCAGGTTGACCGGGGACGAGTCGGGAAGATGCTCCTTGAACGCGTTCGCCGCTTGGTTCACAAGTGCCACACGGTCGGCGAGGAACAGGACCCGCCGCACCCAGCCAGCCTTCATGAGCTGGTCGACAAGCGCGACAACGGTGCGGGTCTTGCCCGACCCCGTCGCCATGACCAGCAGCGCCTCACGCTGGTTGTCCGTCTCGAACGCCTTGTTGATCGCCCGGATCGCGCGCTGTTGGTAGTACCGCCCGGCCACGTTCTCGTCGATCGGCGCGGTCAGAAGGCTCGTACGGTTCCCGCGCCGGCCGATGAGGTATTCGAGCTCGTCCTGCGTGCGGAAGCCCGCGACCTTTCTCGGCGGGTACCCGGCCCCGGAGTGGTCGTCCCACAGCCAGTGCTCGTGCCCGTTCGTGTAGTAGACGACCGGTCGGCGCCCGTGCCGGGCCTCGAGCGCATCGGCGTACAGCTTGGCCTGCTGCTGCCCCTCCTGGGGGTCGCGGCGCGCGCGCTTGGCCTCCACGACGGCAAGTGGCCGCCCGTCGGCGCCCCACAGCACGTAGTCGACGAAGCCGACGCCCTTCGTGTTGGGCATGCCGGCGACCTCATGCTCGATCGTGTAGATCGGGCTGCCATCGACGGCGTCGCGCACCCAGCCCGCCTCTTCGAGCAGGGTGTCGATGAACAGGTCCCGGGTCGTGGCCTCGTCGTAGTCGTGCGTGTCCGGGACTGCCTCGTTGGCGGCCTTGGTGGCGGCGACCTGCTCCCGCAGCGCCGCCAGCTCCGCCTCCAGGGTTGCGGTCTTCTCCGCGGCGGCAGCGAGCTGCGCGGCCTTGTTCTCCAGATCGGCGACGAGGGACTGGAGCTGCGCCTGGGTCTTGGCCTTCGTCGCACCAGGGTCGGGAAGTGCGGCAACGTCGAACTGAAGGGTCGCCGGTACGCTCCCGGGGTTCGTCGTATACGTGCGGGCGTACCAGTACAGGATGTGGAAAAGCTGCTGCAGCGTCACCGCCGCGTCCTGCGCCGAGGCGGGGCGCGCCGAGTGGACGGCGGCGTTGCCCTTCTTACGTACGACCTCCATCTTCGCCTGGACGTCGTTGCCGACGAGTTGCCGCAGTGTCGGCTCGTGGATCATCCCCGACAGATCAGCCTTGTAGGGCTGCTTCAGCGCGGCGTCGTACTGGAACACCCAGGCGAGGGCGACCTCCAGGGCACGGCGCGAGTAGAAGCAGGACGTGCGAGGGTCCACCTTGGCGAACTGCTCCGCGCGCGCGGCCTCGGCGAACACCGCCGCGAACTCGTCCCGCAAGAACCCGAAGTTGGTCACGTGCTCCCCTGGTAACGGCGCTGGCATCTGTCGCCCGCAGCATCGCAGAAGCCGGATGCTCACTGCCGGAGCCAAGCGGGTGAGAGTGCCGACCTACTCGAAGAAGTCCTCGTCGACCTCGACGATCTCCACTTGTCGCCGGACCTGGGTCCCGACGCGGTACCGGATCATGAGCTTGGGTTCCTGACCGTCGACCAGCACCACGCTCTTGCTGCTCCGGTCCGCGGCGTCCTCGGCGTCCTTCGTGAACCGGCTCGTGGTGAAGAAGACGCCGAAGCTCGCCCTCTGGGTGTCGAGGGAGCCGAGGAACGTCCGCACGGTGTCACTGTCGACAGACGCGTCACACGTCCGAGGCGACCTGAAGCACCGGGTGCATGAACTGCCACCACTGTGGGATACCCCGGTCAGTCGCGTTGAGCTCCGACATGGTCACAACTCTCCACCGAACGCGCGCGACTGCAGGGATGCGAAGAGCTCGTCGTCCGCCGCACGGGCGTGTCCGATCAGGGCGCGTTGGGCGTTGATCGCCGCGACTCGACTGTCGAACTGACGCTGGAGGCGGATGGGAGGCAGGCCGATTGTAAGGGTCCGAAGCCGGGCCTTTGAGATGTTCGGCATGCTTGCGGCGGAGCCACTCGACAGGCCGCGCACGGCGGCCCGGACCCGCTCACTCATCATCATCGCCTGGAAATACCGAGGATCGACACGGGCCCGATCAAGTTCAAGCCGAAAGATGAGATCAGGCAAGAGGAGACGTGGCCGCACGTCGTCCACGACTGCAACGGCGCCTACCAGTTCGCGCGTGTTCTTCCGGGTCATCAGAACGTCGCCGGGACGAACTTCGTTGAGCGACATTCCGCCGAGCTGACCTAGGTACGCCTTGTTTTCCCCGGCCCGGAACGTGCCGTAGGTGACAGCTCCAAGCTTGAGCACGCCCCACTCGTCCGGCCGAGCCGGGCGAGCTTCGCAATTGGGGCTCGCGCCATTGTCGATTCGCTCGACTACCTCGCCGAGCGGGGCGAGCTCCCAGTCCCCGCCGGTGGGATCGCCGAACAGGGCGTGGAAGGTCGACTGAGTTAGCGCATCGAGGTGGGCGAGGACCTGGCGGCGCTTGGTGCGGATCGCGTCTGCCTGGTCGAGGATCGCCGCAATCCGCCGCTGCTCCTCGATCGGCGGCAACGGGATTGGGATTGTTTGCAGCTTTGCCTTATTTAGCACAACTCCCATCGCCGCCCTGTTCGACCTGCCCCTCCAGTCGACAGCTGCGAGAGCTCGAACAAGGTAGCCGGAATCCAGGCGCGCGGGATCCTTGATTGGCAACGCCGCGATCGCTTCGTTGGTGAACAGAGGCACACGCGCTATGCCGACTTTGCCGATGCTGAGCTTGAAGCTCAATAGAACCGTTCCTGGAAATACACGCTTCCCCTTAGCGGCACCCGTTGCGGTAATTTGCTCCCTTGTAGTCGCAATGTCGGACCCCTGGTTCATGTCGGTGATCGAGAGCCATGGCTCGCCAGGTCCCCAATACGCGGGATTGGCCCGAGCAGGAGTCCGACCGACCACGATGTCGCAGAGCTCCCCCAGCGGCACACAGGGGATCATCCGAGCATCGTCTCAAGTTCGGCAACACCCTTGGCGATCTCATCGTGGAGCACCTTGATGTCCGCAATGATCTCCGCCGGAAACCGGTGCTCCGCATCCGCGTGAACGAGTTCCTTGTACCGGTTGAGCGACAAGTCGTACCCCTGGGCCGCGATGTCAGCCTTGGAAACCACGAACGACCGTTCGGTGCGACCACGGTCGCGTTCCGTCGTGGTGCGCCCTGACCACCTGGTCAACACGTCCGGCAGGTCGTTTGCCTCGACAGGGTTGCGCTTGTCGTCCAGCGAGAACCCGTCGGCCTGCACGTCGTAGAACCACACGTCGTCGGTGCCGCCGGAGTCGGTGCGCGTGAAGATGAGGATTGCCGTCGAGACCCCGGAGTACGGCCTGAACACCCCCGAGGGCAGCTTGATCACGGCGTCGAGCTTCTGGTCCTCGACGAGCGTCTTGCGCAGCGCCTTGTGCGCCATCGAAGAGCCGAACAGCACGCCGTCAGGCACGATCACCGCCGCCTGTCCGCCCGGCTGCAGCAACCGCAGGAACAGGGCGAGGAACAGCAGCTCAGTCTTCTTGGTCTTGACGACCTTGAGCAGGTCCTTGCTCACGGCCTCGTAGTCGAGCGAGCCCGCGAACGGCGGGTTGGCAAGAATCAGGGAGTACTTGCCCTCGTCGCCGCCGGCTGCCTCCGAAAGGGAGTCGCGGTAGCGGATGTCCGGCTTCTCGACGCCGTGCATGAGCATGTTCATGCTCCCGATGCGCAGCATCGTCCGGTCGAAGTCATACCCGTGGAACATCGACGAGTGGTACCGGCTACGTTGAGCTCCGTCGGTCAGCACGGCCGGGTGGTGCTCGCGCACGTACTCGCTCGCGGCCATGAGGAAGCCTGCTGTGCCGCACGCGGGGTCGCAGATGTCGTCCTGCGGCGAGGGCGCCATGAGCTGCACCATCAGCTCGATGATGTGCCGCGGAGTCCGGAACTGGCCATTCTGCCCGGACGCCGCAAGCTTGCCGAGCATGTACTCGTACAGGTCGCCGTTGGTGTCGCGGCGGTTCATCGGCACGTCGCTGAGCAGGTCGACAACCTTGGCGAGGAGGCCAGGCGACGGGATGGTCAGGCGCGCGCCCTCCATGTGCGCGGCATACGTCGAGTCGTCCCCGCCCAGCGTGCGCAGGAACGGGAAGACGTGCTTGTCGACGAGGTCGAACGCCGTCTGCGGCGCCTGGTTCTTGAAGTACGACCAGCGCAGGTGCGCGTACGGCGCGCCGGTCGGTGCGTCACCCTCGGGGAAGAACCGCTGTGCGACCGGGGTGCCGAGGCGGTTGGCCTTGTTCTCCTCGGCGAGCTGCAGGTCGTCGAGGCGGCGGATGAACAGCAGGTAGGTGATCTGCTCGATGACCTCCAGCGGGTTGGAGATCCCGCCGGACCAGAAGGCGTCCCAGACGCGGTCGACCTTGCTCTTCAACTCGCCTGTGATCACGGCCTGGAGCCTACCGACGCCGCAGGCGGCTCCTGGACAGGGCACTGCTAGGGGGCCCCGTGCCGTGCGACACCTGCACGGTCTACCTGCGCGGACACCCCGATATGACGCAACCCCCCGCCGAAGCGCCTCACGGCACCCGACGAGGGGTTCTGTCACTTCGTGGCTCTGATCCGAGTCAGAACCGGTGGCGGTAGCGGTGGGATTTGAACCCACGGTGGACTTTCACCCACACACGCTTTCGAGGCGTGCTCCTTAGGCCGCTCGGACACGCTACCTCGCCGAGAAGGGTACCTGGTCGGAGGCCATGCTTCGTAATCGGGCCGCCGAGACCCCGCCTGACCTGGGCGACGGCCCCGTCCGGACGGCCTCCAGCGTGCCGTCGTACCGTGGGCCGATGACCACCTCGGCACTCCTCCCCCGCCCCGGTGCGGGGACTCTCGACGACGCGCTCGACGTGCTGCGCGGCCGCCGGCTCGCGGTGCTGACGGGTGCGGGCGTCTCGACGGACTCAGGCATCCCCGACTACCGCGGCCCGGACTCCCCGCCGCGCACCCCGATGACGTACCAGCAGTTCGTGGGCGACGAGGCGTTCCGCCGGCACTACTGGGCGCGCAACCACGTGGGCTGGCGGCATGTCGGCCGCACCGAGCCGAACGACGGGCATCGGGCGCTGGCGGCTCTCGAGCGGCGTGGGGTGGTGCGCGGGGTGATCACGCAGAACGTGGACCTGCTGCACCAGGCTGCGGGTTCGCGTGAGGTGATCGACCTGCACGGTCGCTACGACCGGGTGCTGTGCCTGCGGTGCAGCACGGTGTACCCGCGGGCGGTCCTCGCGGAGCGGCTCGACGCGCTGAACCCGGGCTTCGTGGAGTCGGTGGGCGCGGTCGCGGACATCGAGATCGCGCCCGACGCGGATGCGGTGATCGAGCGGACGTCGCACTTCCGGGTCGCGTCGTGCTGGGCCCCGGATCCTGACGGCGGCCCGGCGGAGTGCGGCGGGATGCTCAAGCCGGACATCGTCTACTTCGGGGAGAACGTGCCGAAGGAGCGGGTCGCGCGGGCGTTCGCGCTGGTCGACGGCGCGCAGGCGCTGCTGGTCGCGGGGTCGTCGCTCACGGTGATGTCGGGCCTGCGATTCGTCCGCCACGCCGCGCGCACCGGGCTGCCCGTCGTCATCGTCAACCAGGGCCCCACCCGCGGCGACGACCTGGCCACCCTCACCCTCGACGCCGGCACCACCCCCACCCTCCAGTCCCTCGCGACCCATCTCCCCACCCCGACCCAACCCCCGACCCCACTCCCGACCCCACTCCCGCCGAGATAGAGCCGCCGCGCCGAGGTAGAGCCGCGCAGCGCTCTATCTCGGCGCGCGGGCTCTATCTCGGCGATCAGCGGTGGGGGGTGAAGAAGGTGCGGAGGAGGTCGGCGGACTCGTTCTCGCGGATGCCGCCGATGACCTCGATGCGGTGGTTGAGGCGGCGGTCGCGGACCACGTCCCACTGCGAGCCGCACGCGCCGGCCTTCGGGTCCCACGCGCCGAGCACGAGCCGAGGGATGCGCGCGAGGACGCTCGCCCCGGCGCACATGAGGCACGGCTCGAGGGTCACCACGAGCGTGCAGTCGTCGAGCCGCCACCGCCCGAGCCGCTCGGACGCGTCGCGCAGCGCGAGCACCTCGGCGTGCGCGGTCGGGTCGCCCGTCTCCTCGCGTCGGTTGCGCCCGCGCCCGACGACCTCCCCGTCCGGCCCGACGACGACCGCACCGACCGGGACGTCGCCCGTCGCGAGCGCCGCACGGGCCTCGTCGAGGGCGTACCCCATGTCTCGTGCGTCACGTGGCAGGCCAGGCATGCTGGTCATCCTCGCATCCGGGCCTGACGGCGGCGTCCATCCTGTGGGACTGGCGGTAGCCTGTGGGCCATGCGCCTGCACGTCGCCGACCACCCGCTGGTCGCCCACAAGCTCACCGTCCTTCGCGACGAGCGGACCGCGTCCCCGACGTTCCGACTGCTCGTCGACGAGCTCGTGACCCTGCTTGCCTACGAGGCGACGCGTGAGGTCCACACCGAGCCGCACGTCGTGCAGACGCCCGTCGCGCAGACGACCGGCACCAAGCTCGCTGACCCGCGCCCGCTCGTGGTGCCGATCCTGCGCGCCGGTCTCGGCATGCTCGAGGGCATGACCCGCCTGCTGCCGACCGCCGAGGTCGGCTTCCTGGGCATGCAGCGCGACGAGACGACCCTCGAGGCCGTCACGTACGCCAACCGCCTGCCCGAGGACCTGTCGGGCCGCCAGTGCTTCCTGCTGGACCCGATGCTCGCGACCGGCGGCACGCTCGTCGCCGCGATCGACTTCCTGTTCGCCCGCGGTGCGCGTGACGTGACCGCCGTCTGCCTGCTCGCCGCACCCGAGGGCCTCAAGGTCCTCGAGGCGGCCATCGGCGACCGGGGCGACGTCAAGGTGGTCGTGGCCTCGGTCGACGAGCGTCTCGACGAGAACGCGTACATCGTCCCGGGCCTGGGCGACGCGGGCGACCGTCTGTACGGCGTCGTCTGAGACGCCCCGGGGCGTCGCCCGACGCCCCACCCGGTTCTCACACGGTGAGATCTCGGGCATCACCTCTTGGGTGGAGCCTCACGACCTGACACGATCAAGTCGTGACCTCCGCGCTGCGCTCCCTCGACGCCCCCCGGGCGCTTGACGTCGCGCACCTGCGTGCCACGTGCTGTCGGTCCTGACGCCGCTTCAGTCCACCGACCACACACGCCGCCCCCGCGCGGGGCGGACCCGCACCCCGGAGGTTTGCATGCCCCTCCCCACCGAGAGCTTCCCGCCCGTCCCGCGCCCTCGCACCGGCTTCGTCCTCTACGTCGGCCTGTCCGACGACCAGGACGCACCCGGCACCGTTCCCGCAGTTCAGGCGGGTACGCCAGGAGACCTGGCCGAGATCGCCGAGGCCCTGCGCGACCTGGCTCGTGAGCTGCTGCCCACGGCCGAAACCTTCACCGCCCTGTCGCTCGTCCCTTCGGGCACAGGGTCGGACGACGTGCAGAGCCTGCGGCACCGGCTCACGCACCTGCGCCTCCTCGAGGCGCCCCGGACCGTCCTCGGCGGCTCGGGGGACGCCCGCTGAGGACGCGCGCTGCCGGGCCCCACCGGTCTGGGGGACCCCGCGGGCTCGGCAGCGCACCCCACCCCCGCACCTGCGGGCCGATGCCCAGCAGCCCGATCCATCGACGGACTCATAATCCGCCGCTCGGAGGGGGACCCTTCGCGCGCGCGGACCGGGCACATCGGTCCTAACGTGGGCATCATGCGCATCGTCATCGCAGGGGGCCACGGCCAGGTGGCCCGTCGGCTGTCCCGGCTCCTGGTGGCCAACGGGGACACCCCGGTCGCGATCGTCCGCAACCCCGAGCACGTGCCCGACGTGACCGCCGACGGCGCCGGAGCCGTGCTCGTCGACCTGGAGCAGATCGACCCGGAGTCGCTCGCGGGCGTCGTCGCCGGGGCTGACGCCGTGGTGTTCGCCGCGGGCGCCGGGCCGGGCAGCGGACCCGCGCGGAAGGACACCGTCGACCGGGCCGCAGCCGCGGCGCTCGCCGACGCCGCGACCACCGCGAGCATCCCCCGGTACGTCCTCGTGTCGTCGATGGGGGCGGGCAAGGAACCGGCGCCCGGCACCGACGACGCGTTCGCCGCCTACCTGCGCGCGAAGACCGCGAGCGAGAACTACCTGCGCGGCCAGGAGCTCGACTGGACGATCCTGCGACCGGGTGTGCTGACCGACGATCCGGGCACGGGCCGGGTGCGGCTCGACGCCGAGGTGCCGCCCGGTCCGGTGTCGCGTGACGACGTGGCGGCGGTGATCGTGGTGCTGCTGCACGAGCCGCGGGCCTCAGGCCTGATCCTCGAGCTGACCACTGGCGACGTCCCGATCGAGGCGGCCGTCGCGGCCGTCACCGAGCTCGAGGACTGACGCCGGGAGCGACCGGGACCACCTACCGGGTCTGCACCGTGACCGCACCGATGAGGTACTGGTCGCCCGTGGTCGTCGGGGTGAGGGTGCTCAGCGGCGTCGTCAGGACGGTGTCACCGAAGGCCTTGACGTCGACGCCGAGCGAGTTGGGTTGGCTCCACCCCGTCGCGGTCGAGTCGAATGCGTTGTTCGCGGCACTCGTGAGGCCCGGGCCGGCGCCGCTCGACCGCCACGTCAGGGCCGTCCCGTTGAGCCGGAGCTGGTCGCCGGTGGTCCCCCGGTCACCTTCCCACGCGACGACCCCGATGCGTGCGGTCGCGCCCACCTCGGCGGCGAACGTGAAGCTCGGCGCGTCGGACGGACGCGACCCCACCCAGGCGCCGCCGTCGTACACGGTGGCGGTCCCCGTGCCGACCTCGGCGTAGACGACCACGAGAGCCCACCCCGCGTAGTACGTGGGCACCGGGTCGCGGCGGGTCGCGGCGACCGCGGCGTCGGCGAGCGCCCACGTCCCGGCTCCCCCGGCCCGCACCTGGTCGGTGACGTCGGCGAACGACTGGTAGTACGTGCGTCCCGAGTCGTCGGTGACCTCGGCGAGGACCTCGCCCTCGACGTCGGTGTAGGTCTTCTCGCCCGGTGCGCGCAGCCGCACGCACTCCAGGTCGCCCCGGAACACGTCGCCCGACCCGCGGTTCGCCGACCAGTAGAGGCCGGCGAACGCGATCTCGCGGTCCGCGGGCGCGTCGAGCTGCGTGCTCGACGAGACGTACGCACCGCCCGCGGCGTTGAGGGGCCGCATGACGTGGCCGTTGTTGTCGAGCGACGCCGTGCCCGCGAGCGCCCGCGTGCAGTTCACACCGTCGGTGCAGGTCAACAGGGGTGCACCGACCTGCGTCACGGCCCACCCGGCCTCGCTCACGAACCGCGGTGAGAGACCGCCCGAGGCGACCTTGGCAGGTGCACGTCCCGTCACGGGGTCGCCGGTCCCGCCGCTGACGGTCACGACGACGTCGCCCGATCCGGCACCGAGCGCGCGCGCCCCGACCACGACGGGCACGACCGCGCCGGGGTCGAGCGTCCCGAGGTCGCAGCTCACCAGGCGCGGGCTGACGGCGGTGCAGCCGGTGGTGCTTCCGCTCGTCCCCCCGAGCTCGGCGCGGACGTGCGCGGGCAGGCTCACCAGCGCGGTCACCGCGTCGGCGGGGTGGTTGCCCGAGCTCGTGACGGTGAACGCCACGCGACCCGTGCGCCCCTCGACGAGCTGCACCACGGGTGCGTCGCCGAACGCGAGCCGGGAGCCACGCACGTCGACCGGCACGTCCAACCCACCGGCCCGGGTGGACGCCGCTGTCGCCTCGACCCGCACGCCCGAGGCGAGCGGCCCCGGGTGGACGCCCGCCGCGGCGCGCAGCCGCAGCACGAGGTCCGCGGTGCCACCGGCGGGGATCGTGGCGCGGGTGCACGTCGCCGTGCTCTCCGCGACCTCGCACGCCCACCCGTCGCCCTCGACCGGGTCGTCGGCCCACACCGCGTCGTCGGCCCACACCGTGCCCTCGGGTCGGGTCAGCACGACACGGACGGACCGTGCCGCGACGTCGCCCGAGTTGGCGACGCGGACCTGCACCTCGCCCTGCTGCCCCTCGACGAGGTCGATCCGGTCGACCGGCGCGCTCACGTCGAGCCGCGCCTGACGCTGCACCCGGATCTCGGCCCGCAGCTGCTGCGGGGCGAGCCCGTCGCCCGAGACCGTGATGCCGACGTACCCGTCGTCCGACCCCGACGCCTCCTCGTCCACCACCACGGGCAGACTCAGCGTCGCTGTCGCGCCGGCGTCGAGGCGGGTGAGGCTGCAGGTGGCGGACGTCGCGCCCTCCTCGCCGACGCACACCCACGCACCGCCCGCGCCCACCGCGGCGAACCGCCCGGGGCCAGCCGGGAGCACCGCGGCCGTGCGGGCTGCGACGAGCTGCGCCGGGGTGCCCGCCACCTCGGTGCCGGCAGGCAGCGTGACGACAGCGACCAGTCCCGTCGCATCGACCTCACCCAGGTTCGTGATGTCGACACCGACCGACTGGACCTCGCCGTCCGCGACGAGGACCACGGGGCCGCTGTCGTCCTGCAGCGAGAGGCGCGCGGGCGCGCGGGTCGGCGGGGTGGTCGGGTCGGCGCTGGGGCTCGGGGCCGGCTGCGGGCTGACCGTCGGCTCGGGTGTCGCGGTGGGTGTGGCCGTCGGTGTCGGTGCGGGTTCCGCGACCGCGGCCGGCGCCACGGACGGTCGCACCGAAGGTGTCGCTGTCGGCGTGGCGGTCTGGGGGGCCTGCGACACCGTGGGTGTCGGGGTCGCCGACTCGGTGCTGGCGCTCGGGGTCGGCATCGGGCTGGTCGAGACGTCGGGCGTGGCGGTGGCCGTGGCCTCCACGATCGACGAGATGTCGGACGCCTCGTCGGGCCCGCCGCCGGAGAACACCCCGAGCACGCCCGCGACCGCGACGCCGGCGACCGCGACCAGGGCCGCCGCCGCGATCCCCACCACGGCGAGCGGCGCCGATCCGAGCAGCGCGGCGATTCCTCCGGCGCTCGCCGCGACGACACCGGTGGCAGCCGTGGTCGCGCCGGCACCGGCCCCCGCGACGACCGCACCCGCGCCCGTCGAGGCGACGGCGCTCGACGAGACGGCCCCGGTCGCCGACGTCGCGACACCCGCCGAAGCGCCCGCCGAAGCACCCCCCGACGCCACCCCCGCGGCCGACGACACGACCCCGGCCGCGCCTCCGCCCAGCGCCGCGGCGCCCGCCGCGATCCCGCCACCCACCGGCAGCGGCTGCGCGAGCGCGCCCACGCCCAGCACCCCGAGCACGAGCGGTGCGATCACGGCCCGCATGCCGTGGTTGACGTCGCCCAGCTCGAGCAGCAGGGCGCGGCAGTCGCCGCAGCTCTCGAGGTGCTGCTCGACCTGCGCGGTCTCGCGTGCAGCCAGCCCGTCGCGCACGTACGCACCGAGCTTCCCGGCGATGGTCCGGCAGCCCGAGGAGATCGGCTCCTGAAGGTGCTGCTGCAGGTACGCCTGCCGCAGACCCTCACGGGCCCGGTAGGCCAGCGCGGCCACCCCGTTCGCCGACAGGCCCAGCAGCGGCCCGATCTGCGCGGGGGGCATGGCCTCGACCTCGGTGTACCAGAGGACCGCCTGCCAGCGTTCGGGGAGCGTGCGGTAGGCCTGCGCCACGACGCCACGTTCGAAGTCCGCGAGCGCCGGTGACTCGGTCGACAGCTCGGGGTCGAGCGCCACCTCGAGCACGGTCAGGTCGTCGGTGGCCTCGACGCGGCGTGCGCCCTGCACACGCTGCATGCCCAGGCGGCGGGCCGTGGTGAAGATGTAGGCGCGGAACGCGACATCGGGTCCACCGCCGGACCTGAGGACCGCGAAGACCTTGGTGAAGGCCTCGGCCACCACGTCCTCGGCGTCGGCGGCAGAGTTCGTGTACTGCCGGGCGACCGCCCACGTGGCACCCGCGTGGCGTTCGTACAGCACGCCGTACGCGTCGGCGTCCCCGCCGCGGGCAGCGGTGATGAGCTCGGCGTCGCCGAGGAGCGGAGCCTCGGAGCTCGCTGCGCCCACCGTTGATCCTCCCGCCCCGCGTCGGAGTGCCGACGAGGGCGCCGTTGCCCCCGTGATGAGCTGCGCGTGAGCCCGGCTCCGGGGCCAGGATGGCATAGACGGACGTATCACCGTGATAGCCGCAGCGGAGAAAGGTGCCGAGTCTCGCGTCATGGACGCCCAGGTGGGCGCTCTCACGAGGTGTGACGGACACCGGGCCGGGCGACGGGGCTACCGCCTCGACCTCCGCGCTGCGCGAGCGGTGGCGTGAGCAGAGCGTCGGTTCGGTGTGGTTGCGCGCCTCGGACTGGTACCACCCGGCGGTCGACGACGTGATCGGGGTGGTGATCGCCCAGCAGGACGCCGAGGCCGCCACCGGACGGCTCGGTGCGGCCCGCGGCGGTGCAGGCGTCGGGATCTCGGAGACGATCGACGACCTCGCGTGCCTGTACCGCCTGGTCGGGCGCGGCGACCCTCCCGTGCCGGTGGTGCGGTCGCTGTGCGAGGCGTGGTCGGACGCGCAGTCCGGTGGGACCGCTCCCGGCGGGTGCGTCGACCCGACCTCAGGACTGCCGACCCGCGACTACCTGGCGACGCGGCTCCGGGAGACCTACGGCCTGTCCGCCCGCACCGCGACGCCGGTGCCCGACACCCACGTGCTGCTGCTGGTCGACGCCTCGGCCGCCGAGCAGTCGCCCTGGGCCCGGGCGGCGCGTGCTGCCGCGACCGGCGCGGCGCTCCGGGACGCGTTCGACGACGGCCATCCGGTCGCGTCCATCGGGGCCGACGTCTTCGCGGTGCTGGTCCCGCGCGCAGAGCTCGACGACGCACCGCACCGCGCCGACGACGTCCTCGCGCTGACGCTCGCGCACGTGGCCCGGACGGCACGCCGGCTCGAGGTGGCAGATCTGCTGCAGCACCCACCGCGAGCCCGCTGGGTGCGGCTACCGGTCGAGCACGAGGACGCCGTCCAGCTGCTCGTCGACCTGGCGCGCTGACTGACCTCCCGGCGGCACCCGTCGGGCAGGTCAGGTCGGTGCTTCAGTGAGCGGCGGGCGCGTACGTCAGGCAGTCGGCCAGGTCGTGCCCCGCGCCGATGCGGACCGCCGCGGCGCCGCACTCGAGGTCGGTGTTGTGCGTGCAGTCGAAGCGCTGGCAGGCCCCGACGTGCGAGATCACACGGTCGAGCCCGCCCTTGCGGTCGAGCGGGATGAACGTGGCGCACTGGGCGTCGTCGCCCGCGCCGGTGATCGTCACCGCCCCCGCGTGACAGCCGTCGTGGTTGTACGAGCAGCCCGCGACCGTGCACGAGCTGACCTGGGGCATCTCCATCAGTGTGCTCACTGCGACCTCCGGTGCGTCGGACGGTGTCGGCGCGTGCCGCCGAACGATCGAGGCGCGTCACTCCGGCACGCCGGACGATCGCTCCCAAGGTAGCGCCGCGGTGTCCCCCCGTCCATGGGACCGAGCAAAGATCGGACCGCGATCGGACCGCGCTGTCACGCCCGAGGTCATCGGCTGGTCAAGACCTTGCGCGGGACAATTCACCTGGACGCGTCTACCGTCGAGGTATGAGCTCCGCCGGAATCGCCCCAGACGCCGTCCCGCACCTCACTTCCGAGGCGCCGGGACCCGTGCTGGCGGCCGGTCGAGACGCCGACGTGTACGCCCTCGACGAGGAGCGCGTGCTGCGCCGCTACCGCTCCGGGCGCAGCGCGATGCACGAGGTGCTCCTGATGCGGCACGTCCACGACCACGGGTTCCCTGCCCCGGCGACCTACCGGGCCGACGGCCCCGACCTCGAGATGGAACGGCTGCACGGCCCCACGCTGCTGCAGGCGCTCGCCGCGGAGGAGGTCTCGCTCGCGGACGGCGCGCAGGTCCTCGCCGACCTGCACACCCGGCTGCACGCCATCCCGGCCCCGCTCGTCCCGGTGCCTGACCCGCTGGCCGCCGGCCCGTCGGGGACGCGCGCGCCGTTGGCTCCCCCGCTGCTGACCGACGTGCCGGCCACGGAGACCGTGGTGCACCTCGACCTGAACCCGGCGAACATCATCCTCACGGAAGCCCACGGACCCACCCTCGTCGACTGGGCCAACGCGACGACCGGGCCGGCGGCCCTCGACATCGCGATGACGTCGATCATCATCGCGGAGGTCGCTGTCGACGCGGGAGGCGTCTACTCGCAGGCAGCACGCGCCCTGCTCGTGGCCTTCCTTGCCGCCGCCCACGTCGACCCGCGTCCCCAGCTCGCGGCGGCCGCCCGCTACCGCTCGCGCGACGTCAACCTCGTCCCCGGCGAACGCGAGCTCGTCCCCGTCGCCGCCGACCTGGTGCGCCACTACGCCGACATCGCATTCGGTGACCACCGGTTCGACACCGACAACTGACCGCAGCGGCCGAGGTCGTCAGCTGACGTCGCGGCGGTCGACCCAGCCCACGGCGACGGCGAGCATCGCGAGGCCAGCTCCCGTTCAATCGGCCTGCGTGTGGGCCCCCACGCACGACGCCGCCGACCTCAGGAGGTCGACGGCGTCATGTGCGGCTGGCTGGGGTCAGAACTCCCAGTCCTCGTCCTCGGTGTTGACGGCCTTGCCGATCACGTAGGACGAGCCCGACCCGGAGAAGAAGTCGTGGTTCTCGTCCGCGTTGGGCGACAGGGCGGAGAGGATCGCGGGGTTCACGTCCGTCTCGTCACGCGGGAACAGGCCCTCGTAGCCGAGGTTCATCAGGGCCTTGTTGGCGTTGTAGCGCAGGAACTTCTTGACGTCCTCGGTCAGGCCGACGCCGTCGTAGAGGTCCTGCGTGTACTCGACCTCGTTGTCGTACAGCTCGAAGAGGAGTTCGAAGGTGTAGTCCTTCATCTCCTGCTTCTCGGCCGCCGTGAGCTTCTCGAGGCCCTTCTGGAACTTGTAGCCGATGTAGTACCCGTGCACGGCCTCGTCACGGATGATCAGGCGGATCAGGTCGGCCGTGTTGGTGAGCTTGGCCCGGCTCGACCAGTACATGGGCAGGTAGAAGCCCGAGTAGAACAGGAACGACTCGAGCAGCGTCGAGGCGACCTTGCGCTTGAGCGGGGAGTCGCCGCGGTAGTACTCCATGACGATCTCGGCCTTGCGCTGCAGGTTCGGGTTCTCCTCCGACCAGCGGAACGCGTCGTCGATCTCCCGGGTCGAGCACAGCGTCGAGAAGATCGACGAGTACGACTTGGCGTGCACCGACTCCATGAACGCGATGTTGGTGTACACCGCCTCCTCGTGCGGCGTGATCGCGTCGGGGATCAGCGAGACGGCGCCGACGGTGCCCTGGATGGTGTCCAGCAGCGTCAGGCCGGTGAAGACCCGCATCGTGAGCTCCTGCTCCTGCGGGTTCAGCGTGGCCCACGACTGGATGTCGTTGGACACCGGCACCTTCTCGGGCAGCCAGAAGTTCCCGACGAGACGGTCCCAGACCTCGGCGTCCTTGTCGTCGTCGAGGCGGTTCCAGTTGATCGCCGAGACCCGGCTGACCAGCTTCAGCTTCTCACTCATGACAGCTCCATCGTGTTCGTCGACGCCTGCGCGGGACCGGTCACAGCATGCACGAGACGCAGCCCTCGACCTCGGTGCCCTCGAGGGCCATCTGCCGCAGACGGATGTAGTACAGCGTCTTGATGCCCTTGCGCCAGGCGTAGATCTGGGCCTTGTTGATGTCACGCGTCGTGGCGGTGTCCTTGAAGAACAGCGTCAGCGACAGGCCCTGGTCCACGTGCTGCGTGGCCTCGGCGTACGTGTCGATGATCTTCTCGTAGCCGATCTCGTACGCGTCCTGGTAGTACTCCAGGTTGTCGTTCGTGAGGAACGGCGCCGGGTAGTAGACGCGCCCGATCTTGCCTTCCTTGCGGATCTCGATCTTCGACGCGACGGGGTGGATCGAGGACGTCGAGTGGTTGATGTACGAGATCGACCCGGTGGGCGGCACGGCCTGCAGGTTCTGGTTGTACAGCCCGTGCTCGCGCACCGAGGCGGCCAGCGCGCGCCAGTCGTCCTGCGTGGGGATGTGCACGCCCGACGTCTCGAACAGCTCACGGACGCGGGCCGTCTTGGGCTCCCACGTGCCGGTCAGGTACTTGTCGAAGTACGCGCCGCTCGCGTAGGTCGAGTCCGCGAAGCCGTCGAACGCCCGGCCCCGCTCGATCGCGAGCCGGTTCGAGGCCCGGATCGCGTGGTACGCGACCGTGTAGAAGTAGATGTTCGTGAAGTCGAGGCCTTCCTCCGACCCGTAGAACACCCGCTCGCGCGCCAGGTACCCGTGCAGGTTCATCTGCCCGAGCCCGATCGCGTGGCCGCCGTCGTTGCCGCGCTTGACCGACGGCACCGACTCGATGGCGGTCTGGTCCGAGACGGCCGTCAGCGCACGGATCGCCGTCTCGACCGTCTGGCCGAAGTCGGGCGAGTCCATCGCGAGGGCGATGTTCATCGAGCCGAGGTTGCACGAGATGTCGCGGCCGACGTGGTCGTACGACAGGTCGTCGTTGTACGTCGACGGCGTCGAGACCTGCAGGATCTCCGAGCAGAGGTTCGAGTGGGTGATGCGACCCTTGATCGGGTTCGCCTTGTTCACCGTGTCCTCGAACATGATGTACGGGTAGCCCGACTCGAACTGCAGCTCGGCGAGGGTCTGGAAGAACTCGCGGGCGTTGATCTTGGTCTTGCGGATCCGCTTGTCCTCGACCATCTCGTGGTACTTCTCGGAGACCGAGATGTCCGCGAACGGCACGCCGTAGACGCGCTCGACGTCGTACGGCGAGAACAGGTACATCGGCTCGTTCTTCTTGGCGAGCTCGAACGTGATGTCCGGGATCACCACGCCGAGCGAGAGGGTCTTGATGCGGATCTTCTCGTCCGCGTTCTCCCGCTTGGTGTCGAGGAACCGCATGATGTCGGGGTGGTGGGCGTGCAGGTACACGGCCCCCGCACCCTGGCGCGCCCCGAGCTGGTTGGCGTACGAGAACGAGTCCTCGAGCAGCTTCATGACGGGGATGACGCCCGACGACTGGTTCTCGATGTGCTTGATGGGCGCGCCGTGCTCACGGATGTTGCTGAGCAGGAGCGCCACGCCGCCGCCGCGCTTGGACAGCTGCAGCGAGGAGTTGATGCCGCGGGCGATCGACTCCATGTTGTCCTCGATGCGGAGCAGGAAGCACGAGACGGCCTCGCCGCGCTGCGCCTTGCCCGAGTTGAGGAACGTGGGGGTCGCCGGCTGGAACCGGCCCGAGATGATCTCGTCGACCATCTGCGTCGCGAAGGCCTCGTCGCCGGCCGCGAGGGTGAGCGCGACCATGCAGACGCGGTCCTCGAAGCGCTCGAGGTACCGCTTCCCGTCGAACGTCTTGAGCGTGTACGACGTGTAGTACTTGAACGCGCCCAGGAACGACTGGAAGCGGAACTTCTTGGAGTACGCGTGCTCGAAGAGGCTCTTGACGAACGCGGCGTCGTACTGCGCCAGCACCTCGGGCTCGTAGTACTTGTTCTCGACCAGGTACTCGAGCTTCTCCGCGAGGTCGTGGAAGAAGACGGTGTTCTGGTTGACGTGCTGCAGGAAGTACTGCCGCGCGGCTTCACGGTCCTTGTCGAACTGGATCTCGCCGTTCGGGCCGTAGAGATTCAGCATGGCGTTGAGCGCGTGGTAGTCGAGCCCCGCCTCTACGCCGGAATCTGTGACTGTCGTCGCCAAAATCTTCCCAACCCTTCGCGGACGCGGATGACGTCCTCAGTCGTTCCCAGGAGCTCGAAGCCGTACAGGTAGGGGACGTGGCACTTGGCCGCGATGATGTCCCCCGCGATGCAGTACGCCTCGCCGAAGTTCGTGTTCCCCGCGGCGATGACGCCACGGATGAGCGAGCGGTTGCCCTCGTCGTTGAGGAACTTGACCACCTGCCGGGGTACTGCACCGCCCTCGTTGCCCCCGCCGTAGGTGGGGACCACGAGCACGTACGGTTCACGCACGTGCAGGAAGGGCTGCTTGGGCGTCAGCGGGATGCGCTGCGCCGGGAGTCCGAGACGCTCGACGAACCGGTGGGTGTTCTCCGATGCGCTGGAGAAGTAGACCAGTGAGCTCATGGTGCGGCTCCCTCGCCTCGGGTCGGTCAGGTCGAGCGGTGCGCCCCGAGGGCCGCGCGGCCGTCAGACCGCGACGGCGGCACGCTCGACAAGAGCCTTGATCTGGTCGGGGCGGTAGCCCGACCAGTGCTCGCCGTCGGCGACCACGACGGGCGCCTGCATGTGGCCGAGCGACACGACGTAGTCGCGGGCGGCGGAGTCCTGGCTGATGTCCACGATCTCGTACGCGAAACCGGCCTTGTCCAGCGCACGGTAAGTGGCGGTGCACTGCACGCACGACGGCTTGCTGTAGACCGTGATCGACATCGTGGCTCCCCCACGTTCAGAAACCCGCGGACTGCCCGCGGCGAGGTGTTCGACACTACACCTAGTGGTCAGTGATTGCCTGCACCACTAGCGGTTGTGCTTACACGCGTGTCGTTCTTCACCCCTGTGGACAACTCCAGGGTAGTCCGGGGGTCTGACACGGCCCCCGACCTGCACCTTCTCAGCCGTCCACAGACACCCTCACAGCGCCCTCCACAACCTCCTCCACAGGCCGTCGTCCGGTTCGTCCCGCGCGCCGCAGCAGGCAGCCCCCGGCGTGTCCGGCGCACCTGTGCGCGACATCACCCGAACGGACCCCCGGACGCACGGTGGATACTGTCCGCTGTGCTGATCAGCGCGCTGGGCGAGCTCACGATCGACGGCAGGCCGGTCCCCGGCACGCGGGTCGAGGCGTTCGTGCGCGCTCTCGTCGAGGCGCGAGGGCGCCCGGTCAGCACGGCGGCGCTCACCGACGCCGTCTGGGACGGCTCCCCACCGGCGGACCCGGCGGGTGCCCTGCAGGCGCTCGCGAGCCGCACCCGTCGGCTCGGTCTGGTGGTCGTCGCTGGACCCGCCGGGTACCGCGCGGCGTTCGACGGGGCCCACGTCGACCTGCACGAGGTGCACGATCTGCTGGCCCGGGTGCAGGCCGCACCGCACACCGGCTTCGCGGCCGAGGCCGTGCCGGAGCTCGTGGCCGCCGCGGCGCACTTCGGGCCGGACACCCGACCCGAGCACCGGCGGCTGCACGCCCAGGTGATGGCAGCACTGACCGAGGCCGAGCTCGCCGCGGGCGACGCACCCAGCGGGCTCACGACGCTCCGCCACCTCGCCCTGGGCACCCCGCCCGACGAACCGCTCGTCGCACTGCTCGTCCGCGGGCTCGCTGCCCAGGGGCGGGAGGCCGAGGCGCTGGACGTGGTCGAACGGCTCCGGCACGACCTCGCCGAGCAGTACGGCGCCGACCCGTCCCCCGTCGTCGCGGCCGCGCACGTGGCGCTGCTGCGCGGCGAGCTCAGCCCCGCGCAGCCCGCGCCGTCCCCCGCGGTCGCACCGGCACCGGCCCCGACCCCGGCCGGACCGTGGCGCCGGACCACGACCCCGCTCGTCGGCCGCGACCAGGACGTGCATGCCGTCGAGCGGGCGCTCGAGCGCCATCCGCTGGTCACCGTCGTCGCGACCGGCGGCACCGGCAAGACCCGGCTCGCGATCGAGGTCACCCGACGTGCGGCCGAGCGCGGCACGGTGGTGCGCGCGGTCGAGCTGGCCGGGGTGCGCTCGGACGCCCAGGTGCTGCCCACGCTGCTCAACGCCCTGGGCGTGGCCGAGTCGGTCGCGGACATCGACCGCCCGACGACCCGACGGCTGCTGAGCCCCGAGGAGCGGCTGCGCACCGCCGCGTCGACGCTCGACGGGCTGCTCGTCGTGGACAACTGCGAGCAGGTCCTCAGCGGGGTCGCCACGGCGGTGGCCGCCCTGCTCGCGGCGGCAGGCCCCGGCCTGCGGGTGCTGGCCACGAGCCGGGCGCCGCTGGGTGTCGCCGGGGAGTCCGTCCACCCGCTGCCCGCGCTCGGGCAGGCCGACGCCGTCCGACTCCTGCGGGAGCGTGCGACCGCTGTGCGTCCCGGGCTCGCGTGGGACGAGACCATCGCGGAGGAGCTGTGCCGTCGGCTCGACCATCTCCCCCTCGCGCTCGAGCTCGCGGCCGCCCGGCTGCGGTCGATGCCCCTCGCGGACGTGCTCGGCGGGCTCGGCGACCGGTTCGCCCTGCTCGACGACGCGCTGCGCGCTCTGCCCGACCAGCATGCCGGGCTGTGGGCGATGGTCGACTGGAGCTGGCAGCTCCTGAGCCCCGCCGAGCAGGGTGCGCTCGCCGACCTGTCGGTGCTCCCGGCTCCGTTCACCGCGCCCGCCGCAGCGGCGGTGGCCGCACGTCCCGGCGTCGATCCGCGGCGCGCGCTCGCGGCGCTCGTCGACCAGTCGCTGCTCTCGCTCGAGGAGGACGGCGCCGGTCCGGCGCGCTACCGGATGCTCGAGACGGTCCGGCAGTACGCCGAGGCGCGTCTCGGCGCCTCGGTGGAGCGGGCGACGGCGCTCGACCGGCTCGTCGGATGGACCGTCACCGAGGCCACGACCGCGCTGGGGGCGATCTTCGGGCGCGACCAGGTCGAGGCCCTGCGTCGCGCCGACCTCGAGCAGGAGACGTTCGCGGCCGCGGTCCGGTGGGCCACCGACCGCGACGAGGGCGCCGCCCTGACGGTCGGCGCTGCCCTGATGACGTCATGGACGATCAGAGGGCTGCACCGCGAGGCCGTGGACATGGCCACGTCGTTGCTGCACGCCACCGATGCCCGGCGGCGGGTCCGGTCGGTCGCGGTCTCCGGGGACACCTGTCGCGCCGCCGCCGGCTCCACCCGGGTCGTTGCGGACCACGTCGCGATCGCAGCGCTGCTCGGGGGCGTGAACGGGTTGGTCCTGGGCGACATGCGGCTGCTCGCGCTCCACACCCGGATCGCTCGTCGGCTGCTCGCCGCGCAGTCACTCTCCCACCCGGTCGAGTCGCTCGTGCGCGCCGTCCAGCGGCCGCAGGGCACAGACGGCGACCTCGCGGTGCCGGGGCCGTTGCTGACAGACCCCGACCCCGCGCTGCGCGCGGTCGGACTCTTGCTGTCGTCCACCCTGCGGGAGAACATCGGGGATCCCGCCCGTAGCCTCGACGACGCGGTCGCGGCGTACACGCTGTTCGAGCAGACCGGGAACCGCTGGGGCATGGGATTCACCGCTCTGGCGGCGAGCAGGTTGCCCACTCGACCGGGAACGCCCGCGGTCGAGGTGTGGCTGCGGCGCGCCGCGGAGAACCTCGACCTCGTCGGCGCGCACCAGGACGCCCGCAGTGCCCGGCTGATGCTCGAGGTCCGCAGGGCCATCGCCGGGGCGCCCGACGCACGTGCGGCGCTCGAGGCGGCCGCAGCCACGACGACCGACCCGGACGTGCGCGCTTCCGCCGAGCTCGGGCTCGCGGTGATCGCGGCGGACGAGTCCCGTTGGCCCGAGGCCGTCGCGCACGCCGACCGCGCACTGGGGGCGGTGCGGGTCACGCACGGCACGATGGGCCAGACCGAGGTGCTCTACGAGGTCGTCGCGGCCGTCATCCGGCTGCACGCCGGACTCGACACGGACGCGCTGCTCGCGGACGCCCTGGAGCGCGCCCTCCCGCTGCACGACGTGCCCGCCCTGGCGCTGGTGGGGTTCGCTCTCGCGACGCAGGCCAACCTCTCCGGCGACGTCGACGGCGGCCGTGAGCTGTGGGCGGTGTGCTCCCGGATCGGCGTCAACCTGTCGTACCTGCTGGGCGACGACCTCGCGGACAAGCTGCTCGCCGCACCACGCGGCCCCGAGGCCGAGGCCGCGCTGGCCCGGGCCCGGGCACTGAGCAGCGGTGAGGCGCTGGAGCGCCTCACCGCCTTGCTCACCGGAGTCCCGCAGGACTGACGCCTGACCCGGTGCTCAGACCCGCTTGCGGTAGGCGCGCATGGCGAGCGGCAGGAAGACCGCCACGAGACCCACGCACCACCCGAGCGTCCACAGCACGTCCGGACCGGCCGGACCGCCGAGGAACAGCGCCCGCATCGCCCCCACGAGGTGGCTCAGCGGGTTGGCGTCGACGAATCCCTGCATCCAGCCGGGAAGCGAGGTGGGGTCCACGAAGATGTTCGACGCGAAGCTGAGCGGCATCAGCAGCATGAACATCATCCCCTGCACCGACCCGGAGGTCCGGGCCTTCATGCCGACGAAGACCGACACCCAGCTCAGGCTCAGCGCGAACAGCACCGCGAGCGCACAGCCGGCCAGCATGCTGAGCGGGTCCGTGCCGATCCGGAACCCCATCACGTAGCCGAAGCCGATCGTCACCACGGCCACGATCACGTAACGCACCACGTCGCCCAGGACGGCGCCGACCAGCGGTGCCGACCGGGGGATCGGGAGCGACCGGAACCTGTCGAAGATGCCCTTCTCGAGGTCGCTGTTGAGGTTCACGCCGATCGAGACGGCCCCCTGCGCGATGCTCTGCGCGAGGATCCCCGGCAGCAGGTACTGCAGGTAGTCGTGCGTCGAGCCCGCGATCGACGCCCCGAAGATGTAGACGAAGGTCACCATGATGAGCACCGGCTGCAGGGTCACGTCGATCAGGGCCTCGGGTGTGCGCCGGGTCTTGACGAGGCTGCGGCCGGCCAGCGCGAGCGAGTGCCGCACCAGCGGGAACGGCCGGGGCCGGGTCGTCAGGTGGTCACCCTCGGGGCCGGTGGCCGAGGCGCCGGGCGGGAGAACGGAACGGGTGGGCGCTGCGGTGGTCATGCCGCCTCCTCGGTGGTGGGCTGCTGGTGGGTGTCCGTCGGACGGCCCGTGAGCGTGAAGAACACCTCGTCCAGGCTGGGCAGGTGCAGGGACAGCTCGATGACGGCGATCCCGGCGGCGTCCAGGCGGGCGACCGTGGCGGCGAGGGCTGTGTCGTCCGCGACGGGGACCGACAGCACGCCCTTGCGGGACTCGTCGGCGCGGGCGCCGCTCGAGACCGCGCCGAGCAGGGTGGCGACCTCCGGGAGCCGGGCCGCGTCGAGCGGTCGGACCGTGAGCGTCTGGCCGCCGACGACCCGCTTGAGGCCGTCGGGGGTGTCGTGCGCGATCACGCGGCCGTGGTCGATCACGGTGATCTCGTCGGCGAGGGCGTCCGCCTCGTCCAGGTACTGCGTGGTCAGCAGGACGGTCGACCCTTCCGCGACGAGCGAGCGGACGACCCCCCACATGTCCTCGCGCTTGGTCGGGTCGAGCCCGGTCGTGGGCTCGTCGAGGAAGACGACCTGAGGGCGACCGACGAGGCTCGCGGCCAGGTCGAGGCGGCGGCGCATGCCCCCCGAGTAGGTCTTGACCACGCGGTCGGCGCTCTCGGTCAGGTCGAACCACTCGAGCAGCTCGGCCGCACGGTCCCGGGCCTGCGGCGGTCGCAGGTCGAGCATGCGCCCGAACAGCACCAGGTTCTGCCGCCCGGACAGGTCCTCGTCGACCGACGCGTACTGCCCGGTCAGGCCCACGATCTGCCGGACGCGGCTCGCCTGGCGGACGACGTCGTACCCGCCGACGCGTGCCACACCCGCGTCGGGTTCGAGCAGTGTCGCGAGGATGCGGACGGCGGTCGTCTTCCCGGCCCCGTTGGGGCCCAGGACTCCCAGGATGCGTCCACGTGCGACGGACAGGTCGATCCCACGCAGGGCGTGGGTCTGCCCGAAGGACTTGGTGAGGCCTTGCGCCTCGATGATCAGGTCGGATCGGCTCATGACGACGAGCCTCGACGGGGCCGGCGACAGCGCGCCGACACCACCTGACAGCGCCCTGACACGGGCGGTAGCCAGCTGCGCCCGACGAGTCCCGCAGACCTGTGCGCGACATCACCCGAACGGACCTCCCGGACGCGCCGCAGCGATCGACGTGCCCGCCCGCGGCGAGGTGCCAGAGTGGGCCCATGGCCGATCTCAGCGAGCTGTTCGCAGCAGACCACTCGTCCGCCCTCGCCCGCACCGCAGCGCTCGACGCCGGCGAGGTGCCCGACGCCCGGGCGCACGTCGAGCTCACCGCGATCACCCCGGGCGACCTCGAGACCCTCGGGGAGATCGCCGCCGAGGTGGTGCGCTTCGGCACGGGCGACCTCGAGCTCGAGGAGGTCGACCTGGACCACGAGAACCTCGCCGAGCTGCCGCCGTTCCTGGTGGAGCTGCTCGCGGAGATCGGCCGCACCGAGGAGCCCGACGCCCTGACCGACATCGCCGCCCGGTGGGCCGCGACCGGCGAGCTCGACGCGACCGCTGAGGAGCTCGCGGTGATGCTCGCCGACATCGTCGACGTGGCCACCACCGCCCAGCGCGAGGACCTGCACGTCTACCTCTGGACCGAGCCCCTCGACTGACCGGGGGCGCGGCGGGCCGCGCGGCGGGTCAGCGGTAGGTGATGTCCGTGCGCCGGCTCGGGCGCCACAGGACGATGGCCCCGCCGGTGCTGCGCTGCTCCCCGACGCGGGCCCGCTGACCGCGGCGCACAGCGATGACGTCGCCCGTGGGGCCGGCGGTGAAGACCCGCCGGCCCGGCTCGGCGAACGAGCGCAGGTACTCGACCTGCTCGGTGAGCCGCTCGACCTCCGACTCGAGGTCGAGGATGCGCTTGATGCCCGCGAGGTTGACCCCCTCGTCCTGCGAGAGGCGCTGCACCTCGCGGAGCTGCTCGATGTCCCGCCACGAGTAGCGGCGACCACGGCCCCGGGTGCGTCGGGGCGAGACGATGCCCAGCCGGTCGTACTGCCGCAGCGTCTGCGGGTGCATGCCCGCGAGCTCGGCCGCGACCGAGATCACGTACACCTTCGCGTCGTCCGCCAGCATGTCTCGCCCCTCCGCCCCTCAGGTGGTTCCGGTGGTCCTGGTGATCATGCCTGCGCACGCACCTTGAGGTCGGCACGCACGTCCTCGCCCGACGTCGCCGCGGCGAACGCCTCGACCGCCTGCTTCGCGTCGCCCGCGAGCTTCTGCGGCACGACGACCTGCACGGTCACGAGCAGGTCGCCCGTGCCCTTGGTCGTGGTGATGCCGCGTCCCTTGACGCGCAGGGTGCGCCCCGAGGGGGTGCCCGCGGGGACCTTGACCCGCACGGACGACCCGTCGAGCGTCGGGACGTCGATCTGCGCCCCGAGCGCCGCCTCGTCGAACGAGACGGGCACGGTCACACGCAGGTTGTTGGCCTCGAGCGTGAACACGGGGTGCGCGGTCACGCGGACCGTCACGACGAGGTCGCCGGCGGGGCCGCCGTTCTCGCCGGGCCGGCCCTTGCCGCGCAGCCGGATCTTCTGGCCGTCGTGCACGCCCGCGGGGATGCGGGCGTTCACGGTGCGGCCCTCGACGTTGAGCGAGATCGTCGACCCCTCGGTGGCCTGCCGGAACGGCAGGGTGGTGACGGCCTCGAGGTCGGCGCCCGGGCGGGGGCCGCGTGCGCCCCCGCCGAAGCCGCCGAAGCCGCCGCCACCCCCGCCGAACAGGCCCCCGAGGATGTCCTCGAAGCCCTCGGGCATCTCCTGGCCGCCGCCACCGCGACCGCCCGTCGAGAAGCGCACGCGCTGGCCACCGCCACCGAAGCCGCCCCCGAAGAGGTCCTCGAAGCCCGCACCACCGCCACGGCCACCACCGGCACCCGAGAAGCGGGTGCCGGTGGCCATGGCCCGCAGCTGGTCGTACTGCTGGCGCTGCTCGGGGTCGGAGAGGACCGAGTAGGCCTCTCCGACCTCCTTGAACTTCGCCTCGGCGCTCGCGTCACCCGGGTTGTGGTCCGGGTGCATCTTGCGGGCGAGCTTGCGGTACGCCTTCTTGATCTCCGCCTGGTCGGCCCCTTTGGGGACGCCGAGCACGGCGTAGTAGTCCTTCTCGAGCCAGTCCTGGCCGCTCACGGCGCCTCCCTCCCGCTCATCGTGCGCCCGGTGCGCCGCTGCGCGGCGACTCAGGCATCCGGGTCGACGACCGCCACGCGGGCGGCCCGCAGGATGCGGTCACCCGCCCGGTACCCGGGCTGCAGGACGTTGGAGACGGTCGGCTCGCTGACCTCGGCCGAGTGGGAGTGCATGAGCGCCTCGTGCACGTTCGGGTCGAAGACCTCCCCGACGGCCCCGTAGCGGACGATGCCGAACCGGCTCAGCGTGCTCTCGAGCTTCTCCGAGATCGACAGGAACGGACCGGTCAGGTCGCCGTGCTGACGCGCGAGCTCGATGTCGTCGAGCACCGAGATGAGCGACTCGGCCACCTCGGCGACCCCGCGGTCCCGGGCGACGGCCGCCTCGGCCTTGGAGCGCTTGACGTAGTTCGAGTACTGCTGCTCGACGTTGTAGTACGCCGCGTTCGCGCGCTGGAGCTCCTCGAGGCGTTCGGCCGCGAGGGCCTCGGCCGCGACGAGCGCCTCGACCGTGTGCGCGTCGGCCTCGGCGTCGAGCCCCGCGAGCGGGTCGTGCTCGCCGCCCTCCTGGGGCTCGTGGGGCTCGCGCACCTGACCCGTCTCGGGGTCGACGCGCCGCTTGTCGGTGAACCGGGGCGCGCCCTCGCCGGAGGAGTCGGGCTGACCCTCTCCCCCGGCGTGGGCCTCGTGCTCGCTCACTTGGACTCGTCCTCGTCCACGATCTCCGCGTCGACGACGTCCTCGTCGCTCGCGGCCGAGGAGCTGTCGGACGGGGCCTCGCCCGCCGCGCCGGCACCGGCGGCCGCGCCGGCCTGGTCGGACGAGTACAGCGCCTCGCCGATCTTCTGGCCGGCCGTGACGAGCTGCTCGTGCTTGGCCTTGACGGCCGAGACGTCCTCGCCCTCGAGCGCGGTCTTGAGCTCGTCGATCGCGGACTGGACCTCGGTCTTGACGTCGTCGGACAGCTTGTCGCCGTTGTCGGCGAGCAGCTTCTCGGTCGAGTAGACGAGCTGCTCGGCGGAGTTGCGGGTCTCGGCCTCCTCACGGCGCGCCTTGTCCTGCGCGGCGTGCTCCTCGGCCTCCTTGACCATGCGGTCGATCTCGTCCTTCGGCAGCGCCGAGCCGCCGGTGATCGTCATCGACTGCTCCTTGCCCGTGCCGCGGTCCTTCGCGGAGACGTGCACGATGCCGTTCGCGTCGATGTCGAACGTGACCTCGATCTGCGGGACCCCGCGCGGGGCCGGGGCGATGCCGGTGAGCTCGAACGTGCCGAGCGGCTTGTTGTCGCGGGCGAACTCGCGCTCGCCCTGGAAGACCTGGATGAGCACCGACGGCTGGTTGTCCTCGGCCGTGGAGAAGATCTCCGAGCGCTTGGTCGGGATGGCCGTGTTGCGCTCGATGAGCTTGGTCATCACGCCGCCCTTGGTCTCGATGCCGAGGCTCAGGGGGGTGACGTCGATGAGCAGCACGTCCTTGCGCTCACCCTTGATGACACCGGCCTGGAGCGCGGCGCCGATCGCGACGACCTCGTCCGGGTTGACGCCCTTGTTGGGCTCCTTGCCGCCCGTGAGCTCCTTGACCAGGTCCGTCACGGCGGGCATGCGGGTCGAGCCGCCCACGAGGATGACGTGGTCGATGTCGGCGAGCTTGATGCCCGCGTCGCGGATCACGGCGTGGAACGGCGCCTTGGTGCGGTCGAGCAGGTCAGCGGTCATCTGCTGGAACTGCGCGCGCGTGAGCTTGCTGTCCAGGTGGACCGGACCGTTCTCGCTCATCGACAGGTACTGCATCGAGATGTTGGTGCTCGTCGCGGACGAGAGCTCCTTCTTGGCCTGCTCGGCGGCCTCGCGCAGACGCTGCAGGGCGATCTTGTCCTTGGACAGGTCGACGCCCGTGGAGTTCTTGACCTCCTTGATGAGGTGCTCGACGATCCGGTTGTCCCAGTCGTCGCCACCCAGGCGGTTGTCGCCCGAGGTCGCGCGGACCTCGATCGTGGAGAAGTCGTCGTCCTTGCCGACCTCGAGGAGGGACACGTCGAACGTGCCGCCGCCGAGGTCGAAGACGAGGATGAGCTCGTCCTCCTTGCCGCGCTCGAGCCCGTAGGCGAGGGCCGCGGCGGTCGGCTCGTTGACGATGCGCAGCACGTTGAGGCCGGCGATCTGCCCGGCGTCCTTCGTGGCCTGGCGCTCGGCGTCGTTGAAGTAGGCCGGGACGGTGATGACAGCGTCGGTGACGGGCTCGCCCAGGTACTCCTCGGCGTCGCGCTTGAGCTTGCCGAGGATGCGCGCGGAGATCTCCTGCGCGTTGTACTGCTTGCCGTCGATGTCCACGGACCAGTCGGTGCCCATGTGGCGCTTGACCGAGGTGATCGTGCGGTCGACGTTGGTCACGGCCTGACGCTTGGCGACCTCCCCGACGAGGACCTCACCGGTCTTGGAGAACGCGACGACCGACGGGGTCGTGCGCGAGCCCTCGGCGTTGGCGATGACGGTGGGCTCGCCGCCCTCCAGGACCGAGACCACCGAGTTGGTGGTGCCGAGGTCGATGCCTACTGCTCGAGCCATGAGCGTGCGCCTTCTTCCTTGTGGGTGCGTGTTCCCCGGGGCGGTGTGCCACCACCACGGAGATGCCTTGAGTCTGCTGGGCTCAAGTCTGCGCGCTCGACGCGGCCCACGCAAATCCCGGGGCTCAATATTGAGTCTGGTCCGCTCAACTCTGGAGGCGGAAACCGCCCCCACTCACCCTCCAGTGGACTCCAGCAACGACGGACCTGCACGCCGAGCGGGCGCCCAGGCGCCGCTCAGACGCGCGTGACCGACCCCGGAACGCCGGACGACGAAACCGGTCTCAGCTGACCCGCGTGCGCCGGGGGCTCGCGGTCGTCGAGGCGGCGGCAGCCATGCCCCACCACTGCGACCACCGGTCCAGGACGCTCGCGACCTCGGCGTCGGACACGTCGTAGAGCGAGAGCACAGCGGTCACCAGACCGTGCGGGGGGCGGGCCGCCGCCGGGGTCTCCAGGAGCACGAGCATCGCCGACTTCGTGCCGAGCAGCCGCAGACCGACCTGGTACTGGCTCTTGTAGGCCAGCGTGCCGCCCACGCGTGAGCCGTCGGGCAGGGTGGTCTGGACGTGGCCACCCACCGGCACCCCGCGCAGACCGTGCAGCCCGAGCCGGTCCAGCAGCCGGTCGTGCAGCGTGCCCGCGTCCATGTCGCGCATGACGACGGTGCGGCGCCCCAGCCCCGGGTACTCCTCGAGCGCGAACTTGAGCTGGTTCGCGCCCGCGAGCCAGGCCTCGTCCCGCGGGTCCTGCACGCCGTCGAACGTCGTGAGGCCGTCGTGGCTGCGCCGCTGGATCGACAGGTGCGACCGCTGGTGCGACTCGTGCGGCACGGACGTGACGACGGCACGGTCACCGCGCGGCCACGTGAGCGTCCGCACCGGGTGCCCGTCGACCGACGAGGTCTCCGACGCGCTCGCGCGCACCTCGAACATCTCGTGGATCTCGTCGGCGAGACCCTCGCGCTCGAAGCCGAACCAGCGCCGCACCAGCTCAGGGTCACGCAGGTGGTGCCACAGCACGTCGGCGGGCACGCCGACGTCCATCGCGACGATCTCGCGGTGCTCGATCCCGACGACCATGCTCACTCACCTCGCCCCTCACGCCGGGGCAGTCGGGCCACGGCGGTGTTCTACCGACCGTAGCCCGGGGCGCGACCGACGGCCTGTCCGGAAGGTGCGAACTGCGTCACACCCGGACAGGCCTCGCGTCTCGCCCAGCCGGGCCGCGAGTCAGCGCAGGAACGCCACCGACCCGGCGTCGAGCGCGAACGCCGCGTGCTCGCCCGGCGCGCACGTCGCGCCCGCGGGGGCGACGGCCGTCACGTGCCCGACGCCCTCGACGCGCACAGCGAGCTCGGCGTGCCCGCGCCGGAACGCGACCCCGAGGACCTCGCCCCGCACGACCGCGCCGGCCGCGTCCGGCGCCAGGACCAGCGCACCCGGGGCGAGGGCGAGGACCGACGCCGCACCCGCGCCGACGGTCTCCGTCGTCCGCCCCGCGCCCGAGACGACCGCCCCCGTCAACGCGGTGCCCACGGGCGACCCCGCGGCCACGAAGGCCTCGTACCCCAGGAACTCGGCGACCTCACGTGTGGCCGGTGCGCGCCACAGCTCGGCAGGCGGGGCGACCTGCAGCAGCCGGCCCCCACCCATCACGCCGACGCGGTCGCCGACGGTCGACGCCTCGTCGTGGTCGTGCGTCACGAACAGCGCCGTCGTGCCCGTGGCCAGCAGCGCCGCCCGCAGGTCGTCCGCGAGCCGTTCGCGCAACGCGCGGTCGAGCGCCGAGAGCGGCTCGTCGAGCAGCAGCAGCCGCGGCCGGGGCGCCAGGGCCCGCGCGAGGGCGACCCGTTGGCGCTCACCGCCCGAGAGCGTCGCGACGCCGCGCCGCGCGTAGCCCGCGAGACCCACCACGTCGAGCAGCTCGGCGACGCGCGCCTCCCGCTCCGCACGCGGCACGCCGGCCGTGCGCAGGCCGAACGCGACGTTGCCGCCCACGTCGCGGTGCGGGAAGAGCTGCCCGTCCTGGAACATCAGCCCGAAGCCGCGGCGGTGCACCGGCACCCCGGCCAGGTCCGCGCCGTCCCAGGACACCGTGCCCGCAGCGAGCGGCTCGAGCCCGGCGACGGCGCGCAGCAGGCTCGACTTGCCGCAGCCCGACGGGCCCAGCAGCGCGAGCACCTCGCCGCGCGCGACGTCGAGGCTCACAGCGTCGACAGCGGGCGGGGCCTGGGCGGGTGAGCCGCGGCGGACGTCGCCGTACCGGACGCTGACAGCGTCGATCGTGAGCCCGTCCATCAGAGCTCGCCTCCTCCTGCGGGGCCGCGCAACCTCTCGGCCGTGGCCATGATCCCTGCGGTGAGCAGGGCGAGCAGCACCGACGCCGCGAGCGCCATGCCGTGGTTCTCGGCCCCCGGGCGCCCGATGAGCCGGAAGATGACGACCGGCAGCGTGGGCCGGTCCGGGCGGGCCAGGAACGACGTCGCACCGAACTCCCCCAGCGAGACCGCGAACGCGAACCCGACCGCGAGCCCCAGCGACCGCGCCGCCATCGGGACGTCGACCGACGCGAGCACCCGGCCCGGACCGGCACCGAGGGTCGCCGCGGCCTCGCGCAGCCGCGGGTCGATCGCGCGCAGCACGGGCAGCACGGTGCGGACCACGATCGGCACCGCGACGACTGCCTGCGCGATCGGCACCAGCAGCGCGCTGCGGCGCAGGTCCACGTCGAGGCCGAACGGGTGGTCGAGCGTCAGCAGGAAGCCGAAGCCGACCGTGACCGCGGAGACGCCGAGCGGCAGCATGAACACGGCGTCGAGCAGCGAGACCGCACGTCGCCCGGCACGGCGTCGCGGCCGGCGTGAGACGACCAGCGCGACGAGCCCGCCCACCACCACGGCGAGCACAGTCACGTCGACCGCGATGCGCAGCGAGTTGACCGCCGCCTCCCACACCGTGACCGTCAGGGCGTTGGGGCCGCCGGTGGTCCCCAGGTTCACGTAGTTGTCGAGCCCCCAGCCGGTGGGGGTGCGCAGCGAGCGCACCACGAGCGAGACGAGCGGGAGCGCGAGCAGCACCACGACCAGGGCGGTGACCGCCGCGGCCACCGCGTCGGGGGCGCTGCGCAGCCGCAGCGGCCGGGTGCCGTCGACGGGCTCGGCGAGGTTCAGCGCGCGCTCGCGGGTGCGCCGTGCGCGGGCCGCCACCACCAGCACCGCGGCGACGATCACGACCTGCACCACCGACAGCACCGACGCGGCGCGCAGGTCGAGGAACTGCGTGGTCTGGATCCAGATCTCGGTCTCGATGGTGCCGAAGCGCAGGCCGCCCAGCACGAGCACGGTGCCGAAGGCCGTCGCGCAGAACAGGAAGACGAGGGAGGCAGCCGACGCGATCGCGGGACCCAGCGCGGGCAGCGTCACGGACACGAACGCCCGGGCGGGCGACGCGCCGAGGGCACGGGCGGCCTGCTCGGTGCGCGGGTCGATCCGCTCCCACAGGCTGCCGACCGTGCGCACCACGATCGTGTAGTTGAAGAACACCAGGGCCGCGACGATCGCCGCGAAGGTGCCGTCGAGGTGCAGCCCGGCCAGCAGCCCGCCCTCGGCCAGCAACGAGCGGAACGCGACACCGACCACGACCGTGGGCAGCACGAACGGCACCGTGACGAACGCCCGCACCGCACCCCGGCCCGGGAACCGGCAGCGGTGCAGCACGTACGCACCGGGCACCCCGAGCACGACGGCGATCACGGTCCCGAGGCTCGCCTGCGCGAGCGTGAGGCCGATGATGCGCCACGTGCGCTGCCGGGCGAAGACGTCCGCGAAGGCCGACAGGTCGAGCGTGCCGTCGGTGACGAAGCCGCGCGCGACGAGCGTCACGACGGGCCACGCGAAGAAGAGGCCGAGGAACACGAGCGGGATCCCGGCGGCGAGCCCCCACGCGAGCACGCGCACGGCGCCGGCCCCGCGCCGGGCACCGGGACCAGGCCCCGGTGCCGACGGTGCGGTGGTCGGCGCCGGCGCGAGGGTCGTCATCGCGTGACGATGTCCGTCCATGCCCGGATCCACTCGTCGCGGTGCTGCTCGACGTCCGCGGGCGCCACCTGGAACGGCGCGTCCGACAGCGGGGCCCAGCGGGCCCACTCCTCGGGCAGCTCGACCGCGCTGCTCACCGGGTACATGTACATCGACCCCGGGATGTCGGCCTGCACGGCGTCCGAGAGCAGGAAGTCGACGAACGCCTGCGCACCCTCCGGGTTCTCGGCGTTCGCGAGCACGCCCGCGTACTCGACCTGCCGGAAGCACGTGCCGAGCAGCGCGCCGGTGGTCGGCTCCGAGCCGCCCTCGGGCACGGTGAACGGCGGGGACGACGCGTAGGACAGCACGACCGGGCGCGAGCCCGCCCCGCTGCCGCCCGTGAAGTCGACGTCGTACGCGTCCGACCAGCTCTCGACGACCTTCACGCCGTTGGCCTGCAGCTGCTCCCAGTACCCCTGCCAGCCGTCCTCGCCGAACGCGCCGACGGTCGCGAGCAGGAACGCCATGCCCGGCGAGGACGTCGCGGCGTTCGTGACCACGAGCAGGTCGCGGTACGCGGGCTGCGTGAGGTCGTCGAGCGTGACCGGCTCGGCGACGCCGTGCGCCGCGAACCACTCGTGGTCGACGTTGAGGCACACGTCGCCCACGTCGACGGCGGTCAGCGAGCCCGAGGCGTCGGGGGCGTACTGCTCGGCGTCCGCCGCGGCGGGGACCGCGGACGTGTAGGGCGCGAGCACCCCCGCGTCGATCGCCCGGGACGCGAACGAGTTGTCGATCCCGAACGCCACGTCGCCCAGCGGGGCGTCCTTGGTCAGGACGAGCTGGTTGACGAGCGAGCCGCCGTCGCCGGGCGTGACGGTCTCGACCTGCAGGCCCGACTGCTCCTCGAACTGCTCGATCAGGCCGTCGCTCAGCGCGAACGAGTCGTGCGTGACGAGGGTGACGGTGCCGGTCGACGCGTCGGTCGCGTCGTCGGGGCCGGGGTCGATCGCGGAGCAGGCCGCGAGGGTCAGGGCGGTCGCGGCGGCCAGCGCTGCGCCGAGCGCGCGTCGGGCCGGACGGGTGGTGCGTGACATCGAAGAGTCCTCCCAGAGATGCAGGAGGGGGTCACCGCCGCCACCGGCCCCCGCGGCGTGCGCCGTGACCGACGACGACGGGGACTGAGAAGCCCGACTCCCTACGCCGGTGTGATCCGGATCAGGTTCGAGGGTCTGCGGTAGGCCCGCACTCTCAGCGCCCTCGACCCTCTCGGCACGGTGCCGGGCGGGCTGTGGCGCTCCCCTGTCGTTCAGCGGCGACCCTACACCGCGCGTACGGTGTCCCTCAGCCGCACTCCATCCACCTGCAGGAGGACCAGTGAACGACGAGAAGCAGTCGATGCTCGCCAAGATCGCCGGCACCGTCGTGGCGCTCGCCGCCGCCTGGGCCGCGCAGAAGGCGATCACGGTGGCGTGGAAGGCCGCGACCGGTCACCAGCCCCCCAAGCCCGACGACGAGGGGGACGCCGGCGTCCGCGAGCTGGTCGCCGCGGCTGCCGTGTCGGGCGCCGTCGTGGCGATCTCCCGGGTGCTCGCGACCCGCGGCACCGCGACCTTCGCGGCACGCGTCAACCGGAACCGGCACACCGCGGCCTGAGTCCCGCGCCGCCGCCCGACGTCGGACGGGTCAGGGGCGCTGCTCGTTGTCGGGCACGGGCGGCGGGAGGTTCGGCGGCTCGGCGTTGTCGGCCTCGGCCTGGTCGCGCGTCAGCTCGTCGACCACGAGCAGGTCCTTGCGCACCTTGCCCGTGCGGTAGCCCGAACGGCCGACCATGTGCGCCGAGACGGGCGCCGTCAGCATCTGGAACAGCACCACGAGCACCAGCGCCCACACCTCGGCGGCCGAGCCGATCCGCAGCGCGAGGCCCGCGAGCACGAGCACCAGGCCCAGGATCTGCGGCTTCGTGGCGGCGTGCATGCGTGAGAGCAGGTCCGGGAAGCGCAGCACCCCGACGCCTGCGGCGAGCGCCAGGAACGCGCCCGCGATCATGAAGACCGACGCGACGACGTCGGCGACGGTCGACCACCCGATGCTCATCGCACCTCCCCGGGGGTGTCGCCGCCGTGCTCGTCGGCGGCCTCTTCCGAGCCGGGCCCCGAGGCGGACTCGCGGCGCAGCCGTGCGGTCTCCTCCGCCGCGATCTCCTCGCGGGTGCGGACCCGGCCCTCACCCTCGGGCTCGACCGACGCGAACCGCGCGATCGTGACCGAGGAGACGAAGCCCACGAGCGCCAGCGCGACCAGGATCGGGATGATCTCGGTGCGTCGGGCGACGGCCGCGTACAACGCACCGGCCGAGATCATCGTCGCGACGACGATGTCGAGCGCGATGGTCCGGTCCAGCATCGACGGGCCCTTCTCGACCCGCACCACGGCGAACACGCACCCGACGGCGAGCATCAGCCCGGACACCACCACGACCCAGGTGCTCATGAGCCCACCTCCTGTCGCCGCGCGCCACGCGGGCCGCGGTGCAGCGGGAGCCCGGCCTGGCGCAGCTCGTCGTCCGAGGCGAACGCGCGCAGCACCCGTTCCTCCTGGTCGAGCACCGCCTGCCGGGCCTTCTCGATCCCGCCCGACTGCGCGACGTCGAGCACGTGCAGGTACAGCTTGCCGGTCAGCCGGTGCGCCTCGACCACGAGCGAGCCGGGGACGAGCGAGGACAGCTCGGCGGTCAGCGTCAGGTACAGGTCCGAGTGGCTGCGCAGCTGCACGCCGATCACAGCGCCGTGCGGCACGTGCCCCGGGCGCAGCGCGAGGAACGCGACCTCGAACGACGCCCGGACCAGGTCCAGCAGGAAGCGGCCGAACAGGCGCAGCACCCCGAGCGGGCGCACCCGCCCGTGGAACACGATGGGGGTCATGGGCAGGCCCACGGTGACCAGCACGCCCAGCACCAGGCCCGCCACGACGTCGGCGACCGAGAACGTGCCCCACAGGAGCACCCACACGACCGCGAGCCACAGGATGGTGGCCCACTGCCGGGTCCACGGCCGACGACGCGACGGGCTCACGGGGTCACCGCCGCGGGCGAGGGCTGCGGGGTCGACGGGGCGTCGGGCATGGCGTCCTCGACCAGGTCGGCCGAGACGCCGCCGCCGCGCTCACCGTCGGGCAGCACCGCGTCGATGTACGGGGTGCGCTCCTTGAGCGAGGCCGCGGCGCGGTCGGTGTACGCGTACAGCGGGCCGCCCGCGATCGTGAGCATCAGCCCCAGCCCCACGAGCGCCGCCGTGGGACCGACCATGCCGCCCGGGACGCGCGTGTCGGGCAGCGCGGCGGGGGGCGTCTGCCAGAAGGCCTTGTTCCACGCCTTGACCAGCGCGTACAGCGTGAGCAGGGACGTCACGACCCCGCCGACGACGAGCGTGTACGCGAGCGGCGTGCCGAGCTGCACACCGGCCTCCAGCAGCCCGACCTTGCCGAGGAAGCCCGACAGCGGCGGGATCCCCGAGAGGTTCATCGCGGGGATGAAGAACAGGATCGCGAGCACCGGGGCCAGCTTCGCCAGGCCACCGAGCCGGTCGAGGCTCGTGCTGCCGCCCCGGAGCTCGATGAGCCCCACGACCAGGAACAGCGCCGTCTGCACGGTGATGTGGTGCGCGACGTAGTAGATCGCCGACGACCAGCCCGCCTCGGTCGCGAGCGCGATGCCGAAGATCATGTAGCCGATGTGGCTCACCAGGGTGAACGAGAGCAGACGTTTGATGTCGTCCTGGGCGACCGCCCCCAGGATGCCCACCAGCATGGTCGCCAGCGCGGCCCACATGAGCACGTCGTCGAGGCGCCCGTCGGGGAACAGCAGCGTCTGGGTGCGGATGATCGCGTACACGCCGACCTTGGTCAGCAGGCCCGCGAACACAGCCGTGACGGGCGCGGGAGCCGTCGGGTAGGAGTCGGGGAGCCACGACGAGAGCGGGAAGATCGCCGCCTTGATGCCGAACGCGAGCAGCAGCATGACCTGCAGCACGAGCCGCACCCCGCTGTCGATCTCCGGCAGGCGCACGGCGAGCTGCGCGAGGTTCACGGTGCCCGTCGCCGCGTAGATCATCGCGATGGCCACGAGGAACAGCACCGAGGACAGCAGCGCGACGACCACGTAGATGCTGCCCGCACGGATCCGCTCGCCCGTCCCACCGAGGGTGAGCAGCACGAACGAGGCGGCGAGCAAGATCTCGAAGCCGACGTAGATGTTGAACAGGTCGCCCGAGAGGAACGCGTTCGCGACACCGGCCGTCAGCACCAGGTACGTCGGGTGGTAGATCGAGACGGGGGCCGCCTCGTCGCCGTCGGCCTCGCCCTGGGCGAGCGAGTACACCAGGACGCACAGCGTCACGGCGCTCGAGATCGTGAGCATGAGCGCCGAGAGCCGGTCGGCGACCAGGTCGATGCCGACGGGCGCGGCCCAGCCGCCCACGTCGAGCACGAGCGGCCCGCTGTCGGCGATCACCAGCAGCGACGCCGACGCGAGGAGCACGAGCGAGAGCGCGACGACGCTGATGGTCCGCTGCGCCCGCGGGCGGCGGTACAGCGCGAGCGCGAGCCCCGCACCGAAGAGCGGCACCACCACCGGCAGCGGCACGATCCACGTCAGGTCGGTCGTCATGGGCGCTCCTCGGTCTCGGAGGCTCCAGGCCCGCCCTCGGGGGTGGCGTCGTGGGGCACGCCGGGCCCTCGCAGGTGCTCGTCGGTCTCGTCGCGCGTCTCGGCGGCCTCCTGGTCGAGCGTCTCCCCGGCGGCCTCGGTGTCGCTGTCGGTGAACGCCCGCTCGTCGAGCGCGGCGAGCCGCGCGATACGGCGGTCCTCGACGTCGTCCTGCACCTCGTCGTGGCGGTGCAGCTGCCACGAGCGGTACGCCATGGCCATGAGGAACGCCGTCATGCCGAGCGTGATGACGATGGCCGTGAGGACCATCGCCTGCGGCAGCGGGTCGCTCATCTCCGCGACGGGTGAGTCGCCCACGATGGGCGGGTTGCCCGCGGCGCCGCCCGCGATGAGGAACAGCAGGTTCGCGCCGTTGCCGATGAGGATCACGCCGATGAGGACGCGCGAGAGGCTGCGCTCGAGCAGCAGGTACACGCCGGCCATGAACAGCGCGGCGATCACGACCACGAGGGTGAGGTTCGGGCTCATGTCGATGGTCACGGTCGGCCTCCTGACCTGCGGCCGCGGCCCGGGCCCGACGCGCCGTCGGCGGGGCCCTGCGCGGGCACCGGTCGGGTGTCGTCGTACGCGTCCGGGCCACGCTCGCCCTGCTCGGCCTGCTGGTCGATCTCCGCGCCGAGGCTGCGCAGGATGTCGAGCACGAGCCCGATCACCACGAGGTACACGCCCACGTCGAAGAACAACGAGGTCACGAGGTGCACGTCGCCCAGCACCGGCAGGTGCAGGTCGATGATCCAGGACTGCAGCACCGAACCGCCCGCGAACAGCGCGACGATGCCGACCCCGGCCGAGAGGAACAGCCCGCTGCCGAGCAGGAGGCCGGGCTGCACGGGCGCGGCCTCACCGAGCTCGTAGCGACCGCCCGCGAGGTAGCGCACCACCAGCGCGGTGCCCGTCACGAGGCCTGCGGCGAACCCGCCGCCGGGCGAGTTGTGCCCCGAGAACAGCAGGAACAACGAGTACATGATCATGGTGTGGAACAGCAGCCGGACCGTGACCTCGAAGATCACCGAGCGGCGCTGGGGGGCGAGCGTGCGCCCCGCACGCAGCCACTCGCGCGAACGTGAGCCCATGCCCTGGGCGCGCGCTGCGACGGTGCCCGGCGGCAGGTTCGCGGGGGTGCGCAGCGCGGCCATCGGGTCGGGCGTCCCGCCCCACACGTGCCGGCTCTCGGTCGCGTCCTGGGCGCGGTAGATCGCGCCACCGCGTCGCCGCAGGAAGACGAGCGAGGCGACACCCGTCGCCGCGACGAGCAGCACCGAGATCTCGCCCATCGTGTCCCACGCGCGGATGTCCACGAGCGTCACGTTGACGATGTTCTTGCCGCCGCCGAACTCGACGGCCTCCTCGGCGAAGTGCGCCGAGACCGGCACGTGCATGCGCGCACCCGGCACCACGACCGCGAGGCCCGCCACCGTGAGACCGACCGCGAGCCCGACACCGAGCCGCACCCAGCGGCTCGGGGCGAACGGGCGGTCCGAGAAGTACGGGGGGAGCCGGCGCAGCACGAGCACGAACACGACGAGCGTGATGGTCTCGGTCAGCACCTGGGTCAGCGCGAGGTCGGGGGCGCCGTGCAGCAGGAACAGACCGGCGACGCCGTAGCCGCTGACGCCCAGCAGGATCACGGCCTTGAGGCGTCGGCGAGCACGGGCCGCGAGGACCGCGGAGACCACGACGAGCGCTCCCAGGAAGGCCTGGGCGGGGGTGTCCCACGCGGCGAACGTGGCGGACGGCTCGGTCGAGGCGATCAGCACCCCGCCCACGGCCACCACGAACACGACGAGGATCACGCCCAGGTAGACGGGCAGCGAACCGCGCTGGGTGAGGGCCGTGACGTCGGCTGCGAGGTCGTCGAGCTTGCGCATCATGCGGCGGTAGACGCGGTCGGCCTCGGGCCCCGTCGACAGCTCTTCCTGGAAGCGCTCGACCGGGGCGCGGACGACGAACAGCAGCGCACCGACGCCCAGCACGAGCAGCGTGATGAGCAGCGTCGGGGTGAGCCCGGCCCACAGCGCCAGGTGGCCCGGCTCACCCACGGGGTACGTCGCGGCGTAGGGCTCGAGGAGGTCCTGGCCGAAGCCCGGCAGCAGCGCGACGGCCAGCCCGAGCACGGCGAGCACGAGCGCCGGGGCCACGAGCACCGGCGAGGGCTTGGTGATCGACGCGGGGCGGGCCGGCACGCCGCGGTCCACGGCCACCTCGCCCGGCTCGTCGGCCGCGTGGATCACGGGCTTCGTCGCGAACGCGCCCCACCACAGGCGCAGGCCGTACGCGACAGTGAGCATCGACCCGACCGCGACGGCCGCGAGCACGACCCCGCCGACCCAGCCGCGGCCCAGGTGCCCGATCGACTCGAGCGCGGCCTCCTTGGCCACGTAGCCCGCGAACGGCGGCAGCCCGATCATCGACGCCGTGGCCAGCGCGGCGGCGGTCGCCGTCACGGGCAGCGCGCGACCGACCCCTGAGAGCCGTCGCAGGTCACGCGTGCCGGTCGCGGCGTCGACGACGCCCACCACGAGGAACAGCGCGGCCTTGAACATCGCGTGCGCGCCGAGCATCGCGAGCCCGGCGAGCGCGGTCGCCCGGGTCCCGATGCCGACCAGCAGGATGATCAGGCCCAGCTGGCTCACGGTGCCGAACGCGAGGATGAGCTTGAGGTCGTGCTGGCGCAGGGCCCGGTAGCCGCCCAGCAGCAGCGTGCCGCAGCCCAGCACCACGACCACGACCTGCCAGGCCGTGAGCTCGGAGTAGCCGGGCGCGAACCGCGCCACGAGGTACACGCCCGCCTTGACCATGGCCGCGGCGTGCAGGTACGCGCTCACGGGGGTCGGCGCGGCCATCGCGGCCGGCAGCCAGAAGTGGAACGGGATGAGGGCCGACTTGCTCACGGCACCCACGAGCAGGCACACGACGGCGACGGTCACGGCGGTCGTGGTGGGCGGCGGCGACGCGACGACCTCGGAGATCCGGTACGTGCCGGCAGCCTCGCCCAGCAGCACGATGCCCACGAGCATCGACAGCCCGCCCGCGGTGGTGATGACGATGGCCTGCATCGCGGCCCGTCGGCTGGCCTTGCGCTCGTTGTAGTGCCCGATGAGCAGGTACGACAGCACCGTCGTGAGCTCCCAGAACACGTACAGCAGCAGCATGTCGTCCGCAGTCACCAGGCCGAACATGGCTCCGGCGAACGCGACCAGCACCCCCGCGAACCGGCCCATGCCGCGGGCGCTGGCCGAGAAGTACGCCGAGCAGTACACGAGGACGAGCGCGCCGATGCCCCCGACGAGCAGCGCCATGAGCCACGAGAGGGTGTCCAGGCGGAACGACAGATCGAGGCCCAGCGCGGGTATCCACTGGACCACCTGCACCGGCCCGCGGCCCGCCATCACGTCGCCCGTGAGCGTCAGGGCCCACACCGCGACCGACGCGGGGGCCAGCGCCAGCACCGCGAACGCCTTCCGGCCGAGACGACCCACCAGTGCGGGCGCAGCAAGTGCCGCTGCGAGGTGCACGGCGAGCAGTGTCAGCACGTCCGCTCCGTCCTGTGGTGGGCGGGTGGTCGGTCAGTGGCCCTGCGAGGACCGGGAAGGAAGGTGCTGTTGTCAGCGGCAGCTACGAGCACGCGTGACGACTGTGAGCGCCGACCACGGTGCGTGACTGGATTGCAGAAGACACTATCAACCGCACCAGGGTGCCCCGGCGCACCCGGACGCTCCGGAAACCCTGCCCGAAGCCGCGGATCGGTGCAGGCCGGGCACTCGCGGGGGCGTCGGCGGCCGCTCGGTCCGTCGCGGCGTCCGCACCCCAGGGCGACCCGCTAGCGTGACCGCGTGACCGCCCTCGAGATCGTCTGCCTCGCGCTCGTGCTCGTCGCGAGCGTCGTCGGTGTCGCCGTGTTCGTCCGCGGGTGCGTCGCGATCGTCCGCACCGTGCGCATCGGGCGCCCCGACGCGACCCGCCGGGGTCCCGTCGGTCCGCGGCTGCGCACAGTGCTCGGCGAGGTGCTGAGCCACGACCGCTTCCAGGGCAAGCCCGTGGTGCGGGCCGCGCACTGGGTCGTGATGCTCTCGTTCCCGATCCTCTTCTTCACGCTCGTCACCGGCTACGCCCAGGTCGTCGACCAGACCTACGCGCTCCCGCTCCTGGGTCACCTCGTCCCGTGGGAGTGGGCCACCGAGGCGATCGCGTGGACGTCGCTGGTGGGGATCTGCGCGCTCATCGGCATCCGGCAGCGCCGCCGCCCGCGGGCCGGGCAGGACGAGGCCACGCAGCGTCGGTCGCGCTTCTTCGGGTCGAGCGAGTGGCAGGCGTACGTGGTCGAGGCCACCGTGCTGCTCGTCGTCGTGGCGGTGCTCGTGCTGCGGGGCCTCGAGTACGCGCTCGCCACGCAGGACCCGGCGACGGCGCACCTCGCGAGCGCCTGGCACTTCCCGCTGACCGCCTGGTACGGCTCCGCGTGGGCCGGTGCCGCGACCGGCACGCTCGAGACGGCCGTGGTCGTCGCGGCGACGATCAAGATCCTCGTGTCGATGTCGTGGTTCGTGGTCGTCGGGCTGCAGCCCACCATGGGCGTCGCCTGGCACCGCTTCCTGGCCGTCGTCAACATCTACGCGCGCCGGTACCCCGACGGCACCCCGTCCCTCGGGCCCCTGCAGCCCGTCCTGGTGGACGGCACCCCGCTCGACATGGCCACCATCGAGGACCTGCCCGACGACGCCCGGCTCGGCGTGGGCGCGATCGAGGACTTCACGTGGAAGGGCCTGCTCGACTTCGCGAGCTGCACCGAGTGCGGCCGTTGCCAGGACCAGTGCCCGGCGTGGGCCACCGGCAAGCCGCTGTCGCCCAAGCTCGTGACCCTCGCGCTGCGCGACCACGCCGCCGCGACCGCGCCGTACCTGCAGGCGGCCCGCGCATCGGGCACCGCGGACGCCGGGACCTCCGCGGCCGATGGGGCCGACGGGCACGCCGGGCTCGACCTGATCGGCACGGGCGTGCTGGACCCCGAGGCGCTGTGGGCCTGCACCACGTGCGGCGCGTGCGTGCAGCAGTGCCCCGTGGACATCGAGCACGTCGACGCGATCGTGGACGTGCGCCGCTACCAGGTGCTCATGGAGTCGGCGTTCCCCAAGGAGCTCGGCGGCACGTTCACCAAGCTCGAGCGCCAGGGCAACCCGTGGGGCCTGCCCGCCCGGGCTCGCCTCGACTGGGCCAAGGGCCTGCCGTTCGACGTGCCGGTGGTCGGCGCCGACGTCGACTCCGCCGCGGAGGTCGACTACCTGTTCTGGGTGGGTTGCGCGGGCGCCTACGAGGACCGCGCCAAGCGCACCACCCGGGCCGTGGCCGAGCTGCTGCACACCGCCGGGGTCTCGTTCGCGGTGCTGGGCGACGGCGAGTCCTGCACGGGCGACCCGGCCCGCCGCGCCGGCAACGAGGTGCTGTTCCAGATGCTCGCGACCGCGAACGTCGAGACCCTCAACGAGGTCGGCGCCCAGGCGATCGTCGTGACCTGCGCGCACTGCTTCAACACCATCTCGCGCGAGTACCCCCAGCTCGGGGGCCGCTACGACGTGGTGCACCACACCGAGCTGCTCGACCGGCTCGTCGCCGAGGGCCGCCTGACCCCCACCGACCCGCAGCCCGGCACCCCCGCCGACGGCCAGCGCGTCACCTACCACGACCCCTGCTACCTGGGTCGGCACAACCAGGTCTACGCCCCGCCGCGCGAGCTGCTGGGAGCCCTGCCGGGCGTCGAGCTCACCGAGATGCCCCGCAACCGCGAGCGCTCGTTCTGCTGCGGCGCGGGCGGCGCCCGGATGTGGATGGAGGAGTCGATCGGCACCCGGATCAGCACGAACCGCGCGGCGGAGGCCGTCGCGACCGGTGCCGACGTCATCGCCACCGCGTGCCCGTTCTGCACAGTGATGCTCTCCGAAGGTGTCGCGGCCCAGCCCGCCGCGACCGGTGACGCCTCGACCCCGCCCGTCGGGGTCCCCGAGGTCGTCGACATCGCCCCGCTGCTGCTCGACCGGGTCCGCCCCCGCGACTGACCCACCAGGTCCGGGGTCGGTGACCACCAGCGGCCGCACCGGGACCCGCCCCGCGGCGATCGGTGACCCGGCGCGCGGCGCGGTGGCCGACGTACCGTGGACGGAGACCTGGACGGCCTGGGGGGGCAGCCATGGTGGACGACTCGCACGAGGTCATGCCGGAGCAGGGTGGGGCCACGGTCCGACGGCGGCGGGCGCTGTACGACCGGCCGATCGTCATCGCCTGCCTGGTCGCAGGCCTGGCGGTGGGGCTGCTCGCGGGGCTCGTGGCGTCGAGCTTCCGGGTCACGCGGACACCCACGTACCGGGCGCTCGCTGACCAGGCCCGGCTGCTCGTCGAGGAACGTGACGCGGCGGTCGACGAGGCCGACCGCGCGACCGCCGACCTGGCGACGACCCAGCAGACGACGCAGACGCTCCAGGCGCAGGTCACCGAGCTCGAGGGCCAGCGGACGACGGCGGCCGCGCGCGAGGAGGCCCTGTCGGACCGGGAGACGGCTGTGGCGGCGGGCGAGGCTGCGGTCACGGACCGTGAGGCGGCCGTGAGCGCAGCGGCGTCGACGGTCGAGGGCGCCAAGGCCGCGCTGGCGGCGACCGAGGCGAAGGTCAAGGCCCGCGAGAAGGCCGTCGCCACGCGCGAGGCAGCGGCGACGAAGCAGCAGGGCTCGGCACCCGCGACCGGGACGGCGGCGACCGACACCGCCGCGACCGACCGGGCAGCCGTCGAGGCCCGCGCGGCGCAGGTCGAGGACGCGGCGGCGGACGTCAGCCGGCGCGAGGCGGCCGTGGCCGAGCGCGAGGCAGCGGTGCAGGCGGCCGAGGCGGCTCAGCCCGCGGCGAGCCCGCCTGCGGCCTGCACCCCGGTACCCGACGACGCACCGGCGAGCCCCTGACGGGACGTGCTCAGAGGTCCTCGGGGGCGACCAGGAACTCGGCGGCGTCGGCGATCTCACCGCCCACCACCGCCTGGAGCTCGCGGGCCAGCGCCTGCAGGGGTGGCATGGCGCGACCGCGGGCGACCCGGTGCGCGAACGACGGGCGCTCGAGCTCGAGCTCGTCGACGTCGGTGGGCTCCCACCGCAGCCGGTAGGCGACCGCACCGTCCGCGGTCCACGGCAGGTCGCGCAGCATGGGCGGCAGCACGTCCTCCGCGGCGACCTCGAGGGCCAGCAGGCCGTCGACGCCCATGTCGACCAGGGCGCCGTAGCCCTCGGGCCGCGGCGGGGCCGCGAGCATCGCGTCGTCGTACGCCGTGGCCTCGGCGAGCAGCCGGGTGCGCTCGTGCACGTCCTTCACCCCGTGCCGCTCGAGGGCGACCCGCAGCCCCGCGCCACCGCGCTCGGGCAGGCCGGTGCCCGCGGACGCGGCGAGCGCCCCGCGACCCGCATCGGGCATGGGCCCCTCCCACGGGACCCCGTCCATCGCGAGGCGGGCACGGGGCACGACCCGCTGGACCACGCGCAGGGTCTCGTCGGGCTCGAGCCACTGGTCGGTGTAGACGGTGAGGTCGATCGTCCCGTCGACGTCGGGGTGCAGCACGGTGCCGTGCTCACCCGTGCGCACCGCTCCCCCGAGCCGTCGTGCGACAGCGACGAGCCACAGCAGGACCCGCTCCTCCTCGCGCACCGGCATCGCCTCGGGGAACGCACGCTTGAGGCCGTCCCGGTCGCCGCCCGGGTACGGCCGCGGTCCGCGCTCGCGGGGGCACCTCACGTCGTAGACGATCGCGGTGCTGGTCGGCAGCCCGAGCCCGGCCGCGTCGGCCTGGTCCACGGCGAACGGACCGGTCAGCGTGGACAGGCGCGAGACGCGCAGCACGCCCGGGGTGCAGGGCACCGCGCGTCCGCGGCCCGGCTGCGGGACGCCCGGCAGCACCTCCCACGCGGCGGCGGGGAAGCGGCTCAGGGCCAGCACCTCGACCTCGTCGGCGCCGATGCCCGCGGGCAGCGCGAGCAGGTGCCGGGTGCGCAGGCCCGGGTCGTCGAGCGCGAGGCGCGGCAGCACCGGGGGCGCGCTCACGGCGTCAGACCTCCGAGCGGTGGAAACCCTGCCAGGACCGGCTCGCCGTCGGGCCACGCTGGCCCTGGTAGCGCGAGCCGTACGCGCTCGACCCGTACGGGTGCTCGGCGGCGGACGACAGCCGGAAGAAGCACAGCTGACCGATCTTCATGCCGGGCCACAGCAGGATGGGCAGCGTCGCGACGTTCGACAGCTCGAGCGTCACGTGCCCCGAGAAACCGGGGTCGATGAAGCCCGCGGTCGAGTGCGTGAGCAGCCCGAGCCGGCCGAGCGACGACTTGCCCTCGAGCCGCGCGGCGACGTCGTCGGGCAGCGTGACCGACTCGTACGTCGCGCCGAGCACGAACTCCCCCGGGTGCAGGACGAACGGCTCGCCGTCCTCGACCTCGACGAGCCGCGTCAGGTCGGGCTGCTCGGCCGCGGGGTCGATCACCGGGTACTTGTGGTTGTCGAACAGCCGGAAGAACCGGTCGAGCCGGACGTCGATGCTCGAGGGCTGCAGCATCGAGGCGTCGTAGGGCTCGAGCACGACGCGGCGCTGCTCGAGCTCGGCACGGATGTCACGGTCGGAGAGGAGCACGGAGCAACCGTAACGGTCGCGAGGCCCACGCCGTTCCGCCATCGGACGGGTCGGGCTATGCTCTAGCCCGTGGGAGCGCGTGGGAGCGCTCTCGCACAGACCCAGCGCCGCGTCGGCCCACCACGACTCCGCGAAGCAGCGGACAGTGCCAGCACGTGCGGTATTCCGAGCACGCGAGAGGCAAACGCATGCGGTACGGCCATTTCGACGACGCAGCCCGCGAGTACGTCATCACGACTCCGCACACGCCCTACCCCTGGATCAACTACCTGGGCTCCGAGCAGTTCTTCTCGCTCCTGTCCCACCAGGCCGGCGGGTACTCGTTCTACCGCGACGCCAAGATGCGCCGCCTGACCCGGTACCGCTACAACAACATCCCCACCGACGAGGGTGGCCGGTACTTCTACATCAACGACGGCGGCGACGTCTGGACCCCCTCGTGGATGCCCGTCAAGGCGGAGCTCGACCACTTCGAGGCGCGCCACGGCATGGGCTACTCGACCATCACGGGCGAGCGCGGTGGCCTCAAGGTCGAGTCGCTGTTCTTCGTGCCGCTCGGTGAGAACGCCGAGGTGCAGAAGGTCACGCTGACCAACACGTCCGCCGCGGCGAAGAGCTTCACGCTGTTCTCGTTCGTCGAGTTCTGCCTGTGGAACGCCCAGGACGACCAGACGAACTACCAGCGCAACCTCTCGATCGGCGAGGTCGAGGTCGAGATGGACGGGCCGTCCGGCTCGGCGATCTACCACAAGACCGAGTACCGCGAGCGCCGCGACCACTACGCCGTCTACGGCGTGAACACGCAGGCCACCGGCTTCGACACCGACCGCGACACGTTCGTGGGCGCGTACAACGGGCTCGGCGACGCCGCGGTCCCGCTCGCCGGGAAGTCGGCCGGCTCGGTCGCCTCGGGCTGGTACCCGATCGGCTCGCACTCCCTGGACATCACGCTCGCCCCCGGCGAGTCGACGAGCTACACGTTCGTGCTCGGCTACATCGAGAACCCGCAGGACGAGAAGTGGGCCCCGGCCGACGAGGCCGCGGGCATCGGCGCGCTGCAGGTCGTCAACAAGACCCGCGCGCACGAGCTGCTCGCCCGCTTCGCGACGAACGAGCAGACCGACGCCGCGTTCGAGGCGCTCAAGGCGCACTGGACCCAGCTGCTCTCGGGCTACTCGGTGTCCAGCACCGACGAGAAGCTCGACCGCATGGTCAACGTGTGGAACCAGTACCAGTGCATGGTCACGTTCAACATGTCCCGCTCGGCGTCGTACTTCGAGACGGGCATCGGGCGCGGGATGGGCTTCCGCGACTCCAACCAGGACCTGCTCGGCTTCGTGCACCTCATCCCCGAGCGTGCCCGCGAGCGCATCCTCGACATCGCCGCGACGCAGTTCCCCGACGGGTCGGCGTACCACCAGTACCAGCCGCTCACGAAGCGCGGGAACAACGACATCGGGTCCGGCTTCAACGACGACCCGCTGTGGCTGATCGCCGGCGTCGCTGCGTACATCAAGGAGTCGGGCGACTTCTCGATCCTCGACGAGCAGGTCCCGTTCGACAACGACGAGTCGCTCGCCGAGTCGCTGTTCGAGCACCTGACGCGCTCGTTCCGCTACACGATCGACAACAAGGGCCCGCACGGCCTGCCGCTGATCGGTCGCGCCGACTGGAACGACTGCCTGAACCTCAACTGCTTCTCGAACGAGCCCGGTGAGTCGTTCCAGACCACCGAGAACCAGGCCGGCGGGGTCGCGGAGTCCGTGTTCATCGCCGCGCAGTTCGTCCTCTACGGCGCCGAGTACGCCGAGCTGGCCGAGCGCCGTGGCCTGACCGACGTCGCCGCCGAGGCACGCGCCGCGGTCGAGGAGATGCGCGCCGCGGTGCTGTCGCACGGCTGGGACGGTGACTGGTTCCTGCGGGCGTACGACTTCTACGGCAACAAGATCGGCACCGACGAGAAGCCCGAGGGCAAGATCTGGATCGAGCCGCAGGGCTTCGCGGTCATGGCCGGCATCGGCGTCGAGGGCACCGACCCGACCACGCCCGAGGCCAAGGCCAGCCCCGCGATCAAGGCGCTCGACTCGGTCAACGAGATGCTCGCGACCGACCACGGCATGGTGCTCCAGCACCCCGCGTACACGAGCTACCAGATCGAGCTCGGCGAGGTCTCCACGTATCCCCCGGGCTACAAGGAGAACGGCGGCATCTTCTGCCACAACAACCCGTGGGTCATCATCGGCGAGACCGTGGTGGGTCGTGGCGCGCAGGCGTTCGACTACTACAAGCGGATCACGCCGGCGTACCGCGAGGACATCTCCGACGTGCACAAGCTCGAGCCGTACGTGTACGCGCAGATGATCGCGGGCAAGGAGGCCGTGCGGCACGGTGAGGCCAAGAACTCGTGGCTGACCGGCACCGCCGCGTGGAACTTCGTGGCCGTCTCGCAGTACCTGCTGGGCGTGCGACCGGGCTACGACGGCCTCGTGGTCGACCCGCAGATCGGCCCCGAGGTCCCCGAGTACACGGTCACGCGCCGTGCGCGCGGTGCGACGTACGTCATCACGGTCACGAACTCGGGCGCCGACGGCGCGCGCGCGACCCTCGAGGTCGACGGTGCGCCGATCGACGGCAACGTCGTGCCGTACGCCCCTGCCGGGGCGACGGTGAAGGTGCGCGCGACGCTCTGACACGTCACCGGCCCCGGTGGTCCGAGCACCCGCTCGGGCCGCCGGGGCCGTCGTGTCAGGACCGACCGGGTCGGCACCCGCTGCCGGTCGGCACCGACTGGTGAGAGCGCGACCATGCGCGCTACGGTCTGCATCGGCGCGTCATCCACACGAGCCCCGCACGACGACGACGTCGCACCGGGGACCGTCTTCATGAGTCGTCGCGGACACCGCACACGGACGAGGAGCAGGGCGACGATGCGCTACGGCCACTTCGACGACGACGCGCGCGAGTACGTCATCACCCGGCCCGACACCCCGCGGGCGTGGAGCAACTACCTGGGCTCGCGGCTGTACGGCGGCATCGTCACGCAGAACGCCGGCGGGTACAGCTTCTACCGCTCGGGCGGCACCGGGCGGCTGCTGCGCATGCGGTTCAACGGGGTCCCGCAGGACGAGCCGGGCCGCTTCGTCTACCTGCGCGACGACGAGACGGGCGACTACTGGTCGGCGTCGTGGCAGCCCGTGGGCAAGCCGCTCGACGGGCCCGACGCCTACCGGGCGCAGGTGCGCCACGGGCTCGGCTACTCGGTGTTCGACGCGTCGTACGCGGGCATCGACACCGAGACCACGATGTTCGTCCCGCGGGGGCAGGCCTTCGAGCACTGGTCGGTCCGCGTGACCAACCCGGGCACGCAGACCCGCACGATCTCGGTGCTGTCCTACGCCGAGCTCGCGAACGAGTGGAACTACCGCCAGGACCTCGAGAACCTGCAGTACAGCCAGTACGTGGTCCGGGCGACGTACGCCGACGGCTTCATCCACCGCACCAACCACACCCGCGACTCCACGAGCGAGTGCTGGTTCGCGCTCAGCGGGGCCGACGTCGTCTCGTTCGACACCGACCGGGACGTGTTCCTCGGGCCGTACCGCACCCCCTCGGCCCCGATGGCCGTCGAGCGCGGCGAGTGCTCGGGCAGCGAGACCGTGGGTGACAACGCGTGCGCGTCGCTGCACACCCGGCTCGTGCTCGCCCCCGGCGAGACCCGCCAGATCGTGTTCACCCTCGGGGTCGGCTCTCCCGACGAGCCGTGGAGCGACGGCACCACCACGCTGCGCCCCGGACGCGAGCTCGTCGCCGAGCACGCCACCCCGGAGCGGATCGCGGCCGAGGTCGACGCCCTGCGCGACGAGTGGTCCGCGGCCCTGGCGCCGTTGCAGGTGCGCACCCCGGACGCGCAGCTCGACTCGATGGTCAACGTCTGGAACGCGTACCAGACCCACATGACGTTCAGCTGGTCGCGCGGCGTCTCGCTCATCGAGGCCGGCGACCGCGACGGGCTCGGGTTCCGCGACACCGCGCAGGACATCCTCGCTGTGGTGCACTCGATCCCCGAGGCCGCCCGGGAGCGGCTCGACCTGCTGCTCACCGGCCAGACGGCCGAGGGCGGCGGGCTGCCGCTGATCAAGCCGCTCACGCACACGCCCGGCAAGGAGGCCACGCCGCGGCTCGAGGAGTACCGCAGCGACGACGCGCTGTGGCTGCCGCTGTCCGTCACGGCGCTCGTCAACGAGACCGGCGACGTCGGGTACCTCGACCAGGTGCTGCCCTACGCCGACTCGGGCGAGGACACGGTGCTGGGCCACCTGGTGCAGGCGCTGCGGTTCTCGCTCGAGCACCGCGGCGAGCACGGGCTGGTCCAGGGGCTCGCCGCCGACTGGAACGACTGCCTGCAGTTCGGCGTCGAGGGCGAGTCGATGTTCTCCACGTTCCTGCTGGCCCACGGCCTGCGGGCCGTGAGCGAGCTCGCTGCCCTCGTGGACCGCGGCGACGTGGCCGCGTGGTGCGTCGAGCAGCTCACGTTCCTGCTCGAGGCCGTCGAGGGCGCGTGGGACGGCGACTGGTACATCCGCGGGATCTCCGCGGTGGGCACCCCGCTCGGCTCGGCCGACGCCGACGAGGGCCGCATCTACCTCGAGCCCAACGTGTGGGCCGTGATCTCGGGTGCGGCCAGCCCCGGGCGCGCCCGGCACGCCATGGACCACGTCCACGAGCTGCTCGCGTCCGAGCACGGCGTCGCGCTGTGCGCACCGCCGCACACGCACCCCGTCGAGGGCGTGGGGCTGTCGCTGCTCGTCTTCCCGCCCGGGCACAAGGAGAACGGCGGCATCTTCTGCCACGCCGCCTCGTGGGCCGTGGTCGCCGCCGCGATGCTCGGCCAGGGCGAGCGGGCCTACGAGTACTACCGGGCGTACCTGCCCGCCCGCTACGAGGACGACGCCGAGACCCACCAGACCGAGCCGTACGTGTACGCGCAGTTCACGCACGGACCCGCGTCCCCGCGCTTCGGCCAGTCCCGCAACCCGTGGCTCACGGGCACCGCGAGCTGGACGTACGTGGCCGTGACGCAGCGGATCCTCGGCGTCCGCCCGGTACCGACCGGGCTCAAGATCGACCCGTGCATCCCCGCGGCGTGGGACGGGTTCGAGGTACGCCGCCATTTCCGGGGTCATGAGGTGACGATCCGCGTCACCAACCCGGAGCACGTGAACAGAGGGGTAGCGATGCTCAGCGTCGACGGGACAGCGGTGGACGGCGACGTCGCCCCCGCACACCTGGTCCAGGACGGTTCGGTCGTGGACGTGGTGCTCGGATGAGCCTCGTCGAGCTCAAATCGAGCGGCTGGCAGCTCGGGGTCCTCCCCGGCACGGGTGGCTCGATCGCGTACGGCAGGGTGCTGGTCGACGGGCAGTGGCTCGACCTGCTGCGACCCACCCGACCCACCGTCTACGGCAACCCCGACATGTGCGCCAGCTTCCCGCTCGTGCCCTGGTCCAACCGGCTGCGCGACGGCGTGCTGACGTTCCGGGGGCGCACGTGGCAGCTCGCGCACCACGCCGCCGACGGCACCGCGATGCACGGCGCGACGCTGCCCTACACGTGGCAGGTCGCCGACCGCGGCGAGAGCCACGTCGAGCTGACGATCGACACCGCGGGCCTCACGGGCGTGAACTTCCCGTGGCAGTTCCGCTCGCGGATCCTGTACGCGCTCGACGGCGACCGGCTGACGGTGACCACGACGGTCGAGAACACCGACACCGAGCCGTTCCCCGCAGGCTTCGGCCACCACCCCTACTTCGAGCGCCGGCTGCGCCCCGCCGTGCAGCACGGCACCCCCGCGCCCGACGAGGCCACCACGGGGTCGGACGCTCTCCTCGAGCTGCCGTTCGACCGCGGGTACGCACTGGTCGACGCGATGGCCACGGGCCCCGCGGGCGACGTGCCCGCACGTGCCGACTACCGCACGCCGCGCCCGATCGGCTCGGCGTTCGTGGACGACGTGCTCACCGGGCAGCGCGCCGGCGAACCCGCGGCCCGGATCACCTACCCGGACCACGGCGTCGAGGTCCGCCTCGACATGGACCCCGTGTACGAGCACCTGGTCGTGTACGTGCCCCGCCACCGCGCCTACTTCGCGGTCGAACCCGTCACGAACACCAACGGCGCGTTCGCCCTCCACGACGCAGGCGTCCCCGGCACCGGCACCTTCGTCCTCGCCCCCACCGAGTCCCGCACCGGCACCTTCACCCTCACCCTTTCGCCGAGATAGAGCCCGCGCGCCGAGGTAGAGCGGTGTGCGGCTCTACCTCGGGCGGACGGCACCACCTCGGCGGATGGAGGGGTGGGTTGGATCGGGTTGGGGTCGGGGGGTCCGGCGGGTATATTGGTCGGCGCGTGGCCGACGTGCAGCGTCGGGCCGTCGCGCGGGTGTAGTTCAGTGGCAGAACTTCAGCTTCCCAAGCTGATAGCGCGAGTTCGATTCTCGTCACCCGCTCCATCCAGAGGGCCAGGCCAGAGCGCACGCTCCGGTCTGGCCCTTCGTCGTCGGCTACGGTCGCGACGTGACCGCACCCGGAACCGCACCCGTGACCCTGCGCCGCTTCGTCCACGCCGACGGCCCCGCGACGCTCGATCTGTTCGTGCGGGCCATCCGGGTGACAGCGCGGAACGACTACTCCGCCACCCAGATCGCGGCCTGGGCGCCCGATGACCTCGACCCCGCGGCCTGGACCTCCCGGCGCGAGACGAGCCGCACGTGCGTGGCGTGCGTCGACGGGCGGGTCGTGGGCTTCACGGACGTGGACGGGCAGGGCTACGTCGACATGATGTTCGTCGACCCCGACCACGGCGGCCGCGGCGTGGCCGGCGCGCTGCTCGGCTGGGTGGTCGACGTCGCCCGCCGGGAGGGCGTGACCGAGCTCAGCACGCACGCCAGCCTCACCGCACGACCGTTCTTCGAGGCCCATGGCTTCGTGGTGGAACGCGCGCAGCGGCCGGTCCTCCGCGGCGTCGAGCTGGTCAACTTCGTCATGCGCTGCCCGCTGCGGGCAACGACAGACACCCCCTGACGACAGCCAGAGGGCATCCGGGTCACGCTGCTTCGAGGCTGTCAGTCCTCGACGAGGCACCCGCCAGGAGGGCTCCACCCCTCGGGCGCTGCGGGCCAGCTGGGGGCGTGTTGAACCGCATCGCACGGCCCTAGCCGCGGGCGTCCCCCAGCAGGTCGGCCAGCAGCGCCTCGACGCGCCCGCGGATCTCGTCACGGATCGGGCGGACCGCCTCGATGCCCTGCCCTGCCGGGTCCTCGAGCACCCAGTCCTCGTACCGCTTGCCCGGGTAGTACGGGCAGGCGTCGCCGCAGCCCATGGTGATGACGGCGTCCGACGCCTGGACGGCCGCCGGGCTGAGGACCTTGGGGGTCTCGGCCGAGAGGTCGATGCCGACCTCGGCCATGGCCTGCACCGCGACGGGGTTGATCGAGGCGGCCGGGGCCGAGCCGGCCGATCGCACCTCGACCGCTCCGCCCGACAGGGCCGTCATGAAGCCTGCGGCCATCTGGGAACGGCCGGCGTTGTGCACGCACACGAAGATCACGCTGGGGCGGGGCTGGTCGGTCATCGGGCACTCCTCGGGAGGGTCGTGGTGGGACTGCCGGGGGCGGTCGGGTCGGCGCCGAAGAAGCGACGACCCGCCCACAGGGCGACGTAGACGAGGCCCACGAGCACGGGGACCTCGATGAGCGGTCCGACGACACCCGCGAGCGCCTGCCCGGACGTGACGCCGAACGTCGCGATCGCGACGGCGATGGCGAGCTCGAAGTTGTTGCCCGCGGCGGTGAACGCGAGCGTCGTGGTCGTCGCGTAGCTCATGCGCAGCGCGCGTCCGAGGGCGAACGAGCCACCGAACATGAGCACGAAGTACACCAGCAGCGGGACCGCGATGCGGGCGACGTCACCAGGGTGGCTCGTGACGGCGTCGCCCTGCAGGGCGAACAGCATGACGATCGTGAAGAGCAGGCCGTAGAGCGCCAGGGGGCTGATCCGCGGGACGAAGGTCTGCTCGTACCAGGTGCGGCCGCGCCGACGCTCGCCGAGGGTGCGCGTGAGGTAGCCCGCGACGAGCGGCACCCCGAGGAACACGAGCACCGATCCGCCGATGGCACCGACCGAGAACCCGGTCGTGGTGGTCTCGAGCCCCAGCCAGGCGGGCAGCACCTGCAGGTAGAACCAGCCGAGGGCCGCGAACGCGACGATCTGGAAGACGGCGTTGATCGCGACGAGCACCGCGGCGGCCTCCCGGTCGCCGCACGCCAGGTCGTTCCAGACCAGCACCATCGCGATGCAGCGCGCCAGCCCCACGATGATCAGGCCGGTGCGGTACTCCGGCTGGTCGGGCAGCAGCAGCCAGGCGAGGGCGAACATGAGCGCGGGTCCGACGAGCCAGTTCAGCACGAGCGAGGTGACGAGCAGCCGTCGGTCGCGGGTCACGCGCCGGGTCTCGGTGTACCGGACCTTGGCGAGCACGGGGTACATCATCACGAGGAGCCCGACGGCGATCGGCACCGAGACCGACCCGATGCTCACGGCGTCGAGGCCCGCGGAGAGCCCGGGCACCCACCGCCCCAGCAGCAGCCCGACCCCCATCGCGAGGAGCACCCACACGGCCAGATACCGGTCCCCCCACCCCAACCGCCCGACCGCGCTCCGCCCACCCGACCCGCGCGGTCCGCTCGGTCCGCTCGGTCCGCCGAGATAGAGCGTTCGCGCCGACGTAGTGCCGTCTACGGCTCTATCTCGCCGCGAGCGCTCTATCTCGGCGGACGAAGGGGTGGGGGTCATCGGGGCTTGGTGGCTTGGACGGTGGCGGCGTGGAGGCCGGGGGCGACCTCGTGGGTGGAGGTGATGGTGGCGTCGGTGAGGCCGGCGGCGTGCAGGGCGTCGAGGTACTCCGTGCGGGACAGGGCGCCGGCGATGCAGCCGACGTACGAGCCGCGCTCGGCACGGTCCGCGGGGCTGAGGTGGTCCTCCGCGACGACGTCGGAGATGCCGACCCGCCCGCCGGGCACGAGCACCCGGAACACCTCGGCGAGCACCGCGGGCTTGTCGGTGGAGAGGTTGACCACGCAGTTGGAGATGACCACGTCGACCGACGCGTCGTCCATCGGCAGGTCCTCGATGGTGCCCTGGCGGAACTCGACGTTCTCGGCCCCCGCCCGGGCGGCGTTGGCCCGTGCCAGCTCGAGCATCTCGACAGTCATGTCCACGCCGTACGCGTAGCCCGTAGGGCCGACGCGGCGGGCCGAGAGCAGCACGTCGATGCCGCCGCCCGATCCGAGGTCGAGCACGCGCTCACCCTCGCGCAGCTCCGCGACGGCCGTCGGGTTGCCGCAGCCGAGCGAGGCGAGCAGCGCCTCGGCGGGCAACTCGGCCGCGCTCTCGGCGTCGTACAACGCGCCACCGAACGACGGGTCGAGGTCGAGCGTCGCGCTCGCGGGACCGCCGCAGCACGAGGTCGTGGTGTCGCTGTCGCACGCAGAACCGGTCACCGCCTGCGCCGCTGCGGCGTAGCGCTCGCGCACCTGCTCGCGCAGTCCGCCGTCACGTGTGGTGGTCTCGTCCCCGGCCATGACCGTCTCCTCATATCGATGATTGTCGATGTCGATCTGCGACGAGCGTGGCACCACACATCGACCGCTGTCAATATCGACGGACGCCGATGTCTATCGGCATACTGGACCGATGACACCGACCGCCACCGCGCCGCGCGAGTCCACGACCAGCGCCGACGCCGCCTGCTGCGGCACGCCACCGCGCGCGTCGCTGTCCGCGTCCGACGCCACCGCCCTCGCGCGCACGCTCAAGGCCGTCGCCGACCCCGCACGGGTCCGTCTGCTGTCGCTCGTCGCGTCGCACGAGGGTGCGGAAGCGTGCGTGTGCGACCTCGTCGAACCGCTCGGGCTGAGCCAGCCCACCGTCTCCCACCACCTCAAGGTGCTGGTCGACGCGGGCCTGCTCACGCGCGACAAGCGTGGCGTGTGGGCCTACTACGCGCTCGTGCCCGGCGCCCTCGACGCGGTGGCCGACGCGATCGGCGCGCTGGGCGGGCGCGCACCCCACGGCGACGGCGACCGATGACCCACCCGTCGGCCGACGCGACCAGGAGCCGCGTGTCGACCGCGCCGCTCACCGCAGCGCACTGGCCCGCGGTCCGCGCCATCTTCGCCGACGGCATCGCGAGCGGTCACGCGACGTTCGAGACCGACCCCCCGACGTGGGAGACGTTCGACGCCGGGCGCCTGCCCGAGCACCGGTTCGTGGCGGTCGACACCGACGCGACGGTGCTGGGCTGGGTCACCGCCGCGGCCACGTCGAGCCGGTGCGCGTACACGGGCGTGGTCGAGCACTCGGTGTACGTCGCTGCCGCCGCACGCGGCCGCGGCGTCGGCCGGGTGCTGCTGGACGCGCTGCTCCGCTCGACCGAGGCCGCGGGGATCTGGACCGTGCAGGGCGGCATCTTCCCCGAGAACGCCGCGAGCCTCGCGCTGCACCGCGCTGCCGGGTTCCGCGTGGTCGGCACCCGCGAACGCATCGGCCGCATGTCCCACGGCCCGATGGCGGGCCACTGGCGCGACGTCCTCCTCGTCGAGCACCGCACCCCCTGACCCCACCCCACCCCACCCAGACGCCGAGATAGAGCCTGAGCGCCGAAGTAGTACCTCCCCCGGCTCTATCTCGACGCGCAGGCTCTATCTCGGCGGATCGGGGGTGGGGCGGGGGGGACACGGGGGGCGGCTGCGGGGAGTTGGTGGGACGGGGTCGCATGATGGGGGTGGGTACCGGCATGCTCGGACCGTCCGGGGTGGCGATCGGGAGGAGCGGCACGTGACCGACCTGCTCTCCTCGACGCGCGGACCGGGCGTGGACTCGGCCGAGCGGCGTCCGGACTGGTCGTGGCTGCCCGACGCCGCGGACGCGCCGACCGACGCCGACCTGGCACGGTTCCGCGAGCAGGCGGCGCGGCTGCTGGCCGACCACGGTGTGAGCCACGGCGCCGACGACACCGAGCACGGCCCGAGCGACTGGCACCTCGACCCGGTGCCGGTGATCGTGCACGAGCACGAGTGGGTCACGCTCGAGGCAGCCCTGGTGCAGCGTGCCGAGCTGCTCGACGCCGTGCTCGACGACCTCTACGGCCCCCGGCTGCTGCTGCGCGACACCCTGCTGCCGCCCGAGCTGGTGCTCGGCCACCCGGGCTTCCTGCGTGCGGTCCACGGCCTGCCGGCCCCCGGCCCCCGACGGCTCGTGCTCGGCGCGACGGACCTGAGCCGCGACCCGTCGGGCACCTGGACCTCGATGCTCGACCTGACCCAGGCGCCCGCGGGTGCCGGGTACGCGATGGAGGACCGCCGCGTGGTGGCCCGGGTCCTCGCGGGCGTCTACCGGCAGGCGCCGATCCAGCGCATCGGCCCGTTCTTCCACGCGCTGCGCCTGGCCCTCGCCGACGCCGCCCCCGCGGGCATCGAGGAGCCGCGTGTGGTGCTGCTGACCGCCGGCCCCTACAGCGACACGGCCTTCGACCAGGCGTACCTCGCGTCGATGCTCGGGCTGCCGATGGTCGAGGGCAGCGACCTGGTGGTGCGCGACGGGCGGGTGTGGGTGCAGGGCGTCGACGGGGAAGAGCAGGTGGACGTGGTGCTGCGCCGCATCGACGACGACCTGTGCGACCCGCTCGAGCTGCGCTCGGACTCGCGCCTGGGGGTGCCCGGCCTGGTGCGTGCGCTGCGGGCGGGGACCGTCGGTGTGGTCAACCCGCTGGGCTCGTCTGTGCTCGAGAACGCGGGGCTGCACGCGTACCTGCCCCGGCTGGCGCGCACGGTGCTGGGCGCCGAGCTGCGGCTGGGTTCGCCGACCACGTTCTGGTGCGGCGAGGAGTCGGCCCGCGCGCACGTGCTGGGCCGCCTCGACCGGCTGGTGCTGGCACGCACCACGCCTGAGCACCCGCCGGTGCTGGGGTGGACGCTCAGCCGCGCCGAGCGGGAGGTCCTGGCTGACAAGATCAGCGCCCACCCCGAGCTGTGGGTGGGTCAGGAGCCCGTGGGACCTGTCGACCCGAGCCTCGGATCGGCCCAGCTGCGCACCTTCTCGGTCGCGCACCGGGGCAGCTACCAGGTGATGCGCGGCGGGCTCGCCCGTCTCACCCCGGCTCCCGTCCAGCCCGACATCACCGGCACGCCGCGCGCCGTCGCCAAGGACGTCTGGGTCATCTCGTCCGAGCCCGACTCGACGCCCGACGCGTGGGTGCACGGCGACCCGCACACGCAGCGCATCCCGACGGGCCTGTCCGCTCGCACCGCCGAGAACCTGTTCTGGATGGGCCGCTACGCGGAGCGCGCCGAGGGGACCGTGCGGATGATCCGGGCCGCGGTGGACCGCTGGGAGGACTACCACCGCGCACCCCGGTCGCCGGGTGGCGGCGCCCTCGCGGTGCTGCTCGCGGCCCTCGACGCGCACGAGCCCCGCTCGTGGGCCGGTCGCGGACCCGGCCCGGCCCCCGTCGCCGACCGCCGCGACCCCGCGGCCCGCGAGCCCGGGAGCCACGACCCCGCCCCCGCGCCGAACCCCGACCTGCGCACGCTGCTGCTCGAACGCTGGCGCCCGGGGACGGTCGCCTGGTCGGTGCGCCGCCTCGCCGAGGCCTCGGCCGCCGTGCGCGACCAGCTCTCGCAGGACACCTGGCTCCCGCTCGCGAGCATGGAGCGCGCCCTGGCCGACGACGACGGCAGCGTCACCGGCGCGGGCAGCGTCACCGGCACCGGGCGGGCGTCCGCGCGCGGTGCCGGCACCGAGACCGCCGGGCTGCGTCCGGTGCTGGACCGCCTGCTCGAGGCGCTGCTCGCGGTCGCGGGCATCGGCGCCGAGAGCATGACGCTCGACACCGGCTGGTACTTCCTCGACGCGGGTCGCCGGCTCGAGCGCGCGCTCGACGTGGTGGACTCGCTCGACCGCACCCTCACCGTGCGCCGCACGGACGACGTGGACTCGCTCGTGGTCGAGTCGGTGCTGCTCGCGCACGAGTCGATCCTCACCTACCGCCGCCGCAACCAGTCGCGTGCGAGCGTCGCCACCGTGCTCGACCTGCTGCTGACCGACGTGACGAACCCCCGCTCGCTCGCGTTCCAGGTGGCGCGGCTCCGCGCCGACCTCGCCGCCGTCCCTGCCCCCAGCGAACCCGTCGACCAGCGCGACCGGCTGCTGCAGGACGTCGAGGACCTGCTCGCCGAGCTCGACACGACCGCCCTGGCCCTCGCCTCGGAGGACGGTCGCCGCGAGCGCATGGCCGACGCGCTCGAGTCTCTGCGCTGGCGGCTGCGCGCGGCGGGCGACGAGATCGGGCGGGTGCACCTGGCGCACCCCACCCCGAGCCGCGCGTTCGACGAGGAGTGGGGCTCGCGTGCCACGGACCACGAGGCCCCCGAGCCCGGCGACGACCTCCAGTCGGGGGGCACGTCATGAGCCCGGCGGCCACCACCACCACCGTCGACGCCCCGGCCGGGCGCACCTACGAGCTCGTGCACCGCACGACCTACGCGTACACCGACCCGGTGACTCGCTCGTACGGCCGCACGACGCTGACCCCGCGCGACCTGCCCGACCAGACCCTGCGGTCGTCGACCGTGACCGTGCACCCCCGCCCGACCGACACCGACGCGCACGTCGACTACTTCGGCAACCGGTCGACGTACTTCGCTGTCACGACCCCGCACCGCGAGCTGGTCGTCACGGCACGCTCGACCGTGCACGTATCGCGCGCGCAGGCGGACGTCGCGACGCTGCCGCAGGTCAGCTGGGAGGACACGGCCCGCGAGGTGCGGCGCGGCGCGGGGGCGGCGGACGGATCGGACGTGGTCGCGCTGCGCGAGGCGCTGCTGCCCTCACGCCACGTCGTGCCCTCGGCCGAGGTCCGCGCGTGGGCGGCGCCGACGTTCACGCCGGGGCGTCCGCTCGCGCAGGTGCTCGCCGAGCTCGCGCACCGCATCCGCACCGAGCTCACGTACCGGCCGGGATCGACCACCGTCGGCACGACCCAGGCCGAGGTGCTGGCCCAGCGCGCCGGGGTGTGCCAGGACTTCGCCCACCTCATGATCGCGGCGCTGCGCGGGCGCGGGCTGCCGGCGCGGTACGCGAGCGGCTACCTCGAGACGTTCCCCCCGCCCGGCCGACCGAAGGTGCGCGGCGCGGACGCGTCGCACGCGTGGGTCTCGGCGTGGGTGCCGGGGGCCGGCTGGGTCGACATCGACCCCACGAACGACGCCTTCGTCTCCGACCGGTACGTGGTGCTCGGGTGGGGCCGCGACTACGGCGACGTGCCGCCGCTGCGTGGCGTGATCTTCACCGACGCCTCGGGCTCGGAGCTCACCGTGTCGGTCGACCTCGCCTTGAGCGACCCGGGCGCCTCCGTCGACCCGGTCAGCCCGACCCCCGTCGACGCGTCCTGAGCTACTCGCACACAGGGTTGTCCACAGCCTCACCTGCGGAAAGACGCCAGCATCACAGGGCTGTGGACAGAACCTGTGGACAACTCAGCGTGTCCGACCGTGCGCTCGGGCCGCGAGCTCGGCCGGCCCCACCAGGAACCCTCCGTCGTCGACCACCGCCCCGCCGACCGCGGGCATGAGGGCCGCGACCGTGCGCGCGACCAGCGGGGCGATCCGGCCCCGGGCGATCACGTGCGGCGTCGACGGCTGCTCGGCCAGCAGCTCGTCGGGCTCCGGGGGCTCCCATCGCACCGCGTACGCGAACGGACCGTGGTCGCGCCAGCTCATCCGTTCGAGCACAGTGGCCACGCGTGCGGGCCGGGAGAACGTGAGCCGCACGTCGCCGTCGTACTCGAAGCGCGCGACCAGCTCGTAGGGGGCGACGACCGACCCGGGCACCGTGGGGGGGTGTGACGCTCACGCGCGCGCCGGGCAGCCGCGGCCGCACGAGCCGGACGAGCGCGTCGAGGGGCAGCGCCACCGCCGACCACAGCGTCAGGTCCACCGCGGCCCGCGGGTCGAAGGTGCAGGTCAGCGACCTGTCGGCGGGCACGATCACGCCTCCCGCGTGCCGCGCGGCGGCCACCGCCCACCCGCCCGGGTCCACGGCCGACACGCCGGCCGGGTCGTCCACGACGATCCCGTACGCGTCGAGGGTGCGCGGCACCTGGCACCCCGCACCGGCGGCCGAGGCGGGGACGTCGAGCGGGTACGGCCCCCGCAGGGTCGCCCCGGGGGCGCCGGGGGCCAGGCGCAGCACGCCGGGCTCCGCGGTCGCCTCGGTCGTGACGCCCCGGAACCGCGCGCCGGCTGCGGGGCGCGCGAGCGACCGGACCTGCGCCGCGGTGACCGGCGCGTGCTCCCAGCGGGCCTGCGGGAACCATGCGCCCGCGAGCGCGAGCACGTCGGTGTCGCGCGGGAGACCGAGCACCGGGATCCCGGCGAGGTCCGACGGAAGCTGAGCGGGGTCCGCTGTCATGCGCGGACGCTATGCGCGGGATGCTGCCGGGACGTTTCCGCGACGTGAGGATCGTGGACCGTCTGTCGTCGTCCACCGCTGCGTCCACAGGCCGGTGCGCGTGGGAGTCACGCTGTGCACACAGGTGTGGACAACACCTGTGGACAACGTGTGCCGGGCCGTCAGCCCCGGATGTCGTGCAGGTGGTGCACCACGTCGTGCAGGAAGTACTGCCCCAGGGTCGCGACGGTGAACACCGAGCCGTTCGAGCGGCGGCCCGCACGGTCCCACTGGTCGTCGCGCACCGACTCCAGACGTTCGGCGAACACGTCGGCCGCGTGCGCGATCTCGTCCGCGACCACACCCGGGTCCTGCAGGTCGTAGCGTTCCTCGACCGCCGTCGCGTCCTGGTCCCAGTTGGCGAACTGCGGGTCGTCCTCCGCGAGCATCCGCCGCAGCCGCTCGTCGAAGATCCGGTGGACGTCGCGCACGTGGGCGCCGTACTCGAGCACCGACCACGTCGTGGGGGCCGGACGCACCCGGGCCCCGGGGCGGTGCAGCGCGGCGACCCACCGCGGCACGAGGTCGCGCACGGTGCCCGCGAGCGCGGTCGGGGCGACATCGGTCGGCGCGAACCCGCACTCGGAGCAGCCTCCGTCGATCACCAGCGTCCAGTCCTTCACGTCCGGGACGATCGGCGGCGCGGCGGGGGCCTTCGAGGAACCGGACTTCTGGGGCGCGGAGGGCGTCATGCGTTGCACCCTAACGTCGGTGCCGCGGCCCGGCGAGGGTGCGACCACGACCGATCCCGAGACGGATCCGATGCGCCGGGACGCACGAGGTCCGGTGCGCGCGCGACGCACCGGACCTCGCCTCCCACGGTGGCCCGGCCTGACCCTCGACGGCCCGGTCGGGGTGCCGCACGTCTCCCCCCGGGCGTGCGGCACCCCTCGCGGTCCAGCCAGGGATGTGCTCCCCGACCGGAGTCGGAGACCCTCGCGAGCTGGACCTCCGCGGCGGGTCAAGCCGGTGAGAGCACGCTAAGCGGGGCAACGTTGCACCCGGGTTGCACTTTCCGACCAGTTTGACGGGAATTGTGAAGCGCTTCGACGCTGGTCCGGGACCTCATCGCCGGAGGTGGCGCGCCGCCCGCGGTGCGAGCTCGCGCGAGAGCAGGTCGAGGCGGCCGTGCGCCCGCACCCACCGCGGCGACCCCTTCACCGACAGCCGGGCGAGGCGTTCCCACGCCTGCCAGTCCTCCGCACCCTCGTCGAGGGCCACCCACTGCTCGACGACCTGCGCGTCCTGCGTGGCGAGCACCGACGCCCGCAGCTCGGCGCTCAGCTCGGCCCGCAGGCGCTCGACACCCGGCGCCCGCGAGCGCGCCAGCAGCGGCCCGGGGTAGCTCGCGAGCGCACCCCGCACATCACCCTCGGCCAGCGCCGTGCGGACCGCGTCGGCATCGGTGTAGACCGGCACGGCCAACCGGTACGGCCGTGACCCGCCCAGCAGCGGGCCGACGACGCGTCGCAGCCGCCAGACCTCAGCACGCACCGTGACGTCGCTCAGATGGTCGGGGTGCAGCAGCACAGCGAGCTCCTCGCTGCTCAGCCCCCGCGGGTTCGCCGCGAGCAGCAGCAGCAGCTCGGCGTGGCGCAGGCTCAGGCTCCGGGTCTCACCCGAGTCGGGTCCGTGCAGCACGCCCGCGTCGGGCCCCAGCACGTCCAGCCGGGCCGTGCCGGGCACGCGCGGCCCGATCCCCGACCGCGGGTTGCGCTCGTCGGCCCCGATCCGGGTCGCTCCCGTCGCCGCAGCGAGCTCGAGCTCGACCGCCATCGCGGTGGCGCGCACGAGCGAGAGCATCAGCCCCGACGCGACGTCGTCACCCCCTGTCACGTCGAGCACCCCGAGCACCCGCCGCGTGGCCAGGTCACGCACCGGCACCGCCGAACAGCTCCACGGCTGGACCGCCCGGGTGAAGTGCTCGGCCTGGAACACCTGCACCGCGCGCCGCGTGGCGATCGCCGTGCCGGGGGCGTTGGTCCCCGCGTACTCCTCGCTCCAGGTCGCACCCTCGGCGAAACCGACCCGGTCGACAGCCCTGCGCACCTTCCCGTCGCCCTCGACCCACAGCAGCCGCCCGACGTCGTCCGTCAGCGCCGCGACGATGCCGTCACCCACCGCGCCGTCCACCAGCAGCCGGCGCACAGCCGGCATCGCGGCGGCGAGCGGATGCTCACGCCGGTAGATGGCGAGCTCGCCGGTCGACAGGTCGACGGGGGCGACAGGCTGCTCGGGGTCGACCCCGTTGCGCGCGCTGCGCCGCCACGAGCTCGCCACGAGCGGCCGCACGTCGTCCGCGAGCGTCCCGGTCGTCACGAAGGTCTCGTGCGCCGAGCGCAGGCTCGCGGCGAGCGCGGCGGGGTCGGCACCGGGAGGTACGGCAGGTGCTTCGTGCCGGCGCATCGAACCCCCTTCCCGACGTCGACGCGAGCGACAGTCGTCGAGCGTCGTCACAGTCCGGATCTGGCACCAATTGTCAGAAGATATCCCGCTTGCGTCGATCCGCCGCCACGACATCCCGCGGGCAGGACGCCCGACGGGGCGCTGACCGGCCCAGATGTCGGGTGGTCAGCGCCCCGTCGGGTGCGCGGTGCTCAGGTCAGGCGCGGTCGTCCACCCGGATCGCGGCGCGGACGACGCGGGCCCGATGCCGTGCGACGAGCACGAGGCCCGCCCCGAGCGCCACGAGCAGCAGCGCGTAGGTCAGCGCGTCCAGGTCGCCGCCGGTGCTGGCCAGGACCCCGCTCTTGCCGTACTTGGCGAGCGCGGCACCCGAGGCCGACGTGCAGTCGGTCTCGGCGCCCAGCGGCAGGGTGAAGGACACCGGGTCGAACGCGGTGCCCGCCGAGTAGAAGCCCTCGAAGGCGGGAGCGGCCGCGGCGGTGAGCGTCGCGGGGACACCCGTCCACGAGACCTTGCCCGCGCTCGCCGACGAGGTGCCGTCACCCAGGCGGAGCGTCGCGACGGCGATGCCGCCGTAGGTCTTCTCCGCGGTGCGGACGTCCGCCACGAGGGTCGCGGACGTGGAGCTGTTGACCTGGACCCGCGGGTTCGAGATCGTCACGTCGAGCACGCCGCCGTGCGCGGTGAACTGCACCGAGCCGGCGAACGCGGCACGGCCCACGGCGTCGGTCCTGTTGAACGTCCCGGTGCCGCCGCTCCACGTCCACGGACCCGAGCCCGAGACGTTCGACGTGGCGATCGCACCCTGGCCGATCGAACCGGTGACGTAGCTGCGGAACGCGTCCTTGACACCCCACGTCAGGGTCGCACCCGAGACGGCGCGCGCGACGCACACCGGCAGCGCGGCCTCGACGGTGACCGGGAAGGAGACCTCGGTACCGTCGGCGGCCACGACCACCAGGTGGTGGCTGCCCGCGGGCGTTCCCGCCGGGATCGTCACGACGAGCCGCACGGTGCCCGACGCGTCGGCGGTCAGGCCCGACGCGAGGACCACCGGGTCGGACCGCAGCTCGAGCCGGATGCCCGTCTGGTGCGGCGCGAAGCCCGTGGCCACGATCGTGACCTCAGTGCCGGCCGTGATCGTGCCGTTCGACCCGGCGCCCTGGACCGAGACCGCAGGGGCCCCGCCCACCGACGGCAGCGTGGGGGCGGGCGTCGAGGTCGCCGCCGCGAACGTGATCGGGCCCGACACCGCGTCGAGGCTCCGCTCGGTCGCCGAGCAGCCGTGCGCGCAGAAGACCGCGGCGACGTACGTCGAGCCGGCCTTCGCCGTCCCGGCCTTGATCGTCAGCGTGGTCGTGAACGAGCCGTCGACGGCGATGCGTGCGGTCGGGACGTAGCCCGAGGCCGCCCAGCCGTCCTGCGCGGGCGTGGTCCCGGGCGTCCACGTGCCCGACGCGCCGATGTTGACGTACACGCCCTGGTGGGCGAGCGCCCCGGCGAACCCGGTGCCGCTCACAGTGATCTTCTGGTCGACCGACGGGTCCAGGCCCGTGGCGGGCGAGACGGTCAGCGCGGGTGCGGGCACCGGTGCGGGCGTCGACGGCTCGGGGCTCACGGGCGTGGCCGTGAACGTCACCGGCACGAACAGCTCCTGGGCGGCGTTCTTCGTGCCGCCGGCCGCGTAGGTGAACACGCCCACCGAGCCGCCGTCGAGGGCGGTCGGGGCGGTGACCGTCAGGCGGGCGGTGAAGGTGCCGTCATCAGCCAGCTCGACCCACTGCGCGCGGATCGCCGACTGGTACTGGGCGGGGACCTGGTCCACGACCGAGGAGGGCAGCACCCAGCCCTGGCTCGCGACCTTGCGGGCCGCGGAGGTGGCCCCCTCGGACGGCTTCCACACCGCGGCGGCGGTGCCGAACACGACGTAGGTGCCCTGCGAGAGCGTCTGGGGGATCGGGACGCCGTAGCCGCCGACGTTGGCGGCCGGGTCGAACCCGCTGCCCTTGACGACGATGGTGTCGCCCGCACGCACCGCGGTGCTGCCCAGCGGCGTGGTGCCGTCGGCCGCGTGCACCGAGATCGCCGGCGTCCACGTGGTGGGCTCCGGGCTCGCCGTCGCGGTGGGCGTGGGGCTCGGCGCCGGCTCGGCAGTCTGCGTCGGCGTGGGCGTCGGCGTGGGCGTCGGCGTGGGCGTCGGCGTGGGCGTCGGCGTGGGCGTCGGGGTCGGGGTCGCCGCGTAGGCGACCGGGACGGTCACGTTCTGCGTCAGGTCGGGCCCGGTACCCAGCCCGTGCGCCTTGGAGGCGTACACGGTGAACCCGGCCTCGGTCGGGGCCGGTGCGGTGAGCGTCAGCGTGAACGTGCCGTCCTCCGTGAACGGCGCGGCGGAGGCGCTCGCGACCTTCCCCTGCGCGACCCACACCGTGGCGTCGGTCGAGATGCCCGCGTCGTAGAAGCTCGCGGCGCCCGTGGCGCCGATGCCGACGTAGACGCCCGTGGTGTCGACCGTGAAGCCCTCACCGGTCACGGTGACCGTGCCGCCGCCCTCGGGGGCCGTCGTGACCGTGAGCGAGGGGCCGGTCGCGGCACCGGCCGAGCCGGCCAGCCCGACGACGGCCGTGGTCGCCGCGATCGCTGCCGCGGTCAGGGCGGCGAGCACTCTCCCGGCACGTCGGGTCCTGGGGTGTCCTGTCAGCACAGGAGAGCTCCTTCGGTGGGTGCGCGGCGTCGTGCCGGCGCGAGGGCGGACGGGGCAGGGCGTGACGTGCGGCCGACGCGGCGGGCCGCGTCGGGTCGGTGGCCGACGGGTCAGTCAGCGGCGCGATCAGGGGTGGAGGCGGTGGACGCGTCGGGGGCCACGGCAGCGGTCGCCGCGCGTCGACGTCGCACCGAGACGGTCGCTGCCGCGGCGACGAGCAGGACCACGACGGCCCCGACCGCGAGCGCGGTGCCGGCGCCCGTCGATCCGTCGTCCTCGGCGACGACGGGTGCGGCGTCGGCCGTGTCGTCGGCCGGCGCGGTCTGGGTGTGGGTGGCGGCGTCGGCGCCCTCGGTCGTCGTGGTGACCTCGGGCTCGGGCGTGGCCGCGGACGTCGTACCGAGGGGGGCGAACGAGACGGGGACCAGCACGTCTCCCGTGCGGTCGTCGGCGCGGGTGTGGTCGTAGCGGACGGCGACGGCGCAGGCGACCTCGCGGCAGTCGACCCCCGTCACGGGGTCCTCGCTGGTCGCCGGGAGCTGGACCTCGAACGTGCCGCCGGGGCCGAACGCGGTCGGCAGGCCCGCGGCGTAGCTGGGCGGGTTGGACGAGATCCAGGCCGAGCCGCCGAGCGAGCCGTCCATGTCGACCCCGCCGAGGCAGGGCGTGGGGGTCTGCCCGGGGCCGTTGTCGACGCAGATGGCGACGTAGACGCCCTTGCTCTCGTCGAAGCCGCTGCCGGTCACGGTGAGGACCTGCCCGGAGACGAGGTCCTCGGTCTGCGAGACGACGACCTCGCCCGTCGGCGCGGCCTGCGCGACCCCGGCGAGGGCGACGACGCCGCCCACGGTGAGGCTCGCGACGGCGACCAGCCGGTTCCTGAGTTCGAGACGACGTTCCACGGGCCGGACAGTACTACGACTTAGGGTTGCCTTCCTAATGTTAGCCTTACCTCCGGTTGGCGGGGTCGTCGACCCCCTTTCACCAGGAGAGAGACCATGAGCGCCGCGCGATCCGCACGCCGTCGCCCGCGCGCGGGCACGCTCGCCACCGTCGGTGCGGCGCTCGTCGTCGCGCTCCTGGCGGCGTGCAGCGCCGCGACCGCCGGGGTCCCTGAGCGCTCGTCCGGCTCGTCACCCACGGGCCCCACGACCGCCGTCGTGGCGGACGAGAGCATCCACCCGATCGCGACCGACCCCGCACCGCAGCTGCCCGTCACGGTGCGCTCGTACGACGGGGTCGACGTCACGATCACCGACGCGAGCCGCATCATCGCGGTCGACCTGTACGGCACCCTCGGCGAGATCGTGTACACGCTCGGACTGGGCGACGACGTCGTCGGACGTGACCGCGCCACGGGCTTCGCCGAGGCCGCCGACGTGCCGCTCGTGTCCGCCGCGGGCCACGACCTCAACGCGGAGTCGATCCTCGCGCTCGACCCGACTGTGATCCTCACCGACACCTCGATCGGGCCGCCCGAGGTCCAGGCCCAGCTGCGCGCCGCGGGCATCCCGGTCGTCTTCTTCGACCCCGCCCGCACCCTCGAGGGCATCGCGGGGCACATCACGGCCGTCGCCGAGGCCCTCGGGGTCCCCGCCGAGGGCGCGGCCCTCGTCGAACGCGTCGAGGCCGAGATCGCGGAGGCCCTCGCGCTCGCCCTCACCGACGGCGAGCCCCTGCGCATCGCGTTCCTGTACCTGCGTGGCACCGCCGGCGTCTACCTGCTCGGGGGGCCCGGCTCGGGCGCCGACTCGATGATCGAGGCGATCGGGGCGGTCGACGTGGGCACCGACATCGGTCTGACCCGCTCGTTCGTGACCCTCACGAGCGAGGCCCTCGTCGCCGCGGCACCCGACGTGATCCTCATGCTCTCCGAGGGGCTCGAGTCGATCGGCGGCGTGGACGGGCTGCTCGGCATCACCGGGGTCGCGCAGACGCCCGCCGGCGCGGCGCACCGCGTGGTCGACATGGACGACACAGTGCTGCTCAGCTTCGGCCCCCGCACCGGTGCGACGCTGCTCGCGCTCGCCGAGGCCGTGCACGGGACCGCTCGATGACGACCCAGGTCGCTGCTCCCCCGGTCCGACGCGGGTCCGAGCCCGGTCCGGCCCCCCACGCCCGACGTCGCGGCCGGGTGCTGCTCGTCGGGCTCGCGCTGGTCGTGCTGTGCGTCGCTGTGGTCTCGGCGGGCGTGGGCCAGGTGCGCATCCCCCCGGCCGAGGTGCTCGGCTCGCTGCTGCACCGGGTCGGTCTCGACCTCGGTCCGCTGCCCAGCCACCCGCAGGGCGACAACACGCTGTGGCTCGTGCGCTTCCCGCGCATCACGCTGGCCCTGCTGGTCGGCGCGGCGCTCGGCACCGCCGGGGCGCTCATGCAGGGCGTGTTCGCGAACCCGCTCGCCGAACCCGGCGTGATCGGCGTCTCGTCGGGCGCGGCGGTGGGCGCGTGCGCGGTGATCGTCTTCGGTGGCGCGCTGACCGCGGGCCCGTGGGTGGCCGTCGCGGCGTTCGTCGGCGGCCTCGTGACCACGTTCGCTGTGTACGCCCTGTCGCGGGCCGGTGGCCGCACCGAGGTCGTCACGCTCGTGCTGACGGGCGTCGCGATCAACGCCTTCGCGGGCGGCCTGCTCGCGTTCTTCACGTTCATCGCGTCGCCGGCCGCACGCGAGCAGATCGTGTTCTGGCAGCTCGGTTCGCTCAACGGGGCGTCGTGGGCGTCGGTCGCGATCGTGGCACCGCTGGTGGCCGTAGGCATCGCCGTGGCGCTGGCCCTGTCGCGGCGGCTCGACCTGCTCGCGCTCGGCGAGCGCGCGGCACGGCACCTGGGTGTGCACGTCGAACGGCTCCGGCAGGGCGTGATCGTGCTCGTCGCGGTGCTCGTCGCCTCGGGCGTCGCGTTCACCGGCATCATCGCGTTCGTGGGTCTCGTGGTCCCGCACCTGGTCCGCATCGTCGCGGGTCCCGGTCACCGGGTGCTCGTGCCCGGATCGGCCCTGGGCGGGGCGCTCGTGCTGGTCGTGGCCGATCTCGTCGCCCGCACGGCGATCGCCAACGCCGACCTCCCGCTCGGCATGCTGACCTCGCTGGTCGGTGGTCCGTTCTTCTTCTGGCTGCTGCGGCGCACCCGGTCCACGCAGGGCGGCTGGGCGTGAGCCGGCCCACCTGGTGGCCGCGCGGCGGTCCGCGGCTGCCCGTGCCGAGCGCCCCGGGGGACGTGGTCGCGCAGGTCCGCGGCGCCCACCTGACGCGGGGTGGCACCGAGGTGCTGCGCGGCGTCGACCTCGAGGTGCGGGCGGGCGAGGTGCGTGCTCTGCTGGGCCCCAACGGCGCGGGCAAGTCCTCGCTCCTGGGGGTCCTCACGGGTGACCTGCCCGTCACCGCGGGCACCGTCGCGCTCGACGGGCACGAGCTCGGGCACTGGACCACGACCGAGCTCGCGCTGCGTCGTGCTGTGCTGCTGCAGAGCGTGAGCGTCTCGTTCCCGTTCACGGTGGCCGAGGTCGTGCGGATGGGCCGCTCGCCGTGGCGCGGCACCCCGTTCGAGGACGAGGACGACGACGCGGTCACCGAGGGCCTCGCTGCAGCCGACGTGACCCACCTGGCGGGGCGCCTCTTCACCGAGCTGTCGGGCGGCGAGCGGGCGCGGGCGGCGCTGGCCCGGGTGCTCGCGCAGCGTGCCGGGGTGCTGCTGCTCGACGAGCCGACCGCGGCGCTCGACCTGCGGCACCAGGAGCTCGTGCTGCAGCTGGCCCGCCGCCGGGCGCAGGACGGCGGCGCCGTCGTGGTCGTGGTGCACGACCTCGGGCTCGCCGCGGCGTACGCGGACCGGGTCACGGTGCTCTCGGGCGGGCGCGTCGTGGCCGACGGGACGCCCGGCGACGCCCTGACCCCCGAGCTGCTCAGCGGGGTCTACGAGTACCCCGTGGACGTCTTCGCGCACCCGAGCACCGGTCGGCAGGTCATCCTCCCGGTGAGGTGACCGGCGCGCGGTACCGGGTGGTCCGACGTCCTGACAGACGGTGGGAGAATGTCAGCATGCCCAAGATCATCGGTGGCTCCTTGCACGAGCACCGCGAGCAGACGCGTCAGAAGCTCTTCGCGGCGCTGTCCTCGCTCATGGAGGAGCGCGGCTTCGACGCGATCACCCTCGCCGACATCGCCGCCGCGGCCGGCGTCGGCCGCACCGCCGTCTACAACCACTTCGCCGACAAGGAGTCGCTGCTCGTCGGCTTCATCACGGACGAGACCGAGCAGTACGTCGCGACGCTCGAGCGTTCGCTCGAGGACGTCGAGGACCCGACCGAGCAGCTCCGGGCCTACGTCCGCGCCCAGGCGCAGCTCAAGCGGATCTACCACCTGGCCCCGGGTCCCGACCTGCGCTCGGTGCTCTCGCGGGCCACGCAGCAGCGGGTGCGCGAGCACGTGGTGCTGGTCGAGCAGATCCTGCGCCGCATCCTGCACGCGGGGATCGCGTCCGGCGACTTCCCCGAGCAGGACATCGACACCACAGTGCCCCTCGTCAACGCGTGCCTGTCGAGCCGCGGCGTGCCCGAGGAGGACGGCCCCGCGCGCGACCGTGCGATCGAGTCGACCGTCACGTTCGTGCTGCGAGCCGTCGGCGCTCAGGACACCGTCGCCGCCTGAGCGTCGCGCGCGGGTCACAGCCCGGAGATGCCGGACTCCCAGAAGTATGCGGGCAGCTCGAGGCGACCCCGGTCGTGCTCGTCGTATTGCGGCAGCGGGAGCACCATGAACTGGTCGGGCGGGATCCGGTCGGACGGGGCGGTGATCCCGAGGTCTGCGCCGGCCCGGAAGCCGAACCGCTGGTAGTAGGCGGCGTCGCCGCGCGCCACGAGCACCGACTCGACGCCCTCCTCGGCCCTGCGGACCGCGGTGCGGAGCAAGGCCGAGCCGAAGCCCTGGCCGCGCGCGTCGGGCAGCACGCCCACCTCGGCGAGGACGAGCGCCTCGAGGGGGCCGCGCTCGGTGTGCAGCGGAGCCTTGCTGATGAGGATGTTCCCGACGAGCTCGTTGCGGACCTCGGCCACGAGGGAGAGGTGCGCGACCCACTCGGGCGACTCGTGGATCCGGTCGACGAGCACGGCGAAGTTCGGGTCGGAGTCCTCGAAGGCGACCCGGACGAGCTCCCGTACCGCGGGCCACTCGTCGGCGTGCTGCTGGCGGATGCGCATGACCACTCCCCCACGATGCTCGCTCCCCCGGCGGCGCGCCAACGGTCCCTCCGAGGGCGGAGAGGCGTGGCGCGCCGCGGTCCTCGTCCGTGAGACGGATGTAGGCAAGCCTTACCTTGCTCGGCTACAGTTCGTGACGGAGTGTCATGACGACGTGTCAGATCGCCCGTGCCGAGGAGACCGCTGTGACCATCACGATCGCCCGACCCGCCGCGGAGCACGACGCCGCCCGGACCCCGCTGTCGACGCTCCTGCGCGAGGGCACGCGACCCGAGCACGAGGCCGCCGAGTCGATGGGCTTCGTCGAGCAGCTCATGGCCGGGCGCCTCGACCGGGCCGCCTACACCGACCTCGCGGCCCAGCAGCACGCGATCTACACGGCGCTCGAGGCCGCGAGCGCGCAGATCCGCACCGATCCCGTGGGCACCTCCCTCGTGTTCGACGAGCTCACACGCGTCCCCTCGATCGAGGCCGACCTCGAGTTCCTCGTCGGACCGGACTGGGCCACCGAGATCCGCACCCTGCCCGCGACCGAGCGGTACGCGGCCCGCATCGCCGAGACAGGAACCTCCGTGAGCCTGTACGTCGCGCACGCCTACACGCGCTACCTCGGCGACCTCTCGGGCGGCCAGATCATCCAGCGGATGCTCGAGCGCCACTACGGCTTCGGCGCCGAGGGCGTGAGCTTCTACCACTTCGCCGAGATCCCCAAGGTGAAGCCCTTCAAGGACACGTACCGCGAGCGCCTCGACGCGCTCGACCTCGACGACGACGCCCGCGCCCAGGCCGTGACCGAGGCCAGGGCCGCCTTCGAGCACAACCGCGCCATGTTCGCCGAGCTGGGCGCGGTCCACGTGCGCTGACCCGGCGCACCGCCGATGAGGTGACACCGCTCTTGCGCACACGGCTGAGTGGCGGATGATGTCGTCGTGACCAGCACACAGGCGCGCGCCCTCGGAGCCCCCACGGGCGCCCCGTCGCTGGGTGGTGTGCGGGGCCTCGCCCTCGCTGCGCACCGGCTCGACCGGTGCCGCAACCTCGCGGAGGTCACCGATTCGGGCGCCCAGCTCGCCCGGCAGATCCTCGACGCACGCTCGGTCGCGATCTGCCGGATCGAGCAGGAGACGTGCCGGGTGCTCGCGACCGAGCCTGCGCCGAACGGCACCCGCGAGAGCCTGCTCGCGACGTCCTCGTTCCGCGCCGCCGACCGGCCCGCGCTGCGCACGCTCCTGCGCGACCGCACCAGCTGGGTCGCGCACGCCCCCGGGCTCGCCCCCGACGCCGACCCGGGCGACGCGGTCGAGAGCGCCGCGCTCGAGACGATGGGCAACGTGTCAGGCCTCGCCGCGCCCGTGGTCGTCAACGGCAGCGTGTGGGGCCAGCTCTACGCCGCGCGCGGTGCCGGGCAGGAGCTCTTCGGGATCGACGACGTCGCCGCAGCCGAGGTCGTCGCGGCCCTCGTCGCCGGCGCTGTGGCCCGTGTCGACCTCGAGGACCAGGTGCGCCACCTCGTCGCCGACGACCCGCTCACCGGGCTCGGGAACCGCCGCGTCGCCGACCACGCCGCCGAGCAGGCCCTCGAGGCCGACGGTGAGACCTGCGTCGTGATGTGCGACGTCGACGGGCTCAAGCGCGTCAACGACGAGTTCGGCCACCACGCCGGGGACGACCTGCTGCGCGCCTGCGCGGACGTGCTGCGCCAGGTCCACGACCAGCTGCCCGGCTCGACCGCTGCCCGCCTGGGCGGCGACGAGTTCTGCCTCGTGACCGTCGGGCAGTCCCGCGCCACCGTGAGCCAGACCGTGGCCCGCACCCTCGCGGCGTACCCGCTGCCGCACGGCTCGGCCATCTCGTGGGGCATCGCCTCGACCGCCGACGCGCGCGTCGAGGCCCCCCGGGCTCTGTTCCGGCGCGCCGACGCGGCGCAGTACCAGGCCAAGCGCAACCGGGCCCGCGTGAACCAGGCTCGCGAACGGCGCAACGCCGAGTCGGCCGTGACCGTCGACCGGCTCATCACCGCCGTCGTGGCGGCCGTCCTCGCCGCGCAGACCGGCGAGGTCACCCGGCTGTGCGCCCTCGCCGCCGCCGCGACCGCCGCCCTGGGCGGCTCGACGTGGACCGTGCTCGGCGACGCGGACGGCGTGCCCGTGGCCGTCGCCCGCGGCGGCACCCCGTCGGACGACACGACCGGGGTGCGCACCCTGAGCGTCGAGCACGCGCCCTGGGTCGTGCGGGTCGAGACGACTGCGCCCGACGACGCGACCGAGGCGCTGACCGACGCCCTGCAGGCCCTGATCGACGTGGCCATCCAGGGCGCGCGCTGACCGCGACCCGCTGACGTCGGCGGGGCCGACGTCGGGCCGGAGCGGACCCGTCAGCCGTGCAGCGGCAGCACGAGCTCGGTGGCCGCACCCTCGACGACCCGCACCGGCACTCCCCAGTCCTGCGCGTTGAGGTGGCACGCGGGGTACTCGATCGCGGGGTCGGCGTCGCAGCTCGCGGCGTGCGCCGTCACGTGCAGCACCCCCTCGCCGATCTCGGGGTCGAGGCGCAGCACCCGGTCGAGCGGCACGTCGTCCCCCGCACCCTCGAGCAGCAGCCCGGGCGGGGTCGAGGAGACCTGCAGCCGGGTCGAGGGGCCGTAGCGGTCGTCGTACTTCTGCCCGGCGGCGGGGGTGAACACCACGTCGAGCCGCACCGTGCCGGGGGCCAGGTCGGTCACGGGCCGCTGGGTGCGGTGCGCGCCGGAGTCGAGGATCTCCCCCGCGAGCGCGGCGGGCAGCGCGATGCGGGTCAGCCGGTGCGCGGCCGACTCGACGACCAGCAGCTGCACCCCGTCACCGGCGGTCTCGACCAGCAGCCCCGAGGGCTCGGCCAGCCCCGTGGCGAGCGTCGTGACCTCGCCCGTTCCGTCGATGCGGGCGCCGTCCGGGCCGGTCGCGGGGGCGTACCGGCGGATCGCGCCGTTGTAGGTGTCGGCGACGGCGACCGAGCCGTCGGGCAGCACCGCGACGCCGAGCGGGTGCTGGAGCAGGGCCTGGTCGGCCGGTCCGTCGCGGTGGCCGAACTCGAAGAGCCCGGCGCCGACGGCCGTGCCGACGGTGGGCGTGGCGCCGGCCTGGTCGAGGTGTCGGAGCGCGGACACCTCGGAGTCCGCGAGCCACACCCGTCCCCCGGCGTCCACCGCGAGACCCGAGGTCTGCGCGAACCACGCGTCGCGTGCGGGGCCGTCGACGAGCCCCTCGTTCATGGTGCCCGCGAGCCACGTGATCCGGTCGGCGACGGGGTCGAACGCCCACAACGTGTGGTTGCCGGCCATCGCGACGACGAACGCGTGCGCGTCGGGCGACCAGACGACGTCCCACGGCGAGGACAGCCGCACGTCGCGCGACGGCCCGTCGTACCCGACGCCCGTGCGGTCGGCCTTCGGGCCGTCGCCGGGGCGGGCGAGGACGTTGTCGGACGCACCGACCATGTACTGCTCGCCCGTGCCCGCGACCGTCGTCACCGTGCCGTCGGCGAGCCGCACGCCGCGCAGCGCGTGGTTCACGGTGTCGGCCACGAGCACGTCGAAGCCGACCTGCGCGCGCAGCTCGTCGGGCACCAGGGCCAGCCCGTTCGGCTCGCTGAACCGGGCCTCGTCGGGCCCGCCGTCGGCCAGGCCGCGCTCGCCCGAACCGATCCGGCGCACCAGCGTCTCGCCGTCGGGCGCGAGCTCGGTCAGCGCGTGGTGCCCGGCGTCGGCCACGAGCAGGTTCCCGCCGGGCAGTGCGACGACCTTGGCCGGGAAGCGCAGCGTGCCCGACGTCGGGGTGGGCGGCACGTACGGCCCGTCGCCTCGGTGCAGGGTGCCCTTGGCCTCGTGCTCGGCGACGAGGTCGCGCAGCAGCAACGCCACGTTGTTCTGGTGCCCCTCGCCGGCCATCTGTGCGACGACGTAGCCCTCGGGGTCGATCACCACGAGCGTGGGCCACGCGCGCGCCGCGTATGCCGACCAGGTGGTCAGGTTCGGGTCGTCGAGCACCGGGTGGTGCACCTCGTACCGCTCGACCGCCGACGCCAGTGCGACCGGGTCCGCCTCGTGCACGAACTTCGGCGAGTGCACCCCCACGATCACCAGCACGTCGCGGTACTGCGCCTCGAGCTCACGCAGCTCGTCGAGCACGTGCAGGCAGTTGACGCAGCAGAACGTCCAGAAGTCGAGCAGGACGATCTTGCCGCGCAGGTCCGCGAGGCTCACGTCCTTGCCGCCGGTGTTCAGCCAGCCCCGCCCGACGAGCTCGGAGGCGCGGACCTTCGGAAGACGAGTGCTGCTCTGGGTCACGGCACCAGTCAACACGACTGCCAGACGGAGCAGCGCCAGCTCCACCCCATGAAGCCCTCTCGCGGCACCTGACGACCTCCCGCCCGCACCGCCCTTGGCGCAGTCGCGAACCGGGGCGGGGCGTGACAGATTCGCTGACGTGGCAGACGGTCCGCGGCACTCGATCGGACTCGTCGCGTGCGTCGCGTTCGGTGTCGGGACGACGGTGGGCGGCGGGGTCTTCACGCTGTCGGGCACGGCCATCAACCTGGCCGGATCGGCGGCAGTCCTCGCCTATGCGCTCGCCGGGGTGGTCATGCTGCTCAGCGCGCTGTCCTTCGTCGTGGTCTCGGCCCGCGCACGACCTGGCGAGTCCGGCTACGCACCGGTCGGGGACCTGCTCAGCCCGGTGTGGCGATTCGTCGTCATGTGGGCCTTCTACCTCAACGGCGCCACGATCATCGCCTACCTCGTCATCTCGTTCGGCGACTACCTGCACGAGTACTTCATCCCCGTGGCCGGCACACTGGTGCTCGCGCTGGTGGCCACCGTGCTGGTCACCGCGCTCAATCTCGGCGGCACCGACGCCGCCGCGCGCGCCGAGACGTGGATCGTGGCGATCAAGCTCGCGCTGCTCATGCTGTTCGCCGTCTGGGGCCTGACCGAGCTCCGCCCCCACGACCTGGACCGCCCGCTGCCCGAGGGAGGCCAGGGCGTCCTGCGCGCCACCGCGCTCCTGTTCACCGCGTACACGGGGTTCAACGTCATCACGAACATGGCGGGATCGGTGCGCGACCCGCGCAAGACGGTCCCCCGCGCGATCATGCTCACCATCTTCATCTCGGGGGCCGTCTACCTGGGGACCGTGCTCGCGATGCTCGCGAGCGGCATCACCACGTTCACCTCGACGGGCGTGGCCCAGGCGGCCTCGATCGTGATGGGCCCGTGGGGCGGGGTGGTCGTCGCGTTCGCCGCGTGCCTGTCGACGCTGTCGGGGGCCAACGCCAACATGCTGGGCGCGAGCGACCTCGTGCTGCGGCTCGTCGCACGGGGTGACGTGCCGCCCGTCCTCGGTCGGCGCACCCGCTCGGGGCACCCGTACGTGAGCGTCCTGTTCCTCGCGGCCGTGACGGTCGTGCTCGTGCTGGTCGACGACCCCACGTTCGTCGTGGCGGTCGCCAACGTCGCGGCGATCATCGCGATGATCGTGGTGGGCGTCGCGGCGACCGTCCTCGCCGTGCGGGGGTGGCCCGGCGAGGGCTCACGGCTGCCGCTGGGGCCCACGATCCCGGTGCTCGCTGTGCTCACCGCGGCGAGCCAGCTCCCGTCGCTCGACGTCACGGCGCTGATCACCGGCTTCGCCCTGACGGCCGTCGGCACTCTTCTCTACGCGGCCCGGCAAAACGAGCGCGGCGGCCACGGCCGCCAGTCCGACGCGACCACCCAGATCGACGCCCTCAACACCCCCCTCCTCCGAGCCACCCGCCCCACCCCCACCCCTCCCTCTCGCTGAGACGGATGGGGGGGTCAGGCGGTGCGGAGGTGGGGGCGCGAGGCGGGGGTGATGGGGCCGGTGACCTTGATGTGGACGTGGACGCCGTCGACCGAGGACGGGAGGGCGGTGGCGTCGTCGGCGAGCTGGACGTTGACCTGGACGGCGTAGCCGTCGTCGTCCTTGGTGAGGCCGATCCCGTTGACCCCGGGGCGCTCGCGCAGCTCGGAGCGCAGCCTGTCCTTGGCCTCGCGTGCCCGCTGGAGGTCCGCCATCGTCGTCGCCTCACGTCTCGGCCGGCGGAGGCGCACGAACCCCTGCGCCGAACGCGCGGACCCTGCGCGTGACGCCCCCAGAACGGCTACCGATCGGATCGAGATACGTCGTCCGACCCCAGTGTCTCTCGCCGTGGCCGGTGACCGCCATGGTCCGGCACACCTGCGCACCGGCGCAACCGCTCCCACCGGCCGTCCGGACGGTCGGACGGGACCAACGGCCCACCAACGGCCCACCGCCGCCCTGGGCGCCGCCGGCCGCCGCCCGATCGCGGGCCGCACACTCACCGACTTCACCCGCTCAGATCTCGCAGGACGGGGTCGATCAGGAGGGAGAGCCCGCGCGGCCCACCGACCCACCGCTTGGAGACGATCATCAGCACCACGCACGACACCCCTCGCAAGGCATCCCGGCTCACGGTGCCGCCATCGCTCCGGGTCAAGGTCACCGTGGTCGTCCTGGGGCTCGCCGCGGGCGCCGTCACGGCCGGCGTGCTGATCGCCCAGTCGCCGGGTGGCGCCGCCGCACCGGCGACGTCGGGCACCTCGCAGACCGCCGGCTGACCCCGGGCTCGGCCCCGGGCCCGCCGGCTGGCCCCGGTCAGCGGGCGAGCTCGGCCCCGAGCGCGCCGAGCACAGCGTCGATCGGGTTGAGGTAGGTCAGCCCGGTGCCGTTGTCCCCACCGGTCTCGCTGCCGGCGAAGAGCAGCCCGATCGCGACCCCGTCGGCGCGGTACACGAGCGAGCCCGAGTCGCCGCCGCGGGAGAACGGGCCCTCGCCGGTCGACTCGACCTCGATCTGGTCGTCGAACCGCAGGTTGCCCAGGCCGCCCCCGTAGCCGACCACGACGTCGTCGAGCTCGATCGCGGTGACGCGACCCACCGTGAGCGCGGTCGTGCGACCGATCTTGGCGACGTCCTCCCCGCCGAAGGCCACCGTCGTGCTGGTGATGCGCCCCACCGGGTAGTCGAGGTCGACCGTCGGGTCGTCGAGCACAGCGACGGCCGCGTCGACGGTCGCGTTGCGTCCGTGCTCGAGCGGGACCGAGGCCGCGAGGGTCCCGACCCGATCCTGCGGGGCGTGACCGCCGTCTGCCGGGCCGGGCTGCACCACGACGTCACCGATCTGCCCCTGGGGCGATCCCACGAGCACGTGGTAGTTCGACAGGGCGTGCAGCACGCCGTCGACCCGCACGAACGCACCGAGCGTGCCCGCGGTCACGTCCACGTGCGCGATCGAGACTCCCGGCCGCAGCGGCCGCACCCGGTCGGTCTGGCCCACCGCGAGGGCGGTCGCGACGGGCGGACGGTGACCGATGCGTCGGTCCGAGCCCTCGGGGCTCACGAGGTGCTCGGTGGTGACGGGCCGGATCCGGCCCGTGCGCCGCACGTCGACCGCGGGACCGGCCTGCTCGATGACCTTGCGTGCGAGCCGCCGCACGGCGGGGAGACCCAGCCGGTAGCGCACAGCGACCGTGTAGCCACCGTCGCCCCGCGGCGCGAGCCCCAGCCCGAGCGTCGGCCCGGGCACGACCCCGCCGTCGAGCGCGAGCGGTGGCACCCCCTGGCGCTGGACGAGCTCGTCCACGTAGTCCGCGAGCTGGGCCTTGATCTCACGCGCTTCGTCCCTGTTCATGCTGCGCCCCCTGTCGGCGTCCGCACCGTTCCCCGCGACGGGCGTTTCGCCCGATGTGCGCCACAGTCTGCCGCGCGGCGCCGACACGCGTCGGCACCGCCGCGCTCAGCGGGCGCGGGAGGTTCACACGACCTGGACCTGCGGCGCTCACCACCGGAGGGCAGGTATCGGCGCAACCCCCGGTGAAGCGTTTCGCGTCGTTGACCGCCCCGGCGGCCGCACGGATCCTGGGCCTCTGAGCGCAGCACCTCCGCGCTCCGCACGCCCCCGGCCCTCGACGACGCCGGCCGGAGGCGGGACCGGTCGGCACCGACGGACCAGCCCCAGACGGGGAGCACGCTTCGGGTTCCTGGCCACCTCGACCTCGAGCCCGGGGGTCCCGACGGCGGTGACGCTCAACGGTGCGAGCTGCACCCTGACCTGACCACCCGGTCAGGAACCTGAGGACGGCCCTCGCGCCGGGACGGTCACTCGTCCCGGCGTGGGGGCCGTCGCCGTGCCGGGTCCGCTCAGCCCCTCGGGTACGGCCCCTGGTCGTGCCGTTCGATGACCTCGCGGTGCGAGGTGTGGGTGCGCTGGGCGTTGAGGATGATGGCCAGGATCAGGGCCAGGAACCCCGCACCCAGGCAGATGTACCCGACGACCGTGAGGTCGACGCCCGGGACGGTGTCGGTGACCGCGAACGCGAGGACCGCGCCGATCACGATGAGCACGATGCCGCCGCCGATACCCATGGGCACTCCCCGGTCCGGTGCCGGGCTCCCGGGCCCGGCCTCCTTCGAGTCTCGCCCGGCGGCGGGGTCGCCGCGCGGCGAGCGCCGCACCCCGGGGGGCAGGGTGCGGCGCTCGGGTCGCACCCCTCAGTAGGCGGGCGGACGCGAGGTGTCGTCGTGGCGCTCGATGACCTCACGGTGCGTGGTGTTGCTGCGCTGCGCGTTGAGGACCAGGGCGATGACGAGCGCCAGCACGCCACCACCCATGCAGATGTAGCCGATCGCCGTGAGGTCGATACCGCTGATGCCGTCACGGACGGCGAACGCGAGGATCGCACCGATCACGATGAGGCCTATGCCGCCACCGATTCCCATGGTCACTCCTCCGGTCGTGCCGGGCGGGGGTCGCCCGGTCGAGCCCTGAGTCTGGCGCGGGACGTCCAGGTCCGCTCGTCGAGAGCGCGTCTGGCCTGCGCACGAGGGCGGAACGGGCCGCACCGGCACCGCAGGAAGGCTCCGGGCTTCAGGTCGCGGGCCTAGGCTCGGCGCATGGCCCGGTACCTCGACGTCCACCCCCACGACCCCCAGCCGCGCACGATCTCGCAGGTGGTGCAGATGCTGCGCGACGACGCGCTGATCGCGTACCCGACCGACTCGTGCTACGCCCTGGGCGCCCGCATGGACGACCACGCTGCGGCCGACCGCATCCGCCAGATCCGGCACCTCGACGAGCGGCACCACTTCACGCTCGTGTGCTCGGACTTCACGCAGCTCGGCCAGCTCGTGCAGCTCGACAACGCGGCGTTCCGCGCGATCAAGGCCGCGACGCCCGGCGCGTACACGTTCATCCTGCCGGCGACCAAGGAGGTGCCGCGGCGGCTCGCGCACCCCAAGAAGAAGACCGTCGGCGTGCGCATCCCGGACAACCGGGTGGTCCAGGCGCTGCTGCACGAGCTCGGCGAGCCGCTGCTCTCGAGCACGCTGCTGCTCCCCGGCCACGAGGTGCCGCTCACGGACGGCTGGCAGGTCAAGGAGGAGCTCGACCACCTGGTCGACGCTGTGATCGACGCGGGTGACTGCGGCACCGAGCCGACCACGGTCGTCGACTGGTCCGAGGGCTACCCCGAGGTCGTGCGCGTCGGGGCCGGGGACCCGAGCCGGTTCGAGTGACCCCCTCGCCCGACGCGCCGACGTACCCGCTGGTGGCCGCCACGGCCACGAGCGTCGAGGCGATGGACGGGCTGCTCGTCGGGTGCCGTGCGTGCCCGCGGCTCGTCGCGTGGCGCGAAGCCGCGGCGGTCGCCCCGCGCGCGTCGTTCCGCGGCGAGACGTACTGGGCCCGTCCCGTCGCCGGGTTCGGTGACCCCGACGCCCGCGTGCTCGTGGTGGGGCTGGCCCCGGCGGCGCACGGCGGCAACCGGACGGGCCGCATGTTCACGGGCGACCGCTCGGGCGACTTCCTGATCGCGTCGCTGCACCGCACGGGCTTCGCGTCGCAGCCCACGTCCGAGCGGCCCGACGACGGCCTCACGCTCACCGACCTGCGCCTGACCGCGCCGGTGCACTGCGCCCCGCCCGACAACGCCCCCACGCCCACCGAACGCCGCACGTGCGGCCCGTGGTTCGCCCGCGAGCTCGAGCTCGTGGCCCCGCGCGTGGCTGTGGTGCTGGGCGGCTTCGCGTGGCAGGCGCTGCTCTCCACGCTCGCCGAGCAGGGGTGGCTCGTGCCGCGGCCCCGACCCCGGTTCGCGCACGGTGCCGAGCTGACGCTGCACGGGCCCGACGACCGGCGGCTCACGGTGCTGGGCTGCTTCCACGTGAGCCAGCAGAACACCTTCACGCGGCGCCTGACCCCCGAGATGCTCGACGCCGTGCTGCTCCGCGCCCGCGCGCTCGCCGACGCACCGCCGAGCGGGGTGCGCCGGACGGACGACGCGCCCTGACCGTCAGCGGCCGGTGACGCTCCAGGAGCCGGCGGCGAGGTCCATGAGCCGGGGCAGGATGACGTCGCCCGCGGCCCGCAGACCGTCGTGCAGGTACTCGTTGGTGATCCACACCTGGGTGCTGCCGACCTGGTCGGCGGTGCGCAGCGCCAGGTCGAGGTCGACGTACGGGTCGTCGTAGTACTGCACGGCCGCGACGGGCACCTCGTTCGAGGCCAGCCGGTCGACGTCGTACAGCGCGGGCCACTCGGTGCGGGCCGCGAGCTCCTCGGCCGCCGCCTGGAACGGGCGCAGCGCGCTGACCTGGGAGTACATCCACGGGAAGATCGCCTCGCCGGTGAGCAGCAGCGGCCGGGCGGTCGGGTCGAACGCGGGGTGCCTGGCCTGCTCGTCCTGAGCGGCCCAGCCCGGCTCGCGGTGACCCTGGTGGTAGATGACCTCCTGCAGCACCGCGTACAGCGGGTTGTCGTCGAAGCCGGTCTGGTGGGCGACCGCTGCGAGGAACGCCGCGGACGGCTCGGCGGTGGCCTCGTCGACGAAGGCCGTGTCGAGCGTCCAGTGCAGGCCGTCGACCCCGGTGCTCATGCCCAGCGGCATGCCGAGGGTCTGCAGGCGCTCGACCGTGAACGGGTCGCCGTTCGGCAGCCGCACGTCGTCGGCCGCGAGCCGGTCGGCGAGCCGCCCCAGCAGCGTGACGTCACCCGGGTAGCGCTGCGCGAGCTCGGCGTTGCGGGCGGCCTGCCGGGGGTAGGTCGCGCGGTACACGTCCTCGGCGGTCGCGGTGATGCCGGGGAGCCCGCCCGTGACGTAGCAGGCGGTCAGCGCCTCGGGGTGCCGGGAGAGGTACGCGAGCGTGAGGAACCCGCCGTACGACTGGCCGAGGGTGGCCCACCGGCGCCCGCCGAACACTGTGGTGCGCAGGTGCTCGGCGTCGGCGACGATCGCGTCGGCCCGGAAGCAGGACAGGTAGTCGGCGGCCTGCGCGGCACCCTCGAACGATGCGATGGTGCGCCCGTCGACACGCGACGAGCGGCCGGTGCCGCGCTGGTCGAGCAGGACCACGCGGTGCGTCTTCAGGGCGGTCGACCACCAGCCGCCGCCCTGCGGGCGCGGACCCTGACCACCCGGACCGCCCTGCAGGAACAGCAGCAGCGGCAGGTCGTCGCCCGTCCGCGTCGGGTCCACGATCTCGCGCGCGAAGACCTCGATGGCGCCGAACCGCTCGGGTGCGGACCAGTCGACCGGCACGCTCAGCCGGTGCTCGCGCACCACCAGGCCCGGGATCCGGTACTCGTTCAGGTCGCGGGCGAGGGGTGCAAGCGTGCTGGTCACCTGGTCAGCGTACGGCCGCACGGCAGCGGGCCCCGGGCACGACCAGGCCCGCGCGCCAAGCGGACGCGCGGGCCGGGTCGTGCAGGCCAGGTCGTGCCGTCAGGTCAGCCGAGCAGCTCGGGCAGCGCGGGCGACTCCTCGCCGAGCACGTGCTGCGCGAGGAACGCCTCGACCACCTGGTACCAGACGATCGCGTGCTGGGGCGTGAGCACCCAGTGGTTCTCGTCGGGGAAGTACAGGAACCGGTGCGGGGTGTTCCCGTCCGCGTCGGCGGCCAGGCCCGAGCGCGCGTTCAGCTCGTACCAGAGGCGCAGGCCCTCGCCGATCGGGACGCGGTAGTCCTTGTCGCCGTGGATCACCAGCATCGGCGTGACGATCTGCTCGACGAACAGGTGCGGCGAGTTCGCCAGCGCCATCTCCTGGGTCATCTCGCGCTCCCAGTAGTAGGAGGCGTCGGTCGTGGGGCCGAACTGGTCCAGGGCCCACAGGCTCGCGTGCGTGACGATCGCGTCGAAGCGGTCGGTGTGCCCGGCGACCCAGTTGGCCATGTACCCGCCGAACGACCCGCCCATCGCGGCGGTGCGCGACTCGTCGATGTCGTCGCGGGCGACGGCGGCGTCGGTCGCGGCCATCAGGTCGGTGAACGGCGCCGCGCCCCACGAGCCCCAGCCGCGGTCGATGAACTCCTGGCCGTAACCGGTCGACAGGGCCGGGTCGGGCAGCAGCACCGCGTAGCCCTGTGCGACCAGCAGCCACGGGTTCCAGCGCCACGACCAGGTGTTCCACGAGCCGAGCGGGCCGCCGTGGATCCACAGCAGCAGCGGTGCGGGCTGCTCGGCCGAGGCGCCCTCGGGCAGGGCGAGCCACGCGCGGACGCGGTGGCCGTCGGCCGCGGTGGTCTCGACCTCGGTGAGCGTCCCCGGCACGGTGGGCAGCGGCGCGGGCGTCGGCAGCGGGGTGGCGGCGACGGGTCGACCCGTGGCGACCGCGTCGGCCAGGTCGACCCGCACGGGGTGCGCGGGGGCCAGGTACGAGCTGCGCAGCGCGTAGAGGGTGCGCCCGTCGGGGCTGACCTGGACATCCGTGAACACGGCGTCGTCGCTGGTCACCCGCGTGACGGAGTTCGCGGCCACGTCGATGCGGAACACCGCGCCGCGGCCGTCGTCGTCGGCCATGACGAGGATCGAGGCCGAGTCGGGGGCCCACACGTAGCCGTGCGGCCAGCGGTCCCAGTCGGCGCCGAGCCGGCGCGGGTCGCTGCCGTCGATGCCGACGACCCACAGCTCGACGCGCGGTGCCTGGTGCGGGGTCGAGATCGTCTCGCGGCTGTACGCCACGAGCCGGCCGTCGGGCGAGATCACGGGAGAACCGAGATCGGCCTCGGGGTCGTCGACCAGCACCCGGTGCTCGGCCGTCGCGACGTCGACCACCTCGAGGCGCATGTGCTGGGCACCGCGCGCGGCGGGCACGTTCCACCCCGAGACGATCGTGCGCCCGTCGGGCGAGAGGCTGCTGCTCTGCTCGACCAGCACGGACCCCACGCCGGGTGTCACGTCGCGCAGGTCGAGGCGCGGGTCCGGGACCCCGGCGACGGGCGCGAGCACGTCGGCGCCGAGCTCCGCGGCGAACAGGTGCGGGTGCGCGGGGCCCAGGTCGTGGTCCCAGTACCGCACCGGGTACGACGTGTGCAGGATCGCCGCGACCTTCTTGTCCTTGCGGGCCTTGCGCAGCCGCTCGTCGTCCGCCGCGTCGATCGCGCGCGGCAGCACGTCCGACGTGACCAGCACGACGGGCGCGTCGGCCGCGACGTGCACCCCGCCCAGGCCGGCGCCGCGGTCCGCGACCACGCGGGCCTCCGCACCGTCGGCGGGCAGCAGCCACAGCGCGGGGGCGGGCTCGTCGTCGGCACCCTCGCGCGGCTCGGTGTCGGGGCGCGCCGACGTGAAGAGCAGGTCGCCCGACGGCGTGAACGCCGCGCTCGACTCGCCCTTGGTGCTGCGCGTCAGGCGCCGGGCGGGCTTGTCACCCTGCGGGTCGATCTCCCACAGCGCGGTCACGTAGCGCGTGCGCTTCTGGTCGAGCGTCGCGACCGCGGTCACGAGCCGGGTGCCGTCCTTCGACAGCGTGAGTCCCGACAGGCGCGGGAGGGCGATGTACGACTCGAGGTCGTGGAACGGTGTGGCAGCAGGTGGGGTGTCGGTCACCGCCCCGTCCTATCACGCCCGGCCCACACGTCAGCGCGGGCCGGTGCCGTCGGTCTCGGACATGCGCGCGAGCATCGCGTTGTACTCGTCCATCTCGACGTCGCCGTCCCGGTCCACCCGGCGGTCGCGCCGCCGAGCCACCCGCTCGTCGTCCCGCGCCCAGGACACCGCGACACCGATCGCGAGCGCGAGCGTCGGGAGCTCCCCGATGCCCCACGCGAGCCCCCCGCCGCGCTGCTGGTCGGCGATCGCGGACTCACCCCACGGACGGCCCAGCAGACCGAACCAGTCGGGCACCAGCAGCGTCTCGGAGTTGATGAGCCCGACCCCGAAGAACGCGTGGAACGCCATGGTCGCGAACAGCAGCAGCAGGCGCTGCGGGTACGGCGGCCGGGCCGGGCCGGGGTCGATGCCCACCAGGCCGTTCGCGAACAGGTACCCCGCGAGCGAGAAGTGCACCACCATGACGATGTGCCCGACGCCGCTCGTCAGGGCCCACTCGAACGCACCCGTGTAGTAGAACGCGATCATCGACCCCGCGAAGTTCACGGCCGCGACCAGCGGGTTCGCGAAGAACCGGCCCACGTGGCTGTGCACCAGCACCAGGATCCACTCGCGCGGGCCCCGCGACGCGTCGCCCCGCAGGCTCACCGTCCGCGACGGCAGCGCACGCAGCGCCAGCGTCACGGGCGCGGCGAGCGCGAGCAGGATCGGGATGACCATCGCCAGCACCATGTGCTGGACCATGTGCGCGCTGAACAGCACGTGCCCGTACATCGCCGGCCCACCCGACGTGGTCCAGAAGAACAGCACCATGCCCGCGACCCACATGACCGTGCGGCTCACGGGCCACGCGTCGCCGCGTGCCCGCAGCCGGCGCACCCACCGCACGTACACCACGGCCCCCGCGACGGCCGCGAAGCCGAACAGCAGCTCCCAGCGCCATTCAGTGAACCAGCGCAGCACGGTCGGCTCGGGCGGCAGCGCGTGCCCCGTGACGATCTGGGCCGGGGTCGGGTCGGCGATCGGATCGTCGGGCACGGGCGGGGCCGATGCGCCCATGGCCACGGCCACACCCGAGACGGCGCCCATCACGGCCAGCTCGACCGCGACGAGGCGCCAGAAGACCCGGCCCGCGGCGGGCGCCCCACCGGACAGGCGCGGGATGACCGAGCGCCGGTAGCGCAGCCCGACCAGTCCCAGCACGACGAACAGCGCGGCCTTGAGCAGCACCAGGACCCCGTACCGGCTCGCGAGCCCGTCGACGCCGCCGAGCCGGACCACAGCGTTGACCAGGCCCGAGACGGCCACCGCGGCGAAGCACCAGCCCGCGATCACCGAGTAGCGAGCGACGGCCGGGCCCAGGTCGCTGCCTAGCCGCCGCACCAGCACCGCGAGCGCGGCGAGCGCACCGATCCACACGGCCGCACCGACCAGGTGCACGAACATCGACGTGGTGGCCAGGTCGTGGCTCGCCGAACCTGCCGAGTGGCCGGTCTGCGCCTGCTGCCACAGCGCGACCACGACCAGCGCGGCCGTCCAGGCGGCCCCCGTGGGCGTCGCCACGACGAGCGCGAGGGCCGTGACGACCGCCGCGATCGTGGTCACGAGCAGCAGGGTGCGACCCAGGTCGATCTGGGTCACGAAGACGCCGAGCTCCTCGCCGAACGTGGCGGAGTCGAGCGGGCGCCCGCTCACCGAGGCGTAGGTCAGCACCAGGTGGACCAGGCTCAGCACGGTCCACAGCCCGGCCGCGACGCCCGCGACCAGCAGGCTGCGCGGGTACGCGGCGCCGTCCACGACGCTCGGCACCTCGCGCGCGGGACGCCTGTCGGTGCCGGCGCCGGCGCGGCCCGCGGTGCCGGCGCGGCCCGCGGTGCCGGCACGCGGCGTGGGGGCGCGCCGGGGCAGCACGCCGATCGCGAGCACCAGGGCCCCGAGCGCGAGCGACCCCGCGAGCTCGGTGAGCGTCGCGGCCACGGGCAGCCCCCACCGCACGACCGCGCCCGGGTCGCGCAGGTAGCCGGGCACCGCCGCACCCGTCAGCCACACGCCCAGCAGCGCGAGCAGCGCGGCGCTCCCGGCGAGCAGCGCGAGGAGCCCGCCGACGCCGAGCCGTCGACCGGGCCCGGCCTCGACCTCGGGAGGCACCTCGCGCACGCTCATCGCGTCACTTCCGCCGCTGACGGACCGCGACGGCGACCACGCCCGCGGCGATCAGGGCGGCGAGGACCGCGAGCACGAGCGGGGTCGAGCTGGTCTCCGCGGGCTCGGCCGAGACGGGCTCGGTCAGGTCGTTCGTGGCGGGGTCGGTGGCGGTGACGTCGGGCGACGGCGCGACCTCGCCCGGCTCGGCGTTCGCCGTCATGCGCGGCTCAGGGTCCGCTGTCGGCTCGACGCCGATCGCGGTGGCCTCGGCCGCGGTGAACGTGAGCTCGCCCGAGAGCGGGTGGCCGTCGGCCGAGGTCACTCGCCACTGCACCGTGTACGTCCCGGCGGGCAGCTCGCCCTCGATGGGCTGGCTCACGCTCGCGTCGAGGAGCACAGGCTCCCCCACGCTGACGGTGCGGCCGTCCGGCGCCACGACGACGACCTCGGTGCCGATCGCGGTGGCCGGCTGGTCGAACGTGAGCGTCAGCCGCTCCGGCACCACGGTGACGGTCGAGCCGTCGGCGGGGTCGGTCGAGCGCAGCGCGTTGTGCGCCTGCGCGGCGCCGGCGCCGATGCCGACCAGGACGAGGGCCGCGAGGGCGGCCGTGAGCGCGCGGGCGGCACCGCGCGCGGCGGAGGACGAGGACGGGCGACGGGTCACATCGACCATCATCGGGCCTCGTCCTCGCTGCGCCGAACTCCCGGCCCGGACGTCACCCCCGCGGTGAGCGCCGCCGGGGCGCCACGCCGCCGCAGCCCGAGCCACAGCCCGGCGGCACCGAGCACGCCGGGGCCCCGGCCCACCGGGTCGCCACCTGCGGCGACGTCCCCCTCGGGCGTCGCCGTCGACGTGTGCGAGGCATCGTCACCGGTCGCGACGACCCCGCTCGCCGCGCCCGCCGCGCCCGCCGAGCGTCAGGTGTGGCGTCCGTCGCAACCCGGCCCTGCGCCCCCGCGGCGACGATCTGCCTCCACCGACCTGGGGGCAATTGTCCGCAATGGGAAATAGTGTCGTGGGTCGTCGCCGTTGGGTTGGAGTCTGGGACGACGTCCGCGTCACGCGGGCCTCGCACCACGCGTCGGTCAACCCACAGGGATCGTCCATCCCGCGCTCGTTCGAGAGGCACCCGTGTCCCAGAACCCGTTGGTCCGCCCCGCCGTCCCCGCTCCATCCGTCGAGAGCCCCACCGCCCCTGCGCCCGGCGGACCGACGCACCGCGAGATCATGACGATCCTCGGCGGGCTCATGCTGGGCATGTTCCTGGCGGCGCTCGACCAGACGATCGTCGCGACCGCGATCCGCACGATCGGCGACGACCTCAACGGGCTCTCGCTGCAGGCCTGGGTCACCACCGCGTACCTCATCACCTCGACGATCGCGACGCCGCTGTACGGCAAGCTCTCCGACGTCTACGGGCGCAAGCCCTTCTACCTGCTCGCGATCGCGCTGTTCGTGACCGGCTCGCTGCTGTGCGGCACCGCCGGCTCGATGTACCAGCTCGCGATGTACCGCGGGCTGCAGGGGCTCGGTGCCGGCGGTCTCATGGCGTTGGCCATCACCATCCTCGGCGACCTGGTCCCACCCCGCGAGCGAGCCCGCTACCAGGGCTTCTTCCTCGCGGTCTTCGGCACCTCGTCGGTGCTCGGGCCGGTGATCGGCGGCTTCTTCGCGGGGGCCGACTCGATCCTGGGCATCACCGGCTGGCGCTGGGTCTTCCTGGTCAACGTGCCGCTCGGCATCCTCGGCATCGTCGTCATCTCGCGCGTCCTGCACCTGCCACCCATGAAGAAGGTCCAGCACCGCATCGACTGGCCCGGTGCGCTGATGCTCGTGGTGGCGCTCGTGCCGCTGCTGCTCATCGCCGAGCAGGGTCGCGAGTGGGGCTGGACGTCGGGCCGGGCGCTGCTCTGCTACGGGGTCGGCGTCGCGGGAATCGGGCTGTTCGTGCTCGCCGAACGCGTCGCGGGCAACGACGCGCTGCTGCCGCTCTACCTGTTCCGCAACCGCGTGTTCTCGTTCGGGGCGGGCGCCAACGTCGTGATCGGGCTCGGCATGTTCGGAGGGCTCGCGACGCTGCCGCTGTACCTGCAGATCGCCAAGGGCATGTCACCCACCGAGGCGGGCCTGACCCTCATCCCGTTCACCATCGGGATCATGGCGGGCTCGATCGTCGCGGGTCAGCTCACGGCCCGCACGGGCCGCTACAAGATCTTCCCCGTCGCGGGGACCGTGCTCATGGCAGCGGGCGGGCTGCTGCTCTCTCGGCTCAGCGCCGACACGACGCTGCTGGCCATCAGCGCGTACTCGATCGTCTTCGGCCTCGGGCTCGGCCTGACGATGCAGCCGCTCGTGCTCGCCGTGCAGAACGCCGTGCCCGTGCGCGACATGGGCGTCGCGACGTCCGCGTCGCTGTTCTTCCGGCAGATGGGCGGCACGCTCGGCACCGCCGTGTTCCTCTCGGTGCTGTTCTCGACCGTGGGCGCCAACATCGTGGCCGCGTTCCGGGCCGCGGTGCCGACCCCCGAGTTCCAGGCCGCCCTGGCCGATCCGACCGTGCTGGCCGATCCCGCGAACGCGCCGGTGCTCGACATGCTCGGCAAGGGATCGGGCGGGGCGCTCCCCTCGCTCGACGACTCCTCGTTCATCGGCGCGCTCGACCCACGCCTCGCCCGGCCGTTCCTCGAGGGCTTCTCCGAGTCGGTCGACCTGATCGTGATGATCGTCGCGGGCGTCATGGTGCTGGGCCTGGTGCTCGTGCTGCTCATCCCCGAGGTGCCGCTGCGCAACGTCTCCGGCATCCAGGGGCGGCTCGAGGAGGAGGCGGAGGCGGCAGCCGGCGCGACCCCGGGCGTCGCGAGCGAGGCCGAGACGGCCGAGGCCGCGAGCCTCCCGGCGCCCGACCGCAACGCACCCGGCGCACCCGGCGCACCCGGCGCACCCAGCAGCGGCCTGCCCGCCGAGCGGGGCGAACCCAGCCCGGCTCACGGGCCGCGCACCACGGACACCTGAGGGGCCGCCGCGACGGGACGACGTGCGGCCAACGGCCCCGGGTGCACCGCCGGGCTGCTCACCCAGGGCGCGATGTCCCCCGGGAGATGGTGTCGGAACCGTCGGGTTTGCGTCATCCTGTGCGGATGAGCACTGACACGCCGCGCGGCCTGCTGGTCGCGGTCTGCGGCATCGACGGCAGCGGCACCTCGACCCAGGTCGATCGTCTCGCCGAGCACCTCGGCACGAGCACCGCGACCCACGTCGCGCACGTGCCCACCGATCTCTACCGGGGCGACGACCTCGTCCGCGCGGTCCTCGAGCCGGACCAGCGCAGCGAGGAGAACATCCGCGAGCTCGCGCTGTTCGCGGCGTTCGACCTCGCGCGCCACGCCCGCACCGTCCTGCGCCCCCGGCTCGCCGCAGGCGAGACCGTGGTGGCCGACGGCTACGTCTACGGCAGCTACGCGTACTTCCGGTCGCGCGGCATCACCGACGTCGAGTGGCTGATGCACCTCAACCGGTACGCCCCCGTGCCCGACGTGACGATCTGCCTCGACGTGCCGCCTGAGACCGCCGCGAGCCGCGTGGTGCACCGCGACGGGTCGCTGCGCCAGCACCGCGACGTGGACCTCGACCGGATGATCACCTCGCGCCGCCTGTACCTCGACCAGCCATGGGGTCGCCGCACGAGCTTCCACGTCGTGGACGGCGCGCGCCCGGTCGACGACGTCGCACGCGACGTGACCAGCCTGGTCGAGTCCGCCGCGCAGGAGCTCACCGAGCGGCTCGAGGCCGAGGCCAGGGCTGCCCGGGCTGCCGACGCGGTCATCGAGCCGACCGACGGGCCCCCGCGCACGCCCGAGCACGGCACGAGCGTCCTCGCGTAGCGCTCCCGCCCCCGAGGACGGGACTGTCTAGCAGGCCAGCGCCTGGCCGCGTCGGGCGAGCTCGTGCACCGTGAGCCCGGGCCAGCCGTGCACCACGGCGAGCCACGGTTCGGGCAGGGCCGACAGGCCCCAGCGCGCCCCGACGAGCGCGCCGGTGATGGCCGCGACCGTGTCGGCGTCACGCCCGCCCCGCACGGCGGCCTCGAGGGCCCGGCGCAGGTGCTCAGGGCCGTCGTCGGGCAGCGACGTGCGGGTGATCGCGGACCATGCGGCCTGGAGCGCCTGGACCACCCAGCCGTTGCGCTCGAAGTCCGCGGGGTCCAGCCCCTCGGCCTCGGCGATCAGCCCGTCCCAGCGCGTCCGGCTCGCGGCGGGCAGCAGCGGCAGGCCGACGCGCACGTCGAGGTCGCCGGCGAGCACCGCGTGGCGGATGGCCGCGCACCACAGCACGCACGCGTCACCCGCGTCGGGGTCGTGGTGGGTGAGCTCGCTGACGGCGCGCGCGGCGTCGGCCGTCGCGGACGCGTCGTCGAGGTGGGCCAGCGCCACGGGTGCGGTGCGCATGAGCGAGCCGTTGCCGCCCGAGCGGCCCGTCGCCCGGTGGTGCGCGGTCGCGGCCGCACGGGCCCGGGCCGCGGTGGGCGGGCCGTCGTCCGTCGCTGCAGCGAGCACAGCGCGCGTCTGCGCGCCCACGTCCGCGGCATCCGACGCCCACGCGACCCACCCGGCGACCACGTCGTCGAGGCGGTCGACCAGCCGGTCGCCCGCGCACGCCGCCCGTTCGGCGGCCTCGAGCACCACGACCGCCATCTGCGTGTCGTCGGTCCACTCGCCCGGTTCCCACCCGAACGCCCCGCCACCGACCATGCCCACGGGCTGGTCGGCCGTCAGGGGCGGGCCGAACTCGTACGGGGCACCGAGCGCGTCGCCGCAGGCCATCGCGGCCAGCACCCCGGCCGCGCGGTCCGCCACCGCGGGGTCGGCAGCCGGGCCGTGAGCGGTGGGCGTCAGCCCCACACGAGGCCCTGGGCGGGCTCGGCGAGCACCGCGGCGACGTCCGAGAGGAACTTCGCCCCCAGCGCGCCGTCGACCAGCCGGTGGTCGAAGCTCAGCGCGAGCTGCGTGACGTACCGGGGCTTGATCTTGCCCTTGTGCACCCACGGCTGCTGCCGGATCGCCCCGAACGCGAGGATCGCCGCCTCGCCAGGGTTGAGGATCGGGGTGCCCGAGTCGATGCCGAACACGCCGACGTTGGTGATGGTGATGGTGCCGTCGGACATCTCGGCGGGGCTCGTGCGGCCGGCCCGGGCCGTGGCGGTCAGCTCGGAGATGCCGAGCGCGAGGTCCTTGAGCCCGAGCGTGTGCGCGTCCTTGATGTTGGGCACCACGAGCCCGCGCGGCGTCGAGGCCGCGATGCCCAGGTTCACGTAGTGCTTGTAGACGATCTCCTGGGTCGCGTCGTCCCAGCTCGCGTTGATCTCCGGGTGCCGTCGGACCGCCGTCAGCACGGCCTTCGCGGCGATGAGCAGCGGCGTCACCCGCACGTCGGTGAACTCACGGTCCTCGCGCAGCCGCGCGACGAGCTTCATGGTCCGGGTGATGTCGAGCGTGTGGAACACGGTGACGTGCGGGGCCGTGAACGCGCTCGCGACCATCGCCTCGGCCGTGCGCTTGCGCACCGACTTGACCGGCACGCGCGTCTGGCGGCCACCGTCGCTCACCGTGCCCTGCGCGAGCCACGGCGAGTCGTCGCCGGGGTACGTCGCCAGGGTGCGCGCCTCGGTCTCGACCGAGCGGGCGAGCACGTCCTCGCGGGTCACGATGCCGCCGGGGCCCGTGGGGTTGACCGATCCGAGGTCGACGTCGAGGTCACGGGCGAGCTTGCGCACGGGCGGCTTGGCGAGCACGTGCGGTCGGACCGACGCGGCGGGGACGGCTGTGCGCGGGCCGGGTGCGGCGGTGACCGCCTGTGCTGCGGGCGCGGCAGGCGGGCGCGCGCCGTTCTGCGCGGCGGCCCCGTTCTGCGCGGCCCCGTTCTGAGCGGCGGCGGGCTGGGCGGCGCGGGGACGGCGGGCCGAGCCCTGCCCGCTCACGCCGTAGCCGACGAGCACGGCCTCACGGGTCACGGCGTCCGCCGTGCCGGGCACGGAAGCGGCGGGCACGTCGGCCCCGCCGGTCGGAGCCACGGGGGCAGGCGCGGCACCGGTCGGGTCGACGTCCACCTCGATGATGGGCGTGCCGACGTCCACCGTGGTCCCAGGCTCGACGAGCAGCCGCGTGACGACCCCCGCGAACGGGCTCGGCAGGTCCACGAGCGACTTCGCCGTCTCGATCTCGACGATCGTCTGGTTGACCTCGACCGTGTCGCCGACCGCGACGTGCCACGCCACGATCTCGGCCTCGGTCAGGCCCTCGCCCGCGTCGGGCAGGTTGAACTGCTGGTACGTCGGCACCGTCGATCTCCTCAAACGCCAGGGTTCAGAACGTCGGGGTTCAGAACGTCAGGGTGCGGTCGACGGCGTCGAGCACACGGTCCAGACCGGGAAGGTAGTCCTCCTCGATCTTCGCGACGGGGTACGGGTTGTGGAACCCGCCGACGCGCAGCACCGGGGCCTGCAGGTGGTAGAAGCACTCCTCGGTGACCCGGGCGGCCACCTCGGCGCCCGTGCCGTAGAGCGTCGGGGCCTCGTGCACCACGACGCAGCGGCCCGTGCGGCGGACCGACGCGACGACGGTCTCGACGTCGAGCGGCGAGATCGTGCGCAGGTCGACGACCTCGACGCTCGTCCCTTCGGCCGCTGCCGCGTCGGCCACCTTGAGGGCCGTGGCGACGGTGGGCCCGTAGGCGACGACGGTGACGTCGGTGCCGGCGCGCAGCACCTGGGCCCGGTCCAGGCCGGTGGCGACCGCGGGGTCGTGCGGCGCGGCGACCGGGCCGAGGTCCACGTCGCCCTTGTCCCAGTACCGACCCTTGGGCTCGAAGAAGAGCACCGGGTCCGGTGAGGCGATGGCCTGCTGGATCATCGCGAACGCGTCGGCGGGGTTCGACGGGCTGACCACCCGGAGCCCGGGGGTGTGCGCGAACAGCGCCTCGGGCGACTCCGAGTGGTGCTCGATCGCACCGATCCCGCCGCCGTAGGGCACCCGGATGACGACGGGCAGCGAGAGCCGGCCGCGCGAGCGGTAGTGCATCTTCGCGAGCTGCGTCGTGATCTGGTCGAAGGCCGGGAAGATGAAGCCGTCGAACTGGATCTCGCACACCGGGCGGTAGCCGCGCAGCGCGAGGCCGATGGCGGTGCCGACGATGCCCGACTCGGCGAGCGGCGTGTCGACCACGCGGTCCGCCCCGAAGTCCTTGTGCAGGCCGTCGGTCACGCGGAACACCCCGCCGAGCGCGCCGATGTCCTCGCCCATGAGCAGCACCTTCGGGTCCTGCTCGAGCGCGCGGCGCAGCCCGTGGTTGATCGCCTTGGCGAGCGTGATCCGCTGCGTCCCGGTCGTGCCGGGGCTGGTGAGGTCGGTCGTGCTCATCGGGCACCTCCGGACAAGTTCGCGACGTGGGGGTCGCCCACCGCGTCGCGCTCGGGCAGGAACGAGCCCTCGTACGCCTCGAACCAGGCCCGGTCGGACTCGACCTGGGCGTGCGGGCTCGCGTAGACGTGCTCGAACATCGACGTCGCCTCGGGGGCACCCCATCCGCGGACCGTCGTCCGTATGCGCTCACCGAGCGCCGCAGCCTCGGCGTCGACGTCGGCGAGGAACTCGGCGGACAGCTCGCCCGCGAGCTCGAGGTGCAGCCCGAGCCGGTCGATCGGGTCACGCCGGCGCCAGAACTCCTCCTCGGCGGACGAGCGGTAGCGCGTCGGGTCGTCCGACGTGGTGTGCGCACCCATGCGGTACGTGAACGCCTCGACGAGGGTCGGGCCGCCGCCGCTGCGGGCCCGTTCGAGCGCCTCGGCCGTGACGGCGTAGCAGGCCAGCACGTCGTTGCCGTCGACGCGCACGCTCGGCACCCCGAAGCCGGGGCCGCGGTCGGCGATCGGCACGCGCGCCTGACGCGTGGTCGGCTCGGAGATCGCCCACTGGTTGTTCTGGCAGAACAGCACGAGCGGTGCGTTGTTCACGGCGGCGAAGACGAGCGCCTCGTTCACGTCGCCCTGCGAGGTCGCGCCGTCACCGAAGTACGTCACGACCGCCGTGTCGCGCTCGGGGTCGCCCGAGCCGACCGCGCCGTCGCGCTGCACACCCATCGCGTAGCCCGTGGCGTGCAGCGTGTGCGAGCCGATGACGAGCGTGTACAGGTGGAAGTTGTGGGCGGTCGCGTCCCAGCCGCCGTGGTCGAGCCCGCGGAACAGCCGCAGGATGTCCACGAGGTCGAGGCCGCGGGTGTGGGCGACGCCGTGCTCGCGGTAGGACGGGAAGACGTAGTCCTGGGTGCGCAGCGCTCGGCCCGAGCCGATCTGTGCGGCCTCCTGACCCAGGCACTGCGCCCACAGGCCGAGCTCGCCCTGACGCTGCAGCGCGGTGGCCTCGGTGTCGAAGCGACGCACGAGCACCATGTCGCGGTACATGCCGCGCAGCGCCTCGGCGTCGAGGTGCGCGGCACGCGGCGTGTACTCGGGGTGGTCGACACGCTGGCCGGTGGGAGTCAGGAGCTGGACGAGGTCATCGTCGTCGAGTGGACCGGTCGTGCTCACGCGGGGTCTCCTTGCGGCCGGCGGCAGTGGTGCGATCGGGTCGATCGGCAAACCTACGTCAGCGTAGGCTACGGGACCGTAGGTAGTCCCGGAGGGTCCCTGACAACCCTCGACCCGCGAACTTGTCGACTTCCCACACCCTCCGCTTCCCACACCCTCCGCGCAGGTCGTCGGACCCCCGCCCGACCGGCTCCTCCCGGGCGTCACCCCCGCGCGCGGGCCGCGATCTCGAGCAGCAGGTCGGTCGCCTCGGTCTCGCCCACGCTGACCCGCACCCCGTCGCCCTGGAACGGACGCACGAGCACGCCGGACCGCGCGGACGCCTCGGCGAACGCCGCCGCGCGGTCGCCGAGCGGCAGCCACACGAAGTTCGCCTGGCTGTCGGGCACGTCCCACCCCTGGGCACGGAGCCCCGCGAGCAGACGCTCACGCGCGTCGACCACGGCCTGCACCCGGACCATCAGCTCGTCCGAGGCACGCAGCGACGCGACCGCGGCGAGCTGGGCGATCTGCGAGACGCCGAACGGGGTCGACGTCGCACGGATCCCGGCGGCGAGCCGCGGACGGGCGACCGCGTAGCCGACCCGGAGGCCGGCCAGGCCGTAGGCCTTGGAGAAGGTGCGCAGCAGCACGACGTTCGGGTGCTGGGCGAACGCCGCAAGGCCGTCGGCCGCCTCGGGGTCGCGCACGAACTCGACGTACGCCTCGTCGAGCACCACGAGCACGTCACGCGGCACCGCCGCGAGGAACTCGGCGAGCTCGTCCGCGTGCACGGCCGGACCCGTCGGGTTGTTCGGGGTGCACACGAGCACCACGCGGGTCCGGGGGGTGACGGCCGCGGCCATCGCCGGCAGGTCGAGCCGACCGCCGTCGGCGAGCGGCACCGGCACACCCTGCGCACCCGCGACGCCCACCGCGATCGGGTAGGCCTCGAACGAGCGCCACGGGAGCACGACCTCGTCGCCCGCGTCGCACACCGCAGCCAGCACGTGGCTCAGCACCGCGACCGACCCGCAGCCGGTGACCACCGACGCGGGGTTCACGTCGAGGTGGGCCGCGATCGCCTCGGTCAGCTCGGTCGCGTACATGTCCGGGTACCTGTTGACGTCCATCGCACCGTCGGCGATCGCCGCGACCACGGACGACAGCGGCGGGAACGGGTTCTCGTTCGACGAGAGCTTGAACGCGGCCGCCCCGACGAGAGCCCGCGCCCCCGGGACGTACGGCGGGAGAGCGGCGACTGCCGGACGGAGCGGTACCTGGGTCACCGGGCCAGCATGCCACCGCCCGCTTCGCCCACGGCGACGGCACCCCGGATGGCAGGATCTGCCCATGAGCTTCATCGTGCGCGTGATCATCAACGGGGTCGCCATCTGGTTCGCGACGCTGATCCTGCCGGGCCTGGAGGTGGTCGCGACCGGGTCGACCGCGCAGTACATCGGCGTGATCCTTCTGGTCGCGCTGGTGTTCGGGATCGTCAACGCGATCGTCAAGCCGATCGTGAAGCTCTTGTCGATCCCCTTGTACATCCTCACGCTCGGTCTGTTCACGCTGGTCGTGAACGCGCTCATGCTCCTGCTCACCGCGTGGATCACGGAGCAGTCCACCTGGGGCCTGCGGATCGACAACTTCGGCACCGCTGTGCTCGGCGCGCTCGTCATCTCGGTCGTGAGCTTCGTGCTCAGCCTCCTGGCGCCCCGCAGCGGCCGCTGACCTCACCACCCGAGCGCTGCCGACTCCGCAGGGCTCAGGGGTCGGACGACGGGCACCGGCGGCAGCCCGCCCGGTGCGACCTCGCCCGCCGCGGGTGCGCGGACGCCCTGGTACTGCTGCAGGTGCACCGTGGTGCCCGCGGGCCCGAAGATCCTCTGCTCCGACGTGTCCCACGCGCTGAGCGACGGGTCGGACGCGCTGAGCTCCTCGACGCGCTCGGCGCTGCGCACGTAGCCGTCGATCGCGTGCGAGGCGACCAGGTCGCGCGACGCGAGGCGGTCGGCCGGGTCGGCGGACGTCCGCAGGTCGACCGCGACGGTGGTCCGCTCGGGGGTGTCGGGCACGTGCCACCCGTCGGTGACCGGGATCGCGTCGGTCGTGTGCTCGAGGTGCTTCATCGTCACGCCCGGGGCCGCCATGCCCGCGACGGGTGAGCCGGCGGTCAGCACGTGCGTCACCGCGAAGCTGCCCGTCGCCACGGCACTCGCGGCCACAGCCACCGCGGCCATCCCGCCCTGGCTGTGCCCGGCGAGCAGCACCGGTTCGTCGGGCCGGGCCCCCGCCTGGGTCAGCGCCTGCGTGACGAGGTCGCTCGTGGAGTCGGGCAGCCCCGCGATGAGCCGCAGGTTCGACCCCATGTCCATCGGGTTGCTCCCGCTGACGCCGGCGTCCTGGGTGCCGGGGATCGCGACGGCCCAGCTCCGGGTGCCGTCGGGGTGGTCGAAGCGCAGCACCGACACCGCTCCGGGGGCTCCCGTGCCCGCCTCGAGCCCCGAGGGGTAGGTGGCGCCGACGAGCCGGAGCAGGTCGGCGTCGTCGTGGGGCACCTCGTCGCCGCGCAGCTCGCGGCCCGGCAGCCGCGGCGTGACGGCCATGGACCGCAGACCCAGGGCGACCGCGACGGGCCGGACCGCTCCCCCGGACGGGGTCGGGGTCCAGGGCCGGAACCCGCTGCGCAGCCCGCGCAGGTAGCTCGCGACACCGTGCAGCAGCACCTCGGCGGCACCCCCGCGCACCAGGTCGGTGGGGTCGGGCCGCCGTCCCGTCAGCGCGAAGTTCGCGACCACCGCGAGCCCCGCGCTGGACACCATCGGCCCCGTGATCCCCCACGCGACAGCGACCGCGAGCAGGGGTGGCAGCTCCCCGACCCGGGCGGCGCCGACCCCGACCAGGCCGCGCACGACCCGGGTCGCTGTGCTCTCGGCGTCCTCGTAGCCGGCCGCCGCGGCGCGCAACGACCGCGACAGCGACCTCAGGACCTCGGCGGTCTCGCCCGGGGCACCGGCACCCGCGAGCAGCGGGGCGAGGCTCGTGCGCGCAGCACGGCCGGTGCCGAGCGCCTCGTCACCCAGCCAGGTCGCGTGCGCGGCCGCCGCGAGCTTCTGGGCGGCGTCGTCGAGCCGGCGGGCGGCGTTCTCGAGCGCGGTCGCGGCGTGGTGCAGGTCCTCGAGCCGGGCCGTGGTCCCGCCGTAGCCGCCCGAGACGACCACGCCCGGCGCAGGCCGGTTCACCGCGCACCGCACAGCAGGCTGCGTCCCACCTCGGCACGGCGGGTGGCGCCCGCGAGCGCCGTGGCCCGGTCGTGCACCACGAGCTCGCTGTGGGCCGCGTCCACGCTGCGGGCGGTCTGGGCGACGGCCCGCAGCGCCTGGTCGAGCGCGGCGCGGTACCGGGTCGCCGCATCGGACACCCACTCCACCTGCAGGGCCGCGGCGATCGCCAGGGCCGCCGCGGCGACCTGCTCGCCCGCGAGCGCGACGGTCGGGGCGACCGACCCGCCGTTCACGATCCGCGCTCCGCTCACACCGTTCGTCATGCGGGTGAACGTAGGGGCGTCGTCCAGACCGGTCAGGGCCGGGCGCACCCGCCCGGTGACCCCTCCCCGCACCGCGACGGCTGGGGGTGGGCCAGCCCGGTCACTCGGTGTCGTGCCACCACAGCCGTGCGGGGCGCGGCAGCACCAGGACCACCACCGCGCCGGCCAGCAGCAGGGCGCCGAGCCGCCACGCGTCGCCCGCCGCGAGGCCGTCGCGGGCGAGCGCGAGCGCCACCACCGCGAGCACCTGGACACCGAGCTGCACCACCACCAGGTCACGCAGGCCCGCCACGACCACGGCGACCTCGACCCGGGTGCGCCACGACGTCGGGGTCGCGAGCGCCGCGAGCCACAGCACCAGGTGCACCAGCAGCACGAGCACCCCGAGCGCGACCGGGCCCAGCAGGTCGCCCGCCACGACCCGGCCGCCCACGACCAGTGCGAGGACCGCACCCAGCCCGAGCCCGGGCTGCCACACGAGCGCCGCGACGAGCAGCGCGAGCACGAGCGTGACCGGGCTCAGCACGGCCGGCGGCGCCGGCGCCCACGCGAGCGCGAGGGCCGCCGCAGCCGTCACCGCGAGCGCGCACCGCAGCGCCACGGCCGGCACAGCGGGACCGGTCTGCACCTCCACCTCAGGCCCGGGCCGCGTCACGCGGGCACCCCCGCGCCGGGCCGACGACGCCCCCGCCGTGACATCCGGGCGAGCGCGACAGCCGGGTCGTCACGCCACACCACGAGCTCGACGTCGTGGTCGGCCAGCGCGGCGAGCCGGTCCTCGCGGGCGATCATCACGAAGCGGAGCGCGAGGCGCTCCTTGAGGTCCAGGTGGCGCACGCGCAGGCTCGGCAGCACGTCGACCGCGAGCACCCGGTGCCCGGCCCGCCGCCACTGGGTCGCGACGTGCGAGGCCTCGTCGTCGAGGAACGTGGAGAACAGCACGACGAGAGCCCCCGAGGGGATCTGCGGCGGGCGCAGCCGCGAGCGCGGGTCGCCCGCGGGACGGGTGAGGGCCAGCGCGTGGCGGATGCGGTCGAGCTGACGGCGGCCACCGCCGGGCGGCAGCGGGCGGCGCCGCACCCCGAGGTCGTCGAGGCCCACCCGGTCGCCGAGCGCGAGGTACCCCTGCGCGAGCGACGCGGCGGCCTGCCGGGCCAGGTCGAGCGACGTCGGGTCCTGCGGGCGCGGGCCCTCGGCGCCGCGCCACGTCCACGGATCGGGCCCCACGTCGTCGCGAGAGTCGACCACGAGCAGCACGTTCGCCTCGGCCTGGGCGTGCTCGCGTCGCACGTACAGCTCGCGCAGGTCGGGGGCGCGGCGCGCAGTCACCCGCCAGTCGATGCGGCGCAGCCGGTCACCCGGTGCGAACGGGTGCACGTCACGCAGCCCGCCGCCCTCGCCCGGTCGCCGGGACTCGTGCGGCCCCGTGAGGCCGTGCAGCCGCGGTGGCAGGGGCAGGTCGCGCAACGGGACAGGCAGGGGCAGCACGAGCGCCGTCCGGTCCACGGGCTCGGTGGGCCACGACACGCTCGCCGCACCCGGACCCACGCCCTGCACCTCGACCGTCGCGACCTCCTGCGGTCCCGTGCGCACCGTGTGCACCACGAGCGGCAGCTCGCGGCGCCCGTCGACCCGCACGAGGACCTCGGCGGCGTCCCGACCTGCACGGCGCACCCCGACCAGCGCCGCGACGGCTCCGTGCGGGGCGCTGACCTGCACGGCAGCCCGCAGGCTGCCGGCCTCCCGGTTGGCGGCCAGCGTCGGGCGCGAGATCGTCACGGCGAGGTCGCCCGCGGGCCGACGGCGCAGGTCCCACGCACCGGCGACGAGCGGCGCCGCACCCAGCACGGCCACGTCGGGCCGTCCGAGCAGCGCACCGACCACGAGCAGCACGACCCCCGCGGCGACCCCCAGGGCAGCGGGTCGCGTGCGCATCCAGGACGCGCTCACTCGGACCTCGTGGCCCCGTCGCCCGCACCGACGCCCACCGGACGGGCCTGCCGGGTCGTGCTCGGCCCCGCGACGGCGCCCAGCACCTCGGTGACCACGCGCTGCGGCGCCAGCCCCGACGCCCACGACTGCGGGCTGAGCGAGAGCCGGTGCGCGAGCGTGGCGACCCCGACGGCCTTGACGTCCTCGGGGGTCACGAAGTCGCGGCCGTCGAGCACGGCGAGGGCCCGCGCCACGAGCACGAGCGCCTGCGAGCCGCGCGGCGAGGCACCCACCTCGACCGCCGCGTGGGCGCGGGTCGCCGCGGCGAGGTCGACGCAGTAGCCCAGCACGTCCGGGTCCACCTCGACGGCCTCGACACCGGCCTGCATCGCGGCGAGCGTCGCGGAGTCGACCACCTGACGCACGTCCGCGTGCTCGCGTCGCCGCGCGAGCCGGCGGTTCAGCACGTCGACCTCGGCCTCACGCTCGGGGTAGCCGACCGCGAGCCGCACCATGAACCGGTCGAGCTGGGCCTCGGGCAGCGGGTAGGTGCCCTCGTACTCGACCGGGTTCGACGTGGCCACGACGTGGAACGGCTCGGCCAGCGGGTACGTCTGGCCGTCGACTGTGACCTGCCGCTCGGCCATCGCCTCGAGCAGCGCGGACTGCGTCTTGGGGGCCGTGCGGTTGATCTCGTCGGCCAGCAGCAGTCCCGTGAACACCGGACCGGGCCGGAACGCGAACGTCGCTGTCGCCGGGTCGAACACGCTCGACCCGGTCAGGTCCGAGGGCAGCAGGTCGGGCGTGCACTGCACCCGGCGGAAGTCGAGTCCCAGCGCGGTCGCGAGGCTGCGCGCCGCGAGGGTCTTGCCCAGCCCCGGCACGTCCTCGAACAGCACGTGGCCACCCGCGAGGATCGCCGCGAGCGCGACGCGCAGCGGCTCACGCATGCCGACGACGACGGTGCCGACCTCGTCGAGCACGGCACGGCCGCGGGCGGCGACCTCGGTGACGGGAAGCGCGGTGCTGGTCATCGGACGGTTCTCCCAGGGGTGAAGGGTTCAGGCTGCGGGGACGACGCGGGGTCGGTCGCGGGCGGGCGGGTGGTGCCGAGCCGTTCCAGCACGTCGACCGTGTGCCGGACGTCGCGCAACGACGGGAGCGGTGACGTGGTGGTCGTGAGGGTGCGGTGCGCGCGGGCACCGACGAGGTCGCGCAGCGCGCCGTCGTGCTCGGGGTCGGTGAGCGAGACCCCGTTGCGGGCCACGCGCCCGGCGGCGATGGTCCGCAGCGCGCGCAGCGCACGCTCGCCGACCCGGCCGTCGCGGCCCGTCATCGCCCACGCCAGGTCCTGCACCTCGCCGCGGGCACCGCTGCGACGCGGCCCGTGCTCACGCACCCAGCGCACGTCGGGGTCGAGCTCGAGACGCTCGACGAGTGACACGCCCAGGGCCACGGCGACCCCGAGCAGCAGCGCCGACGGCGTCGCCAGGCCCGCCGCCCAGGCGAGCACCAACGCGACCAGCAGACCCACGAGCGGTCGCCACACGAGGTCCCACAGCCGCCTCACGACGCACCCCCGCCCTGCGCGTCGTCGTCCTTCCGCCGGGCCGCGAGCCCGTCGGCGAGGGTCGCGAGGCACTCGCGGGCCCGGCCGACGTCGGCCGCCGTCACGGGGTGCTCGCTGAACCGGGCCGTGAGGTAGAGCCCGAGCAGGGTGCGCGTGGCCCGCGGGTCGGCGCGCGTCGAGTCGAGCACCTCGACCGTGAACTCGCTCGCGGTCTGGGCGCGCTCGCGGACGAGCCCGCTGCGCTCGGCGGCCTGCTCGAGCGAGACCCAGGCGGCGACGACCGCGTCCCCGGGCGGCACGCCGTCGACGAGCTCGCGCGCCGCCCGGGTCACGCCCTCGCGCAGCGCGGGGGTGCTCAGCTCGGCGGCGTCGGCCTCGAGGGCGACGTCGGGCGCGACGTCGTCGTCCGGCTCGGGCTTCTCACGGGTGCGCCACCACCGCCCCACCGAACGCACGAGCAACGCGAGGAGGACCACCAGGGCCACCGCGACCCCGATCGCGAGCCAGCCGCTCCAGCTCGTGTCGACCGCGTCGAGCCGGGGCTCGGGGACGACCTGCTCGGGCGACGGCTGCGGGATCGAGGAGAAACGGGGGGCGGGGACGATGCCCGTGGTCGCCTCGCGGCGTCCGAGCTGCCACGGGCCGGCCACGGCGGCGGCGAGCACCCCGGCACCCACGAGGACGGCGACGAGGAGCTCACGCCCGGGCAGGGCGCGGGGCGTCGGGTCGTGGCGGGCGATGTCGGCCGGGTCCGTGCGCGTCACCATCGGGCACCCACCCTGCCTCGCTCGGCACCGCGGCGGCTGTCGCCGCGCTGTCTCCGGTCGCTCTCGCTGCTCTCGGACGGCCCCACTGTAGCGACGGCGGTCGACGGACACCGCCGCGATCCGGGCCCGTGCTCTGGGATGATGGGGGTCATGACCTCCCCCGCGCGCGTGAGCCTGGCCGACGTCTCCCCTGCGATCGCGCTGGGACCCCTCGACGGGCGCTACCGCGGCACCGTGGCCCCGCTCGTCGACCACCTCTCGGAGGCGGCGCTCAACCGTGAGCGGGTGCACGTCGAGGTCGAGTGGCTCATCCACCTCACGTCGCAGCAGGTCGTGCCCGGCGCCCCGGCGCTCTCGGCCGCCGAGCAGCAGTACCTGCGGGACGTGGTGGCGACGTTCGGCCCGGCCGAGATCGCCGAGCTGGCCGAGATCGAGCGCACCACGGTGCACGACGTGAAGGCGGTCGAGTACTTCCTCAAGAAGCGCCTGGCAGACGCCCCGGCGGTGCTGGGCCCGGACACCGTGCTGCCCGACGTGAGCGAGCTCGTGCACTTCGCGTGCACGAGCGAGGACGTCAACAACCTCTCCTACGCGCTCATGGTGCGCGGCGCGGTGCAGGACGTGTGGCTGCCGGCCGCGACGACCCTGACCGACGAGGTCGCCGCGCTGGCCCGCGAGCTGGCCGGGGTGCCGATGCTGGCCCTCACGCACGGCCAGCCGGCCACGCCCACCACGCTCGGCAAGGAGCTGGCCGTGCTCGCGCACCGGCTGCGCCGCCAGCTGCGCCGCATCGCGGGCGACGAGTACCTGGGCAAGCTCAACGGCGCGACGGGCACGTACGGCGCGCACGTCGTGGCGGTGCCGGGGGCCGACTGGCCCGAGGTGTCGCGCACGTTCGTCGAGCACCTGGGCCTGACGTGGAACCCGCTGACCACGCAGATCGAGTCGCACGACTGGCAGGCCGAGCTGTACGCCGACGTGGCCCGCTTCAACCGGGTGCTGCACAACCTCGCGACCGACGTGTGGACGTACATCTCGCGCGGCGTCTTCATCCAGATCCCGGTCGCGGGTGCGACGGGCTCCTCGACGATGCCGCACAAGGTCAACCCGATCCGCTTCGAGAACGCCGAGGCCAACCTCGAGCTCTCGTGCGCGCTGCTCGACACGCTCGCCGCGACGCTCGTCACGAGCCGCCTGCAGCGCGACCTGACCGACTCGACCACGCAGCGCAACATCGGCCCGGCGTTCGGCCACTCGCTGCTCGCGATCGACAACGTCCGCCGGGGCCTGAAGGCCCTCTCGGTCGACACCGCGCTGCTCGCCGACGAGCTGGACCACAACTGGGAGGTCCTGGGCGAGCCCGTGCAGTCGGCGATGCGCGCCGCCTCTGTCGCGGGCGTCACGGGCATGCACAACCCGTACGAGCGGCTCAAGGAGCTGACCCGCGGGCGCCGCCTGACGGCCGACGACATGCGCGACTTCATCGCCGGCCTGGGCCTTCCCGAGGACGTCGCGGCCCGGCTGGGCGCGCTGACGCCCGGGGGCTACACGGGGCTCGCCGAGGAGCTCGTGAGCTTCCTGGACGTCTGACCAGAAGGGCTCTCCCGGACGAGACCACCCAGACTCTCACCAAGTTCTCAGGAACCTGGGCTTCCGAGCGTCGTCGCAGGTGGGCACGTATCACCAGGCCACTGGCGACCCCTTCGGGCGGGGGGCGACCGCCCTGGACCACCCGGAAGGGGGTTGCCGGGCCTGAGCCGTCCGGGTGAGTCCTGGACACATGCCCGGATTCGTTGCAGAATCGGGTCTCGATCCCGGAACGTCCGGTTAGATCCCCATTCGGCGAGGATGCCAACGTGACGCTGATGCAGAAGGCGATCACCCCCGCTCTGACCCGCGCTCACCTGAGCGTCGGCCATGACCGCGTGGCGGGGTACGTCGTCCGCGCGGAGGACGTGTCCTTCGCCACCACCCCGTCCCAGCTGTTCGAGGTGCACGGGCTCGGCTACCCCGGGACCCCGTTCAGCCCGTACGCCCCGTCGATCGACGTGCTGCGGTTCGAGTCGTCCCCGCAGCTGCAGTACAAGGACGTCCCGGGGTACATCGTTCCGCTGTGGTGGCTCCGGCACTCGCGCATCCCGCCGGGCGCCGAGCTCGTCCGCATCTTCGCGGACGGCACCCAGATCCTGCTCGGGCACTACGGCGACGTGGGCAGCGGCTGGAGCGTGACCCAGCTCGGGGCCCGACGCCCGGCCCTCGCGTCGCTGTCCCGCTGCGTCGGGCCCGTCGCCAAGTGGCACGGCGCCTACCTCGAGGCCGACGTGGTCGACGACGGGAGCACGGTCGTCCTCGCGCTGGCCAACCCGCCGCTCTTCGAGCGGGACTTCCAGCAGTCCCCCGCCGGGCGCTGGTACCGCCGGGTGCCGCGCGAGGACGTCACCGAGCTGTTCGAGCTCGACCTCACGGCCCGCTGGAACGACCTGTCGGTGCGGGTCGTCGACCAGTGGCAGGACGCCCAGCGCTACGTCGTCGCCCGCATCTCGCACCTCGGTGACGACGTCGACCGGGCCGAGCAGCTGCGGCTCGACCGGGTCGAGGCGGGCGTGTACGAGGCGGTGGTCTACGCCGCCGAGCTCACCGACATCCAGACCAACCAGGTCGTGCCGCACACGTGGGCACCCGGACCTGCCCAGAGGGCGTGGGCCTGACGGCCCACGCTTCCCCCTGACCGCGAGCCGGGCCTGGCTCCCCCCCGTTCAGGCCCGGCTCGCGTTCGTCCGTCCGGGGTCGGTCGCCGCACGGCTCGGCAGGTCGTCGCCCGCCAGGTCCGGGACCGGCAGGTCCGGGACCGGCAGCCGTTCCAGGTCGGCCAGCGCCCGGGCGTACGCCGCAGCGTCCCCCGCACGGGCCGCCTCCTGGGCCCGCACCGTCGGGCCGTGCAGCGCGGCGCGCACCCGGCGCCGCAGCATCCGCAGCTCCTTGACGTCGGCCACGCCGGGCCCGGCGCTGCCGTCCGCCGCCCGCTCGAGGGCACCGAGCACCCGGGCACGTTCGGCCAGCACCGCGGGGTTCCACCGGCGCACCCGCTGCTCGGCCTCGAACGCGGCAGCGGTCTCCCGGACGATCGCCCGCGCGGCCTCGACCGGGGCCGACTGCTCGTCGGGGGCGTGCTCGCTCACGGTGGTCAGGCTCACCAGCCGGACACCGGGCAGGTTCCCCACCTCCGGGTCGACGTCGTGCCGCAGGGCCAGGTCGACGACCGCGAGGGGCCTGTCCACACCGGTGCGCGTGGCCGCGAGCGCGTCGACCTCGAGCACCTCGCCGGCCGCACCGCTGCACGCGACCACGAGGTCGACGTCCCGCAGCGACCCCGCGAGGTCGCGCGTGGTGATGGCCTGCACACCCCGCGCGGCGGCGAACGCGGGCGCCCGCCCGCTCAGCGAGTAGACGCGCACGTCCTCGCAGCCCCGGCTCTTGAGCGCGGCGAGGCTCGCCCCGGCGTACGAGCCGGTGCCGACGAGGACGCAGCGGACGTCGGGCCACGCGGGCAGGCCGTCCTCGACCAGGTCGAGGGCCACCGACACGACCGACCGCCCCGCCGCCCCCAGACCGGTGCTGCTGCCCACGGTGCGTGAGGTGCGCGAGGCCGTCTGGAACAGCCCCTCGAGGTCGGAGGTCGTGGTGCCGTCACGGCGGGCGGAGGTCAGCGCCCGGCGCACCTGACCGGCGATCTCCCGCTCGCCGACGACCATCGACTCGAGGCCCGCTGCGACCGAGAACAGGTGCTCGGCCACGTCGGTCCCGGTGCGGGTGTGCACCTGGGCCTCGACCCGGTCGGCGGGGTACCCGGTGTGCGCGGAGACGATCCCTGCGACCGCGGCCCGCGCGTCGGGCACACGATCGGCCTCGACGACGTCGAGGTACAGCTCGAACCGGTTGCACGTCGCGAGCACGACGGATCCGGAGACAGGGGGGCAGTCGGCCACGATCTCGCGTCCGACCGCGTGCGTCGCGGCCGAGAGCCGCTCGAGCACGCCGAGGTCGAGGTCGTGGTGACTGGCGACCAACGACATCAGCACCACGATCAACGATTGAATCATCCCGGAGAAACTCCGGCACAATCGACACGTGACCCTTCTTCCCGCCACACATCCTCTCGCCGACGGCCGGACGAGCAATTCCCCGCTGGTCACGGCCTATTCCTCGGGAACCCCGGCCCGGCGCCCGGTGTGGTTCATGCGACAGGCAGGCCGCTCGCTCCCGGAGTACCGCGCGGCCCGGCAGGGCGTCGGGATGCTCGACTCGTGCCTGCGTCCCGAGCTCGCGAGCGAGATCACGCTGCAGCCCGTCCGGCGCCACGACGTGGACGCGGCGATCTTCTTCTCGGACATCGTGGTGCCGCTGCGGCTCGCGGGGGTGGACGTGGACATCGCCCCGGGCGTCGGGCCCGTGCTCGGCTCGCCCGTGCGGACCGCCGACGACGTGGCCCGGCTGCGTGACGCGGGACCGCTCGACGCCGAGGCGCTCGCACCTGTGACCGAGGCCGTGGCCCTCACGGTCGCCGCGCTCGGGTCGACGCCGCTCATCGGCTTCGCCGGGGCGCCGTTCACGCTCGCGGCGTACCTGGTCGAGGGTCGGCCGTCGCGGGACCACCTCGCCGCGCGGGCGCTCATGCACTCCGACCCGGCCACGTGGACCGCGCTGACCGAGTGGGCGGCCGACGTCACGGGGGCGTTCCTGCGCGCGCAGGTCCTCGCGGGGGCCAGCGCCGCACAGCTCTTCGACTCGTGGGCCGGGTCCCTCTCGCTCGCGGACTACGTGGCGCACGCCGCGCCGTCGTCGGCCCGGGCCCTCGGGCACGTCACGGACCTGGGCGTGCGCACCGTGCACTTCGGCACGGGGACCAGCGAGCTGCTGGTCGCGATGCGGGACGTGGGCGCCGACGTGGTGGGCGTCGACTACCGGCTGCCGCTCGACGAGGCGAACCGCCGGCTGGGTGGCCGCACCCCGCTGCAGGGCAACATCGACCCCGCGCTGCTGGTCGCCCCGTGGCCGGTGCTGGAGGCCCACGTGCGCGACGTGATCGCGCGCGGCTCGACCGCACCCGGCCACGTGGTCAACCTCGGGCACGGCGTGCCGCCCGACACCGACCCGGACGTGCTCACGCGCGTCGCCCGGCTCGTGCACGAGGCCTGAGGCGGTGGCCGCCACGTCGCAGCAGCCGACCGACGCCGCGGTGCGCCCGGGCGACGGGCCCTGGGACGCGGTGGTCGTCGGGGGTGGGGTCGCGGGGCTCGTCGCGGCGCGCGAGCTCGCGACCGCGGGCCTGCGCACGCTGCTGGTCGAGGAGCGGCCCGAGGTGGGCGGCGCGGTCGGACGGCACGAGCTCGCGGGGCTGACGCTCGACTCGGGCGCCGAGTCGTTCGCGACGCGCGGGGGCGCTGTGGCGGTGCTCGCCGACGAGCTGGGCCTGCGGGACCGCGTCGTGACCCCCGATCCGCGCGGTGCGTGGGTGCAGCTGCCGCAGGGTGCCGGTCCGCTGCCCCGCGCCGGGCTGCTGGGCATCCCGGCCGACCCGTGGGCCCCGGACGTGCGGCGCACGATCGGGCTGCTCGGGGCCCTGCGAGCCGGGGCCGACCGCGCCCTCCCCGCCTCGTGGGGCACCCGTGCACCCGCAGGCGGTGCGGTCACTGTCGGTGGTCTGGTGCGGGCCAGGATGGGGCGGCGGGTCCTCGAGCGCCTGGTCCGTCCCGTGGTCGCGGGCGTGCACGCGGCCGACCCGGACGACCTCGCGGTCGACGCCGTCTCCCCCGGTCTGCGGGCGGCCCTCGCGGAGCGCGGCAGCCTGGGCGCGGCCGTCCGGTCGCTGCGCGCGCTCGCCCCCGCGGGATCGGCGGTGGCGGGCTTCGAGGGCGGGCTGCACGTGCTGGTCGACGCCTTGCTGGCCGACGTCCTGGCGCGCGGCGTGCAGGTGCGCACCGGGGTACGGGCCACGGGCGTGACGCGGCCGGCGGACACCCCGTCGGCCGAGGACGACGCCGTGCGCGGGCCCGGCTTCGAGGTCGAGCTGCATGGTCCCGACGGCGCCGTGGCCAGAGAGCGGACCGACCGCCTGGTGCTCGCGACCCCGGCCGCGGTCACGCTGCTGGCCCCGGTCGTGCCGGCGCTCGCGGGCCTGACACCCGACGCAGGTGCCGAGGTCGTGCTCGTGACCCTGGTGCTGGACGCCCCGGCGCTCGACGCCGCGCCGCGCGGCACGGGGGTGCTCGTCTCGCCCGCGGTGCGCGGGGTCCGGGCCAAGGCGCTGACGCACGCCTCGGCGAAGTGGTCGTGGCTTGCGCGGGCCACCCCGGCCGGTCGGCACGTGGTGCGCCTGTCCTACGGGATCGCGGGGCACGGCGGAGCGGCCCCCCAGGCACCCGACCCGCGCACGCTGCCTGACGACGAGCTGACGAGCCTCGCCCTGCGGGACGCCGCGGCGCTGCTGGGGGTGCCGCTCGGGGCCGCCGAGCTCGTGGCGAGCGCCCGGGTCACCTGGTCGCAGGCCCTGCCGCGCCCGAGCGCGCGGCACCGCGCGGTCGTGGACCAGGTCCGGGCTGCGGCCGTCGACGTGCCGGGTCTCGCCGTCTGCGGGGCGTGGGTCGCGGGCAACGGCCTGGCGTCGGTGGTGCCCGATGCGCGTGCCGCGGCACACGCGCTGCTCAGCGCGCGAAATGTGCGCTCCGAATAGCGTGGAAGTCCGCGCGAGCGAGTCCTCGGTGCTTTTCTGACAGCCGGTCACGAAGCCCTCACACAATGCACCACGGATATGCGTTCCGGCGATCCGTCACCGCATTCTGGGCCACCGGTCCGGTCCGCGCGGTCCGGGCCCTTTTCGACATCGGCAGCGCCGAGGACGACACTGGACCCCATGCCCACGACGGTTCGCATCGGCACCCGTGCCAGCACGCTGGCACTCACACAGACGGGGCTCGTGGCGGCCGAGCTCGCCCGGCTCGGTGACCTGGCCGTGGAGCTCGTGGAGGTGCGCACCGAGGGCGACCGCGCGACCGGGTCGCTCGCGACCCTCGGCGGCACCGGGGTCTTCGTGACGGCGCTGCGCGACGCCCTGCTGAACGACCGGTGCGACATCGCCGTCCACTCGCTCAAGGACCTGCCGACCCTGCCCTTCGAGGGGATCGTGCTCGGCGGGACACCCCCCCGCGAGGACCCGCGCGACGTGCTCTGCGCCCGTGAGGGCTGGACGCTCGAGACGCTGCCGCTCCGCGCCCGGGTCGGCACCGGCTCACCTCGCCGAGCGGCGCAGCTCCTGGCCGTGCGACCCGACCTCGAGGTCGTCGACATCCGCGGCAACGTCGACACCCGGCTGGGCCGGGTCGCCCCCGGCGACCTCGACGCCGTGGTCCTCGCCCGCGCGGGACTCGCCCGGCTCGGGCGCCTCGACGCCGTGACCCAGGAGATCGACCCCCACGTCATGACCCCGGCCCCCGGCCAGGGAGCGCTTGCCATCGAGGTCCGCGCGCCGGGCACCCCCGACTCGCTCGGCCTCGAGCTCGCCCAGGCCCTCGCGGCCCTCGACGACCCGCGTACCCGCCTCGCGATCCTCGCCGAGCGCGCCCTGCTCGCCGCGCTCGAGGCGGGGTGCGCGGCGCCGGTGGGCGCTCTCGCGCGGGTCGAGGACGCCCCCGACGCCTCGAGCCCCGCGCGCATCCACCTGGACGTCGTCGTGATCCGCACCGACGGCTCCGCGGAGCTGCGCCGCTCGGCGTCGCTCCCCCTTCCCGGACCGGTCGCTGAGCACGTATCCGGGTTCGACGAGGCGCTGCGGCCGCTCGACCGATCGGGCCCCGTCGCTCTCGGCAGCCGCGAGCAGGAGCTCCGCGCCATCGCGCTGGGCGACGCCCTGGCCGAGGAGCTCCTCACCGCGGGCGCCGCCCGGCTGGCCGCCGTGGGACCGCGCGCGCCGGAGGCCCTGTGACGCAGACCGCCGCCGCGGCCCCCCTCGCCGGGCTGCGGGTGCTCGTCCCGCGCGCCACGCACGGGCCCGACCCGCTGTCGATCGCACTGTCCGCCGCCGGGGCGGTGCCCGTGACGGTCGAGCTGATCGAGACCGTCCCCCCCGAGGACCCGACCGACCTCGACGACGTGCTCCTCGCGCTGGGCGCCGGGTACTACACGTGGGTCGCCGTCACGAGCGCGGCGGCCGTCCCCGTGCTCGTGGACCGCGCCGAGGAGACGGGCTCCACGCTGGCCGAGCTCGTCGCGACCACCCGGGTCGCCGCGGTCGGTCCCGCCACGGCCCGCGCGCTGCGGCTCGCGGGGGTGCACGTCGACCTCGTGCCGCAGGGCACGTCCTCCGCACACTCTCTGCTCGCGCAGTGGCCCGCCCTGGCCGCCGACGACGACGGTCACGTGCTGCTGCCCCACGCCGACCTCGCCGCGCCGACGCTCGCCACGGGCCTGCGGGCCCAGGGCTGGCAGGTCGACGACGTGGTCGCGTACCGCACGGTGCGTGGCGCACCGCCCGACGCGGCGACCCGCAGCGCCTGGGAGAGCGGCGACATCGGCGCGGTCCTGCTCACGTCGGGCAGCACGGCCCGGAACCTCGTCGAGCTGCTGGGCCCGCCGCCGCCCGGCACCCTCGTGTGCTGCATCGGCCCGACCACGCGCGCCGAGGCCGATCGCCTGGGGCTGCCCGTCGCGGGCGTCGCCGAGACCCAGACCCCCGCCGGGCTCGTCCTCGCGCTCGTCGCCGCACGCACCGAGGCGGCAGCCGGCCCGACCGGCACCACGACCCTCGACCCCGACCCGTCGAACCCCCAGGTGACCCCGTGACCACACCCGACCGCACCCCACCCGTCGTGGGACGCGTGCGCCCCCGCCGCCTGCGCGCGACCCCCGCCCTGCGACGGCTGACCGCCCAGACCCGCATCCATCCGGCGGGGCTCGTGCTGCCCCTGTTCGTCAAGGAAGGGCTCAGCGAGCCGGCGCCGATCGGCTCGATGCCGGGCGTGGTCCAGCACTCCCGCGACTCGCTGCGCCGGGCCGTGGCCGAGGCCGCCCGCGCGGGCCTCGGCGGCGTGATGCTGTTCGGCGTCCCCCAGCACCGGGATGCGACGGGCACCCAGGCCACCGACCCGCACGGCGTGCTCAACCAGGCGGTCGCGGACGCTGTCGCGGAGGTGGGTGACGCGCTCGTGGTGCAGGCCGACCTGTGCCTCGACGAGTTCACCGACCACGGTCACTGCGGGGTGCTGACCCCCGAGGGCGCCGTCGACAACGACGCGACGCTCGAGCGCTACGCCGACATGGCCCTGGCGCTGGCCGGGGCGGGCGCCCACCTCGTGGGGCTCAGCGGCATGATGGACGGCCAGACCGGCGTGGTGCGGGACGCTCTCGACGCCGCGGGGCACGACGACGTGGCGATCCTCGCGTACGCCGCGAAGTACGCGTCGGCGTTCTACGGCCCGTTCCGCGAGGCCGTCGACTCGCAGCTCGACGGCGACCGCCGCACGTACCAGATGGACCCCGCGAACCGCCGCGAGGCCGCGACCGAGGTCGCGATCGACATCGCCGAGGGCGCCGACGTGGTCATGGTCAAGCCCGCGGGTTCCTACCTCGACGTGCTGGCCGACGTGGCCGCGGCGTCGAGCGTGCCCGTCGCGGCCTACCAGGTGTCAGGCGAGTACGCCATGATCGAGGCCGCCGCCGCGCACGGGTGGATCGATCGACGCCGAGCTGTGATGGAGTCGGTGCTCAGCATCCGACGCGCAGGTGCCGATCACGTGTTGACGTACTGGGCGGTCGAGCTGGCCGGATGGCTGCAGGAGGAGAGCTGATGGGTGCAGGGAGCGTGACGTCCGCGTCGTACTTCGAGCGGGCACGGTCCGTGACCCCCGGCGGGGTGAACTCCCCGGTCCGGGCCTACGGCTCGGTGGGTGGCACCCCCCGGTTCCTCGCGTCGGCGAGCGGCCCGTACGTGACCGACGTCGACGGCCGCGAGTACGTCGACCTGGTCGGCTCGTGGGGTCCGGCGCTGCTCGGGCACGCGCACCCCACCGTGGTCGAGGCCGTGCAGCAGGCCGCCGCGCGCGGCCTGTCGTTCGGGGCGCCCACGCTCACCGAGGTCGAGCTCGCCGACGAGATCCGCGCCCGGGTGCCCGCCGCCGAGCGCGTGCGGCTCGTGTCGACCGGCACCGAGGCGACCATGACGGCGGTGCGCCTCGCACGCGGCGTCACGGGCCGCGAGCGCATCGTGAAGTTCGCGGGCTGCTACCACGGCCACGTCGACTCGCTGCTCGCCGAGTCCGGCTCGGGCGTCGCGACGCTGGGCCTGCCCGGCTCGGCCGGGGTGACCACGGCCGTCGCGGCCGAGACGATCGTGCTGCCCTACAACGACCTCGCCGCGGTCGAGGCGGCGTTCGCCGAGCACGGCCCGACGATCGCGGCCGTCATCACCGAGGCCGCCCCCGCGAACATGGGCGTCGTGCCCCCGATGCCTGGCTTCAACGCCGCGCTGCTGCGCATCGCTCACGAGCACGGCGCGCTCCTGATCCAGGACGAGGTGCTCACGGGATTCCGGGTCAGCCCGTCGGGCTGGTGGGGGCTCGAGGGCTCGGTCGAAGGCTGGGACCCGGACCTGCTGACGTTCGGCAAGGTCATCGGCGGCGGCCTGCCGGTCGCGGCCGTCGCGGGCCGGGCGGACGTGCTCGACGCGCTGGCCCCGCTGGGACCCGTCTACCAGGCGGGCACCCTCTCCGGGAACCCGGTCGCCACGGCTGCGGGTCTCGCGACGCTGCGCGCGGCCGACACCGCTGTGTACGGGCGTATCGACACCGTCGCTGCCGTGCTGCGCGGCGCCGTCTCGCAGGCCCTCGCGGCCGAGGGCGTCGAGCACGCGGTGCAGTGGGCGGGCAGCCTGTTCAGCACGGTCTTCGGCGGCGCGGCCGCGGCGCACGGCGCCCGCAGCTACGCCGAGGTGCTGGCCAGCGAGTCGTGGCGCTACCCGCCGTTCTTCCACTCGCTGCTCGAGCAGGGCGTGTACGCACCGCCGTCGGCGTTCGAGGCGTGGTTCGTCTCGGCCGCGCACGACGACGACGCCGTCTCGCGCGTGCTCGAGGCGCTGCCGGCCGCAGCCCGGGCGGCCGCCGCCGCGACCCCTCCGCACAGCTGACGCGTGGGTGCCGTCACGAGGGTGACGGCACCGCACGGCGCAATCCGGCATGATGGCGCCCGGACGCGGAGGAACCGCGCGAACCGGACGCGAGGAGCTGCGCTGTGCCGACCATGCAGAAGGTCGTGACCCCTGCGGTCTCGACCGCCGTCCTCGAGCACGGCTACGACCGGGTCGCCGGTTTCGTGGTGCGGGCGGCCGACGTCGCGTTCGCGACGACCCCTGCGCAGCTCTTCGTGGCGCACGGCCTCGGCTTCCCCGCGACGCCGTTCGGCCCCGACGCCCCGCACGTCGACGTGCTGCGCTTCCCCGCGGCCGCGCAGCTGCGCTTCGAGGACGCGGTCGGCGGCACCGACGAGGCGTCGCGTCGGCGCACCGGCGGATCGTTCGTCGACCGGCCACCCTTCACGGGTACCGGGTTCGTGGCGGTGCCGGACGAGGTCGTGCCGCTGTACTGGCTGGTGCACTCGCGCGTCCCCGCGGGCTCGGAGCTGGTCCGGGTGCACGCCGACGGGTCGTCGTCGGTGCTCGCCCGCTTCGCCGACGTGGGCCACGGCTGGGTGGTCGAGGATGCGGGGTCCGGACGCCCGGGCACGCCGCCGCTGTCGCGCTTCGTCGGGCCGATGGCGCTGTGGCACGACGAGTACGTCGCGGCCGACGTGCTGCCCGACGGCACGGTCGTGCTCGCGACCCCGCCTGGGCGGACCCCCGCGCTCGACGGCTTCGTGACGGTCGCCGGCGGTCGCGGGCGGCGTGAGGTCGCCCGCGCCGAGGTCGAGGAGCTGTTCGAGCTCGACGTCTCGGCCAGCTGGGGCCCGCTGCAGGTGCGCGTCGTCGACCAGTGGACCGACGCGGACGGCGAACCCCGGGCGCGGGTGGCGTACACGGGTCACGACGCTGACCTCGCGGAGCAGCTCGGGCTCGAGAAGCTCGACGCGGCTGTCTACGAGGCCACCGTCCCGATGGGCTCGCTGCGCGACGTGACCCCCGCGCGACTCGTCCCCGAGTCCTGGGGCACAGCCACCGTCTGAGCCAGGCGCTGCCCGGTGCGCACGACACGGGGCAAATCCGGTCATAGCGGGCCGATGCTCCGCCATACTCGGCCGAGGCGGACACGGCCGCCCGCACGACCCCCGGCGCTAGCTACGGAGTCGCCATGACCACTGCACAGACCGTCGAACGTCGGACCCTGCTCACGAGGGCGCTCGACACCATCGAGCGGGTGGGCAACAAGGTGCCGCACCCGGCGATCATCTTCCTCGGGCTCATCGGCCTGATCATCGTGCTCTCGGCGGTGTTCTCGCTGCTCGGCACCGAGGTCACGTTCGAGCAGGCCGTGCTCGGCCAGGACGACCTCGAGACCGTCACCGTCGCCGCGAAGAGCCTGCTCGACGCGGACGGCATCCGGTTCCTGTTCACCTCGACGGTGTCGAACTTCAACGGCTTCGGCGTGGTCGGCGTCGTGGTCGTCGCGATGATCGGCGTGGGCCTGGCCGAGGAGGCCGGGCTCATCTCGGCCTTCATCAAGCGGCTCGTGAAGGTCACCCCGGCGCGCTTCATCACGCTGATCGTCGTCTTCCTCGGCGTGATGTCCTCGATCGCGACCGACGCGGGCTACCTCGTGCTGATCCCGCTGGCCGGCGCCGTCTACGTGTCGCTGGGCCGGAACCCGCTCGCGGGCATCGCTGCCGCGTTCGCGGGCGTGGGCGGCGGGTTCGGGGTCAACCTGCTCATCACCCCGAGCGACGGGATGCTCGCCGAGATCACCAACGAGGCGATCGCCGACCCGACGCAGCACGTGTCGATCACCGGCAACATGTACTTCTCGATCGTCTCGACGATCGTCGTGACGATCGTGGCGACGCTGGTCTCGGAGAAGTTCGTCGAGCCGCGCCTAGGCCCGTGGAACCCCGCGGACGCGCCGGAGGACGAAGCCGCGACGGCGCCCGCGTCGAACGACCTCACTCCCGAGGAGCAGCGCGGCCTGCGGTGGGCCGGCTGGGGACTGCTGGGCGTGACCGCCTTCGTGCTGCTGCTCTCGCTGCCGCCGTGGGGCCCGCTGCGCAACCCGGAGACGGGCAGCCTGATCGAGGGCTCGCCTCTGATGGGCAGCATCATCTTCCTGATCCTGCTGTTCTTCTTCGTGATGGGCCTGGCCTACGGCAAGGGCGCGGGGACCATCAAGAACAGCGCCGACGTCATCAACCCCATGGTCAAGACCATCGCGGGCCTGGCCGGCCTCATCTTCCTGCTGCTGATCATCAGCCAGTTCATCGCGTACTTCAACTACTCGAACCTCGGCACGATCGCCGCGGTCAACATGGCGGACGCGCTCGAGCACGCGAACCTCGGCACGGTCCCGCTCATCCTCGGGCTGATCGCGATGACGGCCGTGATCGACATCTTCATCGGCGGCGTGGTGCCCAAGTGGGCGATCTTCGCGCCCATCTTCGTGCCGCTGTTCATCCAGCTCGGCATCTCGCCCAACCTGGCCGTCGCGGCCTACCGGGTGGGCGACTCGCCCGTCAACATCGTCACGCCGCTCATGCCGTACTTCGCGCTCATCGTGATCTTCGCCGAGCGGTACAAGCGCAAGATCGGCGTCGGATCGATCATCTCGCTGATGCTGCCGTACACGGTCGCGCTGCTCGTGGCGTGGACGGCGCTGCTGGTGGGCTGGTACCTGCTCGGGCTGCCGCTCGGGCCGGGCGGTGCGTCGATCTACCTCTAGGCACCCCACGACGAGAGGCCCCGGTCCGCCGCTCGCGGACCGGGGCCTCTCAGCTGACGGCGCTCAGCGGCGCGGGTTCAGGCGCCCGGCGTCTGGAAGTCCGCCGCGAGGTCGACGAGCAGCCGCGCCCCGAACCCGGTGGCCCCGGCGGTGCGCCACGCGTCGTCGTGCTCCGAGCGCATCGGACCGGCGATGTCGAGGTGAGCCCAGGGGGTGTCGCCGACCCACTCGGCGAGGAACAGGGCCGCGGTCACGGCACCCGCGAACGGCCCGCCCAGGTTCTTGATGTCGGCCACCTGCGAGTCGAGCTGCGAGCGGTAGCGACGGTCGAGGGGCAGCCGCCACACGCGCTCGTCGGTGCGGGCGGCGGCGAGCTCGACCTGGCGCTGCAGATCCTCGTTGTTGCCGATCAGCCCGGCGGTGAGCATGCCGAGCGCCTGGAGGCACGCGCCCGTGAGGGTCGCGACGTCCACCACGGCGTCGACACCGTCCTCGACCGCGAGGGCGAGGGCGTCCGACATGACCAGGCGCCCCTCGGCGTCGGTGTTGACGACCTCGATGGTGCGCCCCGACCGGGTGGTCAGGACGTCGCCCAGCATCGTCGCGGTGCCCGAGGGCATGTTGTCGGTGCAGGCCAGGTACGCGGTGACGCTCACGGCGACGTCGAGCTCGCGCAGCACCGACACGGCCGCGAGCACAGCGCCCGCCCCGGTCATGTCCATCTTCATCGCGGCGTGCATCGCGTCGGACGGCTTGAGGCTGATGCCGCCCGAGTCGTACGTGATGCCCTTGCCGACGAGGCCGAGGTGGGCGCGCGAGGTCCCCGGGCGGTACGCGAGCCGGACGAGGCGCGGCTCGTGCGCGCTGCCGGCGTTGACGCCGAGGATGCCGCCGCAGCCCATCTCCTCGAGGGCGGCCCGGTCGAAGACCTCGACGTCGAAGCCCTCCGTCTCGCCGAGCCGCACCGCGACGTCGGCGAGGGCGACGGCCGTGAGCAGGCCGCCCGGGGCGCTCGCAAGGTCCCGCGAGACGAGGGCCGCCCGGGCGAGCACCTTGCCGCGCCCGGCACCGCGCCGCACACCACCCAGGCGGTCCTCGGGCACCACGAGCACGATCCGTTCGAGCGGGACCCCGGCGCCCGGGGGCGTCTCGGAGCGCAGCGCGTCGTACCGGTAGCGGCCCAGCAGCACGCCCTCGACCACGGCGGCGCCGGCGTCCTCGGCGTCCACGGCGGGGGTGTCGGCGAGGGTCGTGGTGACGACCGCGTCGCGCGGGACCGCGCGGGCGTAGGCCGCTGCCGCGTCGCGCAGCACAGCGGCGTCGAGCTCCTTCGGGACGCCCGTGCCCACCGCGACGAGCGTGCCCTCGGCGCGGGGCAGCACGAGCGTCTGCCCGGTGCGCCCCGTGAAGCCCCAGCGGGCCAGCTGCTCGCGGTCTAGCCCGAGCACCGCGGGCACGTCCCCCTCGCTCGGCACCGGGACCCCGAGCGTGACGTCGGGCTCCAGACCCGCGGGCGCCACGACGTCGAGGGCGACGGCGCGCACCGCCGCGGCCGAGGGGACGAGATCGAGCGGGTCGCTGCTCGGGGTGTCGGTGCTCACGGTGGGTCTCCTGTCGGACGTCGGGGGCTGGGCGCTGCGGTCACGGCTGCGGTCAGGCGGGTACGAACGGCCACGCGGTGGGGATCACGAGCAGGGCGACGGCGAGCCACGCCAGCATCGTCACGAGCCCGATGCGCCAGTAGTCGCCGAAGCGGTAGCCCCCGGGGCCCATGACCATCATGTTGGCGGGGGTTGCGATGGGGGTCAGGAACGACGCGGCACCCGCGACGGCCACGAGCATGAGCACCGGCAGCGGCGAGATCCCGGTCTCGGCGGCAGCGGCCAGCGCGACGGGAACGACGATCAGCACGGTCGCCGTGTTGCTGATGACCTGCCCCAGCACCGCGGTGAGCCCGAAGAGCACGACCATGAGCAGGTAGGGGCTCGACGAGCCGACCACGTCGACGATGAGGTCGGCGATGAGGTCGGCCGCGCCGCTCACCTGGATGGCCGTCGAGAGCGGGATCAGGCCGCCGATGAGCACGACCGTCTGCCACGAGATCGCCCGGTAGGCCTGCTGCGCGTGCACCACCCGCAGCACGACCATCGCCGTCGCGGCGATCAGCCCCGCGACGGCCGGGGGCACGATGCCCGTGGCGAGCAGCGCGACCATGCCGACCAGCACGCCGATCGCGCGCATGGCGGGCGGTCCGAGCGGGCCGACCTGGCGTCGGACGGCGTCGGGGCAGTCGACCACGAGCACGTCACGGTCACCCGCGAGCCCCTGGACCGTGGTCCACGGGCCGTGCACGAGCAGTGCGTCGCCCTCGGTGAGCGTCGTGGGCCGGGGCCCGCGGTCTCTGCCGAGGTGCCGCACGGCCTGGATGAGCAGGCCGCCCTCGCGCACCATGCCCGGGAACACGACCTCGCCGACGAGCCGCGAGCGCGGCGGGATGACGATCTCGGCGACGCCCGTCTGGTGCGTGAGCAGCTCGACCTGGGCCCCGCGCAGGAACGGCGAGATCGTGACGTCCAGCCCGTGCACGCTCGCGAAGCCCGCGACCTGCTCGGGTGGCCCGGCCACGACGAGCGCGTCGTCCGGCGCGAGCGCCGCCTCGTCGCCCGGCTGGCCTCCCGCGCGCTGCACGCCGACGAGGCTGAGCCCGGGGTGGTCGGCCAGAGCGACCGTGGACCAGCGCTGCCCGACGAGCCCCGAGGCCGGGGCCACGACGAGCCGGTGGACGCCGTCGTCGAGCGAGTAGTGCTCGACGAGCGTGCTCACGTGTGCGCTGAAGTCGGGCGGCAGGGCGTCCGAGCTGCGGTGCGGCAGCAGCCGTCGGCCCGTGAGCAGCGCGACAGCGACCGTGACGAGCACGAGCGGCACGCCCACCACCGCGAACTCGAAGTACCCGAACCCCTGCGTCCCGAGGTCCAGGGCCGCCTCGGAGGCGATGACGTTGACGGGGCTGCCGCTGAGGGTGAGCAGCGCGCCCGCGCTCGCCGCGAACGCGAGCGGGATGAGCAGGCGCGAGGGGGGTTCGCCCGCCTTCCGTGAGGCGGCGACGACCACGGGAAGCAACGCGGCGACGGCACCGTTGGGAGTGATGAGGGCGCTGAGCACGGCGGCGAGCAGCATGACCGCTCCGAGCAGCAGCACCCGGTGGGCACCGGCCTTCTCGGTGAGCACCTGGCCGGCCCAACCGGTCACGCCGCTCGAGTCGAGCCCCTCGCTCACCACGAACAGCGTGGCGATGAAGATGACGACGGGTTCGCCGAACCCGCCGAGCGCGGTGCTGACGTCGAGCACCCCGGTCGCGGTGAGGCTCAGCGCGGTGAGGATCGCGACGACGCCCACGGGCAGCCGGTTCCAGATGAACAGTGCGACGGAGCCGGCCAGGATCACCAGGCTGATCGTCGCGTCGTCCATGCCGCCTCGTTCGCAGGGAAATCGGGTGCAGGGTGCCTGGTCATGATGCCGCCGGGCAGGGCCGGCTGTCAGGGGACACGCCGCCCCGATGTGGGCGGAACTGGGGTGGTCTGTGGTGGTGTGCGCACGCCGGTCACCACCCAGGTCCGTCGGGACCGAGGTCCTGGTCGGGAATACCCCCCAGGGGTACCGTGTTGCACGTGACGGACGGCACCCGGCCGCCCACCGCACCAGCCACGGAGGTCCCGTGCACGGCTACATCCAGGACAAGGACGACTACCTCAAGCGCCTGCGCCGCATCGAGGGGCAGGTCCGCGGCATCGCCCGCATGGTCGAGGACGAGACCTACTGCATCGACGTCCTCACCCAGATCGCGGCCGTGACGAAGGCCCTGCAGGCAGTGAGCATCGGCCTGGTCGAGGACCACCTCGGCCACTGCGTGGTCGACGCCGCACGCGAGTCCCCCGAGGCCGGCGCCGCGAAGGTCCGCGAGGCCAGCGAGGCCATCGCGCGCCTCGTGCGCAGCTGACCGACCACAGCCCCCGCCCCGCACCACCCCATCCCCGGCCGATGACGGCCGGCCCCTTGGAAGGAACCACCATGAGCCAGACCCTCACCTCCACGTTCGGCGTCGACGGCATGACCTGCGGCCACTGCGTCCAGGCCGTCACCACCGAGCTGACCGAGCTGCCCGGCGTCAAGGACGTCAGCATCGAGCTCGTCAAGGGCGGCACGTCGCAGGTCACGGTCGTCTCGGACGAGCCGCTGGCCGATGACGCGGTGCGGGGAGCCGTCGAGGAGGCCGGGTACGCGCTGACCCCCAAGGGGTCGCTGCTGTGAGCACCGGACCCCGCCCCGACGACCGGTCCGGGCACGTGGACGCCCCGCGGGCCCCGGTCGGCACCATCGACCTCGCCGTGACCGGGATGACGTGCGCGTCGTGCGTCGCGCGCGTCGAGAAGCGCCTCAACCAGGTGCCTGGCGTGAGCGCGACCGTGAACCTCGCGCTCGAGACCGCGCACGTCGAGCTCGCCGACCCGACCGACGAGGAGGCGCTGCTCGCGGCCGTCCGCAAGGCCGGCTACGACGCGCGCGTCACGGGTCGCCGCGGGTCGGCCGCGCCCACCCCCGCAGCCCCCGCGGCGCCGGGCGACCACCACGAGCACGGCGAGCACGAGGGCATGGACCCGGTCGAGCACGCCCTCTCGGGCCACTCGATGGCCCCCGGGCACGACATGGAGCCCGACGAGGACACGTCCGCCCCGACCGCCGACCGCGGCCACGACCTGCTCTCACGGCTGCGCGTCGCCGCCGTGCTCTCGGTCCCCGTGCTGCTGCTGTCGATGATCCCGGCCCTGCAGTTCACGGGCTGGCAGTGGGTCGTGGCCGTCCTCGCGCTGCCCGTCGCCACCTGGGCCGCGTGGCCGTTCCACCGCGCTGCCGCCCGCGCCGCCCGGCACGGCGCCTCGACGATGGACACCCTCGTGTCGATCGGCATCATCGCGGCGACCGGCTGGTCGCTGTGGGCGCTGCTGCTCGGCGGCGCGGGACGTCTCGGCATGACGATGTCGCCGAGCCTGTGGCCGGCAGCCTCGTCCGACCACATGGCCACGGCCCCCGAGCTGTACTTCGAGGTCGCGGCCGTGGTCACCACGTTCCTGCTGGCCGGTCGCTACGCGGAGCACCGTTCGCGGCGCCGGGCCGGTGACGCGCTGCGCGCCCTGCTCGACCTCGGCGCGAAGGACGTCGCGCTCGTCGTGACCGGGCCCGACGGGCGCCGCACCGAGCAGCGCGTGCCGATCGACCGGTTGGGCCACGGCGACGAGTTCGCCGTGCGACCCGGCGAGAAGATCGCGACCGACGGCATCGTCGTCTCCGGGTCGAGCGCCGTCGACACCTCGCTGCTCACGGGCGAGCCCGTGCCCGTCGACGTAGGCCCTGGCGACGAGGTCACCGGCGCGACCATGAACACGTCGGGCCACCTCGTCGTGCGCGCCACCCGCGTGGGCGAGGAGACCCAGCTCGCGCAGATCGGTCGGCTCGTGGCCGCCGCGCAGACCGGCAAGGCGCCCGTGCAGCGGCTCGCCGACCGGATCTCCGCGGTCTTCGTGCCCATCGTGCTGGTGCTGGCCGTCGTGACGCTCGTGGCCTGGCTCGTGAGCGGCGGTGGCGTGCAGGCGGCGTTCACCGCGGCCGTCGCGGTGCTCATCATCGCGTGCCCCTGCGCGCTCGGCCTCGCGACCCCCACGGCCCTGCTGGTCGGCACGGGACGCGGCGCCCAGCTGGGCATCCTCATCCGGGGCCCGCAGGTGCTCGAGCAGACCCGCGCGGTCGACACCATCGTGCTCGACAAGACCGGCACCGTCACCGAGGGCCGCATGTCGCTCGTCGACGTGCTGGTCCCCGACGGGGCCGGTGCCGAGGCACCGGACGAGGTGCTGCGTCTCGCGGGCGCCGTCGAGGCGCTCTCGGAGCACCCCATCGCCCGCGCCGTCGCCAACGCGGCGGACGAGGTCGCTGCTGCCCGCCGCGCCCGCGTCCCCGCCGGGGTCGGTGAGGACGGGGTCGTGATCGGCTCCGACCAGGTGCACGACTTCCGCAACGAGGCCGGCCACGGCGTCGTCGGCGTCGTGCGCGTCGCTCACGACGGCGTCGGGCTCGCCCGGCGTGTGCTCGTGGGGCGCCCGCGGTGGCTCGCCCAGGAGGACGTGCGCACCGACCACCTCGACGAGGCGTTCCGCGCGGCCGAGGCCGACGGGGCGACCGCCGTGATGGTCGCGTGGGACGGCGCCGCCCGCGGCGTGCTCGTGCTGCGCGACCCGGTCAAGGCCACGTCGGCGCAGGCCGTGCGCGAGCTGCGCGACCTGGGGCTGCGACCCGTGCTGCTCACGGGCGACAACCTGGGTGCGGCACGCGTCGCGGCCCGGGCGGTGGGCATCCCCGACGACGACGTGATCGCCGAGGTGCTGCCCGCCGAGAAGGCCGAGACGGTCCGCCGTCTGCAGGCCCTCGGGGCGCACGTGGCCATGGTGGGCGACGGCGTGAACGACGCCGCGGCGCTCGCCACGGCCGACCTGGGGCTCGCGATGGGCACCGGGACGGACGCCGCGATCGAGGCGGCCGACCTGACCCTGGTGCGCGGCGACCTGCGCTCCGCTCCCGAGGCCATCCGGCTCGCCCGCACGACCCTGCGCATCATCAAGCAGAACCTGTTCTGGGCCTTCGCCTACAACGTCGCGGCCATCCCGCTCGCGGCACTGGGTCTGCTGAACCCGATGATCGCCGGCGCGGCGATGGCCTTCTCCTCGGTCCTCGTCGTGTCCAACTCCCTGCGGCTGCGCCGCTTCCACTGACGCAGCCCGACCCCCGTCGCTCCACGAGCGGCGGGGGTCGCGCGCGTCTCCCGGCCCCGGCTCAGAGGTCGCGGGCGCGCCACACCACGTCGAGCGCCCGGTCGCCGGTGGGGTTCGGCTCGACCCGCTCGGTGGTGAATCCCTCGCGCTCGTAGAACGACCCGGCGCGCTCGTTCGCCGCGAAGTGCTCGACGCAGAGCCGAACGCTGCCCGAGGGCAGCTGTTGGATCAGAGCCTCGACGAGCCGAGGCCCCACCCCCCGGCCACGGCGCTGCGGGTCCACGTACAGCTTGTAGATCACCTGGTCGGCGCCGCTCAGGCCCCGTTGCCCGACACCCACGACCTGACCGTCGACCTCGGCGACCACGACCAGCCCTTCGGACACCGCCGCGTCGATCTGCACCTGGCTCCACCACGCGCGCACCTGCGCGTCGGCTGCTCGTGCGCCGATCAGTGGCGTGTAGTGCGGACGGATGTGCGCCTCACCGAACTGGCAGATCGCCGCGACGTCGGCTCGCTCGGCGCTCCGTACGAGCACGTCGGACCTCGACACCATGCACCCCCTGCGGGCTCAGCGGAAGCGGCGGCCCTCGTCGCGGCGGTAGGCCGTCACGGCCAGGACTGCGAAGACGACTCCCCAGGCCACAAGCACGGGCAGGGCCAGCGCGTAGGCCGGTGCGCCCGTGACGACCTCGACCACCAGGTCGCGGGCCGCACGGGTGGGCAGCACCCGCGAGGCGGTCTCGAGCCACGGAGGGAAGATCTCGGGCGGCATGAACAGCCCACCGGCGAACGCGAGCGGGAACAGCACAGCCTGGACCACCGCGATGGCCGACTTGGCGCTCAGCGAGTAGCCGATCGACAGGCCGAGCAGCAGGAACACGAGCGCGACGACGGGCACCATCGCCAGCCCGCCGATGAGCTGGCCCACGCTCACCCGGGCCGCGGTGAACAACGCCGCGATCACCACGAGCGGCACCAGCGCGAGGAAGCACCAGACGATCCCGTTGAGCACCCGCCCGGCCATGCGCGGCCCGGCGCCCGCGGGCAGGGTCCGCAGGAACGGGTCGAAGGGCAGCGCACGGTCCTCCGCGACACCGGCGCCGAACGAGAACATGCACGCCGAGATCACCGCGAACGTGCCGAGCTGGGCCACGGCCGCGGTCGACGCGACGGGGTCCTGCGCGATCGCCCGCTGCGGCACCACGAAGAAGAACATCGCGAGGGCGGGGAACATGAGGTTGCCGATCACGGCGACGGGCAGCCGCACGGTCTCGAGGAAGCTGTAGCGCGCGTGCAGCAGCGCCAGGCCCAGCCATCGGCCAGGTCCGGCCGGGAGCGTCTGCACCGTCATCGTGGTGCCTCCTCGGTGGGAGGGTCGTCGGGCGGGTCGCCGTCGTCGGTCGGGTCCTCGCGCCGCTCCCCCGCGCCCCGGCGATCACCGTCGACCCGGCGCTCAGACGCGACGTCGCGGTGCACGGAGTCGCGGTGCACGGAGACGCGGCGCTCGGTCACGCGCCGTTCGGCGCTGCGCCGTTCGGAGCGCCGTCGCTCGGCGGCGGCCCGCTCTGCGGCCTCGCGCTCGGCGGCGGCGGACGGCTCCTCGGCCCCTGCCGTGGTGCCCGTGAGCGCGAGGAACGCCTCCTCCAGCGAGGCGCCCCGCACCTCGAGCCCGCTGAACGGCACGTCGGTGCGCACGAGCTCGCGCACCACCTGGTCCGCGTCGGCGGCCAGCAGGGTCCAGCGCTCGCCGTCGCGCCGGACGCCGACCACGCCGGGCAGCGCGGCGAGCCGGGCGGCGTCGGCGTGCGGCACGGAGACCAGCACGCGGCGCACCGAGACGACGTCGAGCACGGCCTCGAGCGTGTCGTCGACGAGCACCCGGCCGGACCCGACCACGACCACGCGCCGGGCCAGGGCCTCGATCTCCTCGAGGTAGTGGCTCGTGAGCACGACCGTCGCGCCGTCGGCGTGGTAGTCGAGCAGCGCTCGCCACAGGATGTGCCGGGCCTCGACGTCCAGCCCGGTGGTGGGCTCGTCGAGCAGCACGAGCCGGGGCCGCCCGACGAGGGCGAGGGCCACAGCCAGGCGCCGCCGCTGGCCGCCGGACAGGCCGCCGGTCTGGCGACGCGTGACCTCCTCGAGCCCGAACCGGGCGAGCAGCTCGTCGCGCGGCATCGGGTCGGGGTAGTGCCGTCCGACGAAGTCGACCACCTCGCCGACCTTGAGCGAGGGCGGCAGGCCCGTCTCCTGGGGTGTGGTGCCGAGCCCGATCCGGGCGGCGGCGTCGCGCGGGTCGCGGCCGAACAGCCGCACGGTCCCGGCATCGGGGCGCCGGAGCCCGCTGACCAGGCTCAGCAGCGTCGTCTTGCCCGCGCCGTTGGGACCGAGCAGCCCCACGAGCTCGCCCTCGTGCACGGTGAGCGACACGTCGTCGAGGGCCAGGACGTCACCGAAACGGCGCGTCACCCCGTCGACCTGGATCACCGGTGCGGTCATCGAGCTCCTCCCAGCGGGTCGGTCAGGGTGCGGGTGTCACGCTCGAACGCTGCACAGCCCGCGTCCTCGACGCGTTTGCGCACGTGCGTGGAGAGGCTGCCTGCGATCATGCTCGATCCGACGCCGACCAGGAAGCCTCCACCGCCAGCGAGAGCCATGTGGAGCAGCCGACGGCGAGGCACGTGATCGACAGCCCCCACCGGCGCCCCGGGCCCGTCTACTCTCGGGGCGTGAGCACCCTGGGGACTGCGCCGGCACCCGGCGCGGGCGCGATCCGGCGCCGCCTGACGACCGAGATCTGGATCGTGCTGGGCCTCTCGCTCGGCAGGTCGGGCGTCTACGCGCTCGTCAACATCGCCGGGCGGCTCACCGCCGGCCCGCCGCTGTCCGACCAGTCCACGACGCTCAACCCCAGCCGCTCGCCGCGCCCCTACCTCGACCTCACCTACCAGCTGCTCAGCATCGGCTTCGCGCTGGTCCCCGTCGCGCTCGCGCTGTACCTGCTCTCGGCCAACGGTCGCAGCGCGGTGCGGCGCATCGGCCTCGACGTGACCCGGCCGTGGCGCGACCTCGGCATCGGCGCGGGCCTCGCGGCGCTGATCGGGATCCCGGGCCTCGCGCTGTACGCGGTGGGGCGGGCGATCGGCATCACCGTCGAGGTCCAGGCCTCGGCCCTCGACGCCGCGTGGTGGACGGTGCCCGTGCTCGTCCTCGCGGCGCTGCAGAACGCGCTGCTCGAGGAGGTCATCGCTGTCGGCTACCTGTCCGAGCGGCTGCGTGACCTGCGCTGGCACCCCGCAGCGATCGTGGCCGCGAGCGCCGTGCTGCGCGGCTCGTACCACCTGTACCAGGGCATCGGCCCGTTCTTCGGCAACGTCGTGATGGGCGTCGTCTTCGCCGAGTACTACCGCCGGAAGCGGCGCGTCATGCCGCTCGTGGTCGCGCACACGCTGCTCGACGTGGTCGCGTTCGTCGGCTACGCGCTGCTGCCCGCCGAGCTGCGCACGTCGCTCGGCCTGAGCTGACCCGAGTCGCGAGCGCCCAGCACCGCGCGCCGTTCACTCCCCGGTCTGGCGTTCACCCGGTCTGGCGCTCACGCAGCGCGAAGCCGGACACGGTCAGCACCGCGCCCAGCACGAACGCGAACAGGCCGAAGACGACCACCAGCACCTCGACCGTGTCCTGCGGCCGCAGCACCAGGAACAGCCCGAACAGCACCGCGACGAGCCCGCTCGCGAGCGCCCACGTCCATCCCTGGTCACGGGACCGGTACATCGAGGCGGCACCGATGACACTGAACACGCCGAGCACGAGCACCCAGATCGCGAGGAGGTAGAACAGCACGAGCGCCGTGGGCCCCGGCCAGAGCACGATGACGACGCCGAACGCGACGCCCACCAGACCCTGCACCATCCACAGCGGCGCGCCGGGGGTGCCGCGGTGCAGGAAGCCCTGGCCGAGCGCGATCAGGCCGTCGACCACGGCGAAGACGCCGAACACCCAGACGAGCGTCGAGACGGTCGCGAGCGGCTCGACGAGCATGAGGAACCCGAGCACCACCAGCAGCACCCCGCGCAGCACCGGCAGCCACCACTCGCGTCGCCGCGCCACGAGCCAGACGGCGTCGTCCGCCATGGGACCTCCCCCGGGCGCCGGGCGGGCCTCGCTGCCCACGGGTGCGGCGCTCCTGCCGATCACGCTAGTGCGCAGACCGGGGATTCCTCCTGTTGGCCCGGTTGATCCGGTGCCCGACGACCACCTCCCCGCCTGTTCTCCCTGCCTCGAGGGGCACCGCTCCCTAGACTCGCCGGTATGCCTGACACGCCGAGCACCACTGCCGGCGCCAGCCGCACCCAGAGCCCGGACGACCCTCGCGCCCCTGCCACCCCCCTGACCGAGACGATCGACGGCGTCGAGATCCAGGACACCCCGACCGTCCGCGTGCACCACCCGACCGACCTGCTGAACGTGGTGCTGAGCGCGCTCGGGATCGTCGTCGTGCTGATCCTCGCGACCTACGCGCAGAACACGACCACGGGCGTCGCGGAGGACGTGCAGGGCTTCGCGACGGTGCTGCGCCGCATCCTCTTCCTGCCGGTCGCGGTGCTCGAGGGCCTCGTCACGATCGTGGTCCCCGTGGCGGTGCTCACCGAGCTCGCCCTACGGCGCCTGGGGCGCCAGCTGCTCGAGGCGCTCGTCGCGGGCATCGCCGCCCTCATGCTGTGCACGGGCGTCGAGTGGGCGCTCGAGACGTTCGGCTCGAAGGCGCTCATCTCCGGGATGTCGGTGCGTCTCGGGGACACGTGGACCCTCACGGTGCCCGGGTACGTCGCACTGCTGGTCGGCCTGCTGTGCGCGAGCGGGCCGCGCACGCGCCGACGCTCGGTCGCGTGGTCGTGGAACCTGCTGTGGATCGCGATCGGCGTGGTGCTCATCACCGGCCAGGTGTCGCTGCCGGGCCTGGCTGTCGCGCTGCTCGTCGGGCGCATCGGGGGCCTCGGGGTCCGCTACCTCACGGGGGTGCAGTCCGAGCGTGCGTACGGTGCGAGCCTGATCGCGGGGATCCGCCGCGCGGGTTTCGACCCGGTGCGCCTGGTGCGGGTCCCCGGCGGCGACGCCGATGCGGACGCCGCCGACCACGGCCTGTTCGGACGGCGCCGCCCCGCGCCGCCCGCACCCTCCGCGAACCCCGACATCGACGCGACGGCCCGCGCGCTCAACCGCACGTCCGACGCGCGCGTCTACGAGATGCGCACCACCGACCACCAGCGGCTCGACGTGATCGTGCTCGACGGCGACCGGCAGGTCATCGGCACCCTGTCGCGGCTGTGGCGGTCGCTGCGGCTGCGGGGCATCGACGGACGCTCGGTCGTGTCGCTGCGCCAGGCCGCCGAGCGCACAGCGCTGGTCTCCTACGCCGCGCGCTCCGCGGGGGTCCGCACGCCCCATCTGCTGCGCATCGCCGAGGCCGAGGACTCGATGCTGCTCGTCAAGGAGCACCCCGGCGCCGCGGTGCCGCTCGCCGACCTGGGGCCCGAGTCGATCTCCGACGCCACGCTCCAGGCGATCTGGCAGCAGCTGCGCATCGCGCACGAGGCCGGCCTCGCGCACCGCGCGCTCACGAGCGACACCGTGCTCGTCGACTCGCTCCTCGGGCAGCCTGTCGTGTGGATCGTCGGGTGGGCCACCGGCGACGTCGCCTCGTCCGAGCTCGCCCGGCGGCTCGACGTCATGCAGATGGTCGCCCTGCTCGCGCTCCGGGTGGGAGCGCAGCGGGCCATGGCCTCGGCGGTCGCCGTGCTGCCCGACGACGACATCGCCGCGGCCGGTCCCTTGCTGCAGACCGTCGCGCTCCCCCGCCAGACCCGCGACGAGATGCGCCAGCACCCCGAGGTGCTCACCGAGCTGCGCTCGGCGCTCGTGCAGCGCCTGCCCGAGGCGGACGTCGAGCCCGAGCAGCTCGTGCGCTTCGGTGCACGCACCGTGCTGTCCATCGTCGTGACCGTCGCCGCGATCGTGGTCGTGCTCGCGACCATCAACGTGGAGCAGATCACCCACGCGATCTCCGACAGCGACTGGCGCTGGAGCGTGGTCGGCTTCCTGTTCGGCATGTCGACGCTGTTCGGCGGGGCGCTCGCCTTCGTCGCGTACTCACCCGTGAAGCTGTCGCTGTGGCGGGCCACCCTCACCCAGACGGCCGCGACGTTCGTGGCACTGGCCGCGCCTGCGGGCCTGGGGCCGGCGGCGCTCAACCTGCGCATGCTGACCCGGCGGGGGGTGGCGACCTCGCTCGCCGTCGCGACCGTCGCGCTCGTGCAGGTCTCGCAGTTCGTCGTGACGATCCTGATCCTGGTGGTCCTGACGATCGCGTCGGGCTCGAACCAGGCGACCCGGTTCACCGTCACCCCGACGACACTCATCGTGATCGGCGCCGTGGCGGCGACCATCGCGGCGCTGCTGCTCGTCCCGCAGGTGCGCCAGTGGGTGCTGCGCAAGACCCTGCCGACGCTGCGCCAGACGTGGCCCCGGCTCATCGAGGTCGTCGGGGAGCCCAAGCGGCTCGCGCTCGCGATCGCGGGCAACGTGCTCATGACCATGGGCTACGTGTTCGCGTTCGAGGCGTGCCTGCTGGCCTTCGGGCAGCACCTGAGCCTGGTCCAGGTCGCGCTCATCTACCTCGCGGGCAACACCGCAGGCTCGCTCGTCCCCACCCCGGGCGGCATCGGCACCGTCGAGGCGAGCCTGATCTTCCTGCTGTCGACGGCCGTGAACCCCGGTGTCGCAGCCTCGGTCGCACTGCTCTTCCGCGTGGTCACCTACTGGCTGCGCATCCCGTTCGGGTGGGCCGCGATGCGCTACCTGCAGCGCACCCACGAGCTCTAGCCCCACCGGTCAGGTCAGCCGAGCGCCTTGGCCTTGATCTGCGCGAGCTCGGCGTCGCTGATGACGCCCGCGTCGTGCAGCTCCTTGGCGTGCTGGATCTCCTGCGCGGGCGACCGTCCCGCGACCTGCCGGATGTACTGGTCAGCCTCGGTCTGCGCCTGCTCAACCGCCTCGGCCTGCCGGTGAGCCATCCCCGTGCCCCGGAAGATGATGTACAGCAGCGCCGTCAGGAACGGGAAGATCACCAGCCCGATGACCCACAGCGCCTTCCACCACCCGCTGAGCTTCCGGTCGCGGAACAGGTCCGAGAGGATCTGGAACAAGATGATCAGATAGACGATGAACAAGAAGGCCCAGACGGCTACCCAGACGAAGTCCCACCAGCTGTCCCACATGTCCGCTCCCGAGGTCCGCGTGGCCGTCCATCGGCCCTGTGACGCGGCCTCCGGAGCAGGTCTGACACCTCGATGCTAGAGCCGCACACCACCCATGTCCCCCCGAACCAGGACATATGCCTCCGGCGGGTCGACGCCGGGGTCGCGTCAGGCGATCGCGGCGTAGTCCCGCTGGGCCGGGACGAGGTCGTGGCGCACCGCGCGGGAGGCGGCGATGCGCGCCCAGGCCTGGAGGCGGGCGGCGGAGGCGCCGAGCTCGTGGGAGCGCTCGAGAGGGGCGATATCGGTATCGGTCGGCTCCGAGGGCCCGAGGCTGCCGCGCTGGTCCATGTCGTGTCCTGTCTTTCGGTAGCCCGGCTGACCCCGTGGGTCCCGTGGCTTTGCGTCCCCTCCTCGCGGAGGGTTTGCCTGTTCGCTGACAGGTGTGACATTAGACGCAGGTGAGACGCGGATGGAAGCGTTTCGACGGACGAGGTCGGCTGTGCAGCCGCACATCACCCAGTCGGACCAAACGGACGATCCAGACCGGGTGGCGCCGCGACACGGCTCGGTCCATGATGTTGTGACTCAGATCACAGTGATCGTGTGGTGATTCCGAGCGGATCGCGGACATCTCATCAAGGACGGGGATCTCTCGCACAGAGGGACCCGCCGCGCTGGGCAGGCGGTGCGGGCGACACGCAGGGGGGGTCGTCCGTACCGCGGGCGCTGCCGCGCACGCGGGGGGCTGCCGCGGACCACGCCCACAGCGCGGGGCTTCTGACCGTGCCCCCCGAGGCCGGTCAGAGGCCAACCCCCCGTCACCGCCGAGCGGTGCGGGGGGGTTCGACCCTCAGGCGGCAGCGCGCAGGAACGCCTCGAGCAGGGGCCCCGACGTCGTGGTGCCGAAGTCGCCGTCCTCGACGAACACAGCGACCGCGAGGTCGCCGTGCACCGCGATCATCCAGGTGTGGTTGCGCAACGCGTCCTGCGAGCCGAACTGGGCCGTGCCGCTCTTCGCGAGCACCTCGGGGCCGGGGACGTCGAGCAGGAACGTGCCGCCACCCTCGGTCACGAACGCGCGCATCATGTCGCGCAGGGCCGCGGCCTCGCTCTCGGTCAAGGGAGCCGGGGTCGCAGCCGCGGGTGCGGCCGAGGTCGCGGTCGTTGTCGCGGTCGCACCCTCCGCCGCAGCACCCTCCGTGGCTGCCCCCTCGGCCGGGACCACCAGCCGGGGCGTGACCCGCGCACCCTGCGCCACCGACGCCGCGACCACGGCCATCGCGAGCGGCGAGGCCTGCACCTTGCCCTGGCCGATCATCGACGCCGCGTGCTCGGTGCCCGTGGCGGTGCCCGGCACCGACCCCAGGTACGCCGGGAAGCCGACCGCCGCGTCGACGCCCAGCCCGAGGCTCGCCGCCGCATCCGCGAGCGCCTGCTGGTCGACCGTGTCCCGGGCGCCGATGAAGGCCGTGTTGCACGAGTTCGCCAGCGCGGTGCGCAGCGTGATGTCGCCCAGCCGGTTCGCCGGGTAGCCGGGGTAGTTCGAGAACGCGCGCCCGTCGACGGTCGTGGACGCGGGACAGCTCAGCGTGCTCGTCGGGGTCAGCCCCGCACGCAGCAGCGCGAGGGTGCTCACGACCTTGAACGTCGAGCCCGGCGCGTAGGTGCCGACCGTCGCGGTCGAGAGCCCTTCGCCACCCGGGCCGCTCGCAGCAGCCAGCACCTCGCCCGTCGAGGGCCGCAGCGCGACGATCGCGCTCGCCGGCACCACCGGTTCGAGGATCTGCTCCGCGGCCTCCTGCAGCGTGGGGTCGAGCGTGAGGACGAGCGGCTGGCCCGGTGTCGGGTCGAGGTGGAAGAGCTCGCGGTCAGCCGCACCGTTGCTCGAGACGACAGTGAGGCCCGGGCGACCGCGCAGCTGCTCGTCGTACTGCTTCTGCAGCCCGCCCAGCCCTGTCAGGTCACCCGCGGCGATCGCCCCGTCGGAGGCCTCGACGATCTCGGCGGTGGCCTGTCCGACGCTGCCCAGCAGGGGCCGGGCGAACCGCCGCGTCAGGGCCAGGGGCAGCGTGTCGGGGACCACGTTCACGCCGACGAGCGTGCGCAGGGCGCTGACGTCGTACGCCGGGTCGTTGTCCCGCACCACGATGGCCTCGACGAACGCCTTCTCGCCCGCGGCGGCGACCCGCCCCGCATACGCGTCGGCGTCGATCTCGAGGGCCGCGGCGAGCTCGCGTGCCGCCGCGTCCTGACCGACCGCGTCGACGCGGGTCTTGTCGATGCCGATGCGCTGCACCGGGCGGTCCTCGACGAGCACCGAGCCGCCGGCCCCCAGCACGTCGGCCCGTGCGGCCCGCTCGCGGCGCACCCCGAGTGTCTCGCCCGCGACCAGGTCGGGGGCCAGCAGGGCGGGCGACCACTGCGGCTGCCACTCCCCCTCGACCCGCTCGAGCCGTGCGTGCGTCGTGTAGGTCCAGTCGACGTCACCGGAGTCCACGTCCCACGTGTAGGCGAAGGTGGCCGTGGCGGCGGCGTCGTCCTGCTCGTCGACCGTCACGGCCCCGGCCTCGACCGTCGGCACCCACGGCGCGAGCCCGGCGAAGGCCTCGTCCCGTACGGCCGCCGCCTCGGCGGGCGTCGCACCGACCAGGCCCGCCTTCGCGAAGTCGCCGGTGGCCAGCGCCTCCGCGAGCGCATCCGCCGCACCCTCGGGGCCGGGCTCGTCCGACGTGCAGCCGACCAGCCCCGTCGCCAGGACCACGACCGTCAGCACCCCCGCCGTCGCCCGACCGGCTCGACCCACGGCTAGACGTCGACCCCGGACGGCGTGCCCGTGCGGCGTCACCCCGCCGCGGAGGTGTACCTGACCTGCGGTCGTGTCGCTCATGTCGCCCCTCGCCTGCTGCTCGAGCCGCACTGGTGGACGGTCGCCCACGCGTCGCGCCCGCCCATCCTGCCCGAGGAGCCGGCCTCGACCCACCGGATCGGACGCCCGGAGACGCACACGATCGGTGAAGATCACGAACGTGTCCGGTGCGCGGCCCGGCGGGTCAGACGTTCCGGGGCCGGGTGACGGGCCGGAGCGCCCCCGGAGCCCCGGCAGGCACCACCGGGTGACGCGGGGCCACCGTGTCGAGGCGCACGTACGGCTCCCCGGGTGCCGGGCGCGGGTCGACGTCGCCCCGGTTCGGCCACAGCGACAGCGCACGCTCGGCCTGCGCGGTGATCGTCAGCGACGGGTTCACGCCCAGGTTCGCCGAGACCGCCGAGCCGTCCACCACGTGCAGCGTCGGGTAGCCGTGGACCCGCTGGTACGGATCGAGCACGCCGTCCTGCGGGGTCACCCCGATCGGGCAGCCACCCAGGAAGTGCGCCGTCATCGGCATGTTGACGAGATCGCCGAGCGACCCCGCCGCGACGCCGCCCAGCTCCTCGGCCAGCAGGGTCGCGGCCCGGTGGCCCGAGGGGATCCAGGTGGGGTTGGGCTCGCCCGGGCCCTGCCGGCTCGTCATGCGCCGCCACCGGGCCGGCACCGGGAGCACCCCGAGCCGGCGGGGCGCGAGAGACGTGGTGAGCGAGTTGTCGGCCGACTGCATGACCAGGGCGATGACGGACCGCTCGCTCCAGCGGTACGGGGCGAACGCCCGCAGCGTCGCCACGGGCGCCCTGCGCAGGTCACGCCCGTACGCCCGGAGCACCGACGCCCAGCGCCGCCACGTGGCCGCGCCGGGCGCCAGCGCCGTCGAGAGCAGGGCCATCGCGTTCGAGCCCTTGCCGTAGCGCACCGGCTCGACGTGCGTCGTGTCGTCGGTGAAGAAAGACGACGTGATGGCCACCCCGCGGGTCAGGTCGCGCGCAGGGTCCACGCGTGGGGCGCTCGCACCGAGCAGCGCCTCTGAGTTCGTGCGGGTCAGCTCACCGAGCCGCGCCGACACCCGGGGCAGCCGACCCGTCGCCCGCATCCGGTGCAGCAGCGTCTGCGTGCCATAGGTGCCTGCCGCGAGCACCACCTCGTCGGCCAGCCACGTCGTGCGACGTCGGGCAGCGCCCGGGCCCGGACCCGTGGCCCGCGAGCGCACGGCCCATCCCCCGCCCACGGCCGGGACCACGTCGGTGACAGTGCTCAGGGGCACGATCCGCACGCCCGCCCGCTCCGCGAGGTGCAGGTAGTTCTTGGTCAGCGTGTTCTTCGCCCCGACCCGGCAGCCCGTCATGCAGCCCCCGCACTCGGTGCAGCCCGTGCGATCGGGCCCCGCACCGCCGAAGAACGGGTCCGGCACCGGGCGACCCGGCTCGCCGAACAGCACGCCGACGTCGGTCGCGTGGTGCGTGTGCTCGCGCCCCATGCGCGTCGCCACCTGCAGCAGCAGCCGATCGGCGGGTGTCGTCGACGGGTTCCGCGTGACCCCGAGCATCCGGGACGCCTGGTCGTAGTGCGGGGCGAGCTCGGCCTCCCAGTCCGTCACGTGGGCCCACTGCGGGTCGCGGAAGAACTCGGGCAGCGGCCGGTACAGCGTGGTCCCGTACACCAGCGAGCCACCACCCACCCCGGCACCCGCGAGGATCAGCGAGTCCTTGAGCACGTGGATCCGCTGGATGCCGTAGCAGCCCACCGCCGGCGCCCACAGGAACGTGCGCAGGTGCCACGACGTGCGGAAGTCCTCGTCGGCGAAGCGCCGCCCCGCCTCGAGCACCGCGACCCGGTAGCCCTTCTCGGCCAGCCGCAGCGCCGCGACCGCCCCGCCGAAACCTGACCCCACCACGAGCACGTCGTACCTGGTGGACGCACCGTCAGGGTGCACGTCGTCGGGGCGCTCGTCGTCGTCGACCATCCGCGCATCGTGGCACACGGGCCTCGTCGACCCCCCACGAAGAGCGACGGGCGGTACGGGGCTTTGGTCCGATACCCGCCGCGGGCCGGTGCGGCAGGGTGGAGGGCATGCACGAACGGGGGGTGGGGGTGCGGGACGTCGACGACGTCGCGCGACTGCTCGGCGCCGCCCTGCACCTCGACCCGGGCTTCGTGCACGTGCTGCCCGACGCGCGGGTGCGCGCCGCGACGTTGCGGTCGATGTACGCGCTCGCTGTGCACGACGCGCTGCGCTCGGGTCACGTCACGACCGCGGCCGACTCCCGCGGGCTCGCCGGGGTCGCCGTCTGGTACCCACCCGGGAGCTACCCCCTGACCCCCGTCCGGTGGGTGCGGTCGCTGCCGCGGGTGGCCGCGGTCGCTGCGCGCTCAGGGCGGCGCGCCCCCGCGCTGCTGCGCCTGACCTCCGCCGTCGAGCACGCCGTCCCGGCCGACGCCTGGTACCTCGAGGCGCTCGGCGTACGGCCCGACGCGCAGCGCCGCGGTCACGGTCGCCGGCTCGTCGAGCAGGTGCTCAGGCTGGCCGACGAGCAGCGCACCGCGTGCTACCTCGAGACCTTCCACGCCGCGAACGTGCCGTACTACGCCGCGATGGGGTTCGACGTTCTGGGTCAGGCCGCACCGCTGCTCCCGGGCGGGCCGCCCGTCGCCCGCATGCGCCGCGAGCCCCGGGACCGACCTCACGCGAGCCGGTAGGCCAGCTCGATCCGGGACACCTGGTCCTCCTCACCCTCGGGCGGGCCGCCCGTCAGGTCGTACTCGATCCGCCCGCCCCACACCGCACCGCGGTCCGTGTGCCACCGGTCCAGCTCGTAGCCGTGCGCTGTGACCCACCACAGCAGCATGTCGCGGGTCTCCTGGAGATCGTCGAGCTCGCCCTCGTGCATGACCCACGCGTACATCCCCTCGGGCACCCAACCCGTGCGGACCGCGAACGGCACCTCTTCCACGTGCACGTTCTGGTGCCCGTCGACCGCGTCGAGCAGCATCGGCAGCGCGGCTGCCGCCACCGGGTACCCCACGTCGACCTGCAGCCGCGTCCCTGTGCCGACCACCAGGTAGCGGCGCAGCGGCGGCCCGCCCGGCAGGAACTCGTGCAGCCCGAACCACAGCCCGACCGCCTCGAGCAGCCGCGCGCCCTCCTGCTCGAGCGTGCTCGTCGTCACGTCCGCGCGGATCGCCGCGTAGGGCTGCTGCGCGCGGCGGACGCACTTCGGGTCCAGCACCATGCCGACCTCCCGTCAGCCGGGGGCTCCACCCTCCAGTCTCCGGCCGGGTGGGCGCCAGCACAACAGGCCTCCCGGCACCGGTCAGGGCCGGCTCACGTGCTCGCTGGTCAGGCCGTCGCGCCGCGTCAGCGCGGAGAGAGGCGCACGAACAGGGTGCGCTCGCCCACCGCACGCCACCGGGCGTCGGGCGTCGCCGAGGTGTCCTCGATCGCGGTGCCGAGGCCGACCGACCGGGAGATGCGCCGGGCCGTCACCGGGTGCTGCGGCGCGAACACGGCCATGACGTCGGCGGCCTCGTCGGGGGTGAGCACCGCGGCCCGGGCCGGGCGGACGTCGCGACCCACCTGGGTCGTCACGTCGGGGTGCACCTGCACGTTGCGGTACCAGTCGGTGCGCGGCCCGAAGCCCGCGACGACGATCAGGGCGCCCGTCGCAGGATCCCGGTCGACGACCTCGAGGAGCGCCTGCCGGGGCTGACCCGAGACCCGGCCGGTGTGCGTGAGCAGGACGTAGCGCTCACCGAGCATCCCGCCCAACCCGTGACGGTAGAGCCAGAGGGGCATCCGGTAGAACGACCGGCGCCACCCGGTCGGAGGGCTGGGCTGGGTAGAGGTCACAGGAACGAAGCGTACGCACGCCGCGGTCCAGATCAGTCGCGATACAGGTCAGGCGCGGTAACGATCAGGCGCGGTCCAGGTCCGTGCCGTCGGGCAGGGGGTCCTCGTCGCGCAGCCGGGGCTCGGTGCGCAGCTCGGGGTTGAAGCCCGCCTTGTCGGCGTAGAACTCGCGGACCTTGTCCATGTCGGCGCGCACGTCGCCCGTCATGCGCAGCGTCGGCCCCAGGCCCGAGGTCATCGTGGTGCGGTCCAGGTATCCGAGGGTGACGGGCAGCCCGGTGTCGAGCGCGATCCGGTGGAAGCCCGACTTCCAGTACGTGCCCTTGGAGCGCGTGCCCTCGGGCGTGACGACCAGGTAGAACAGCTCGCCCTTGCGCACCCGCTCGACGAGGTCGTCCACGAGACCGGCAGGGTTGCGGCGGTCCACGGGGATGCCGCCGAGCGCACGCATGACCCAGCCGAACGGTCCCGTGAACAGGGTGTGCTTGCCCAGGTAGCGCACGTTGAGCCCGTGGTGCCAGCACACCGCGAGCATGAAGACGAAGTCCCAGTTGGACGTGTGCGGGGCACCGATGAGGATGCCGGCACCCTCGTCGGGCAGCGACTGGGTCCGTAGCCGCCATCGGCTCAGGGTCCAGAACACGCGGGCCAGGGCACGGCGAAGTCTCATCGGCGCATCACACAGGGGATGGTAAGCACGGAACCTCGAAACGCCGGGGACGTGCGTCAGTCCGAGACTTCGGGACACCCCTCCATCGGGTCCATCGGGCCTGGTTCGTCACGCGGTTCGGGAGAACGTCACGCCGGCGACCTCGGGGCGCGGCCCTGTGCTCGAGCCCTCGACGCGCTCGACCGACGCCGTGGTCGACGAGTACACGTAGCGGCTCGCGCCGGGGCGCAGGTCCTGGGCCTCGACCCGGAAGTCGCTCCCGTCGACCCAGATGGTCACCGCCAGGTGCTCGCCCGGTGTCCATCCCCAGTCCGCGAGGTCGTCCGCGCTCGTGATCTCCCCGTCGTCGTCGAACATCAGCGCCGACTGCAGCGCCGTCGCGAGGTTGCGCACGCTCGACGCGGTCGACGCGTCGTACGCCGGGGCGAAGACCCCCGTCGGTGCCGCGAGCACCGAGTCGGGGGCCACCGCGAACACGCCGACGAGCGCGGCCAGACCGAACAACAGCGAACGTGCCCGCATCGTGCTCCCCGGTCGGCGCAAGGGTGGCGCGGACGCCCGCACCGACCGGTCGCCCTCGCGCCGGATCGGATGAATCTCGCATACCCGACATCGATGGGCGGAGTTATCTGGTGATTGACACCCAGATGGGCGTTTCTCTCACCCGATCGCCGTGGTCGAGTCCGGCGGTCGGAATCGTGGTCGTGGATCGGGTGCGCGGTGGGAAGGTGGGATCTCACGTCCTCCCCACCTCAGGCGTCTTCCTGGTGATGAACACCCACGAGCCTTTCGAACGCGTCGTCGCCGAGCACGGCGCACGCGTCCTGCGCGTGTGCCGAGCCGTGCTCGGTCCGGTCGACGCGGACGACGCGTGGTCCGAGACGTTCCTCGCCGCCCTGCAGGCCTACCCGGACCTGCCCGCCGGCGCGAACGTCGAGGCGTGGCTCGTGACGATCGCGCACCGCAAGGCCATCGACGTCACGCGCCGCCGGGCGCACCTCCCGGTCGCCGTCTCGCGGGTGCCCGAGCGGGCGTCTGGCGACCTGATGCCCGACGGCGACGGCGACGTGTGGCAGGCCGTGCGGGCGCTGCCCGACCGGCAGCGACGGTCCATCGCGTACCACTACCTCGGCGGGCTGCCCTTCGCGGACGTCGCCACGCTGCTCGGTGGCAGCACCGACGCGGCGAGACGGGCCGCGCACGACGGCATCAGGAAGCTCAGGGCGACCTACCCGGGCACGACCCAGGACGGAGCGGACCGATGAACGACACCACCCCCGGCACCGACACGACGCTGCCCCCGCAGCTCTTGCGGGACGACGACCCCGCTGCGCTCGAGGCGCTGCACCGCCGGCTGGCGGACGACGCGCACGACGCTGGCGTCCTCGACGTCGCCTACCGCACGCTCGACACCGCGGTGGGTCCGCTGCTGCTCGCCGCGACCGACGTCGGCCTGGTGCGCGTCGCGTTCGGCGTCCAGGACCACGACCAGGTGCTCGACGACCTGGCCCGGCGCATCAGCCCGCGCGTGCTGCGCGCCCCGCAGCGGCTCGACCGCGTCGCCCGGGAGATCGACGAGTACCTGGCCGGCGACCGCCGCGACTTCGACCTGCCGCTCGACCTGCGCCTGACGTCCGGGTTCCGCCGCGTCGTCGTCGAGCACCTGCCGCTCATCGGCTACGGCCGCACCGAGTCGTACACGCAGGTCGCGACCGCGGCGGGCAACCCCAAGGCCGTCCGGGCAGCCGGCACGGCGTGCGCGCTCAACCCGCTGCCGATCGTGGTGCCGTGCCACCGCGTGGTGCGCTCCGACGGGACGTTCGGCAACTACGCCGGCGGCACCGAGGCCAAGCGGACGCTGCTGCACCTGGAGGCGGGGGCGCTGCGCATTTGAGTCGCCTCCCTACGCTCTACGAGCCCCACATCAGGTCGGACGGCGTGTTCGGTGGGCAGTCCCGCAGCAGGTTGCTCGGTGTCGCCGGGAGCTGGTTGTAGGGGTTCCACCGGGCGGTGTCCCACGTACCGAGGAATGTCGCCTCGGCGGGGATCCCGGTGATGTCGTACCCGTGGTCGGCGAGGCAGGCGACGAGGGTGTCGGTGAGGTAGGTGTAGGCGATCTTCTTCTGCGCCTCGGTGATCCTGCTGTCGTCCTGCGCGGGGTCGGTGGGGTACTCGGCTGCGCACGTGTAGGCCGCGAGCCCGTAGGCCTCCTTCTGCCCGGCGGGAGTCTCCACCCGCCATCCCTGACCGTCCTCGGTCAGGGTCGCGGGGAACCCGGCGGCGGTCAGGCAGTCGATCTGGGTCTGCGCGGTGTCGGCCTGGCTCACGAGCCGGATGCGGTCGACCTGCGGTGGGTCTGTGACCGAGAAGGTGGCAGCGCGCTCTGCGAGCCAGACGTCGAGGTCAGCCTGATCTTGGGCCGACAGTGTCCGGTCGGTGGACGTCGTCGCCGCAGGGGTCGTGAGTCCCTCGGGGTCCGATCCCGCCGAGCACCCCGTCAGTGCACAGGCCCCGACCAGGACCACGCACGCCATTGCCGTTCCCAGCTTCATCGCTGCCCCTGCCCGATGGTCGCCGTCGCCACGGGAGCGACACGGGGCACAAGTTAGCAGCACCTCCCGCTCGCCACGCCGCCTCTGCGCTCCCGGACATGCACTGCAGGTCAGGGCGCGCCAGTCGCTGCCGCGGGCTTGCGGTAGACGCGGGCGCTGGTGAGCCGGCCGGTGCCGTCCTCCTCGCCCAGGGCGTCGAGCAGCGCGCGGATCTCGTCCTCGACCGTGAGGTAGCGCATGCCGGTGCGCAGGTCGCGGTCGTTGCGCAGGCGCACGATCAGCGGGAACACCGACAGCGCGTTCGTGTCGAACAGGCCCGTCGTGTAGACGAGCTGGACGCCGAGCGCCGACGCGACCCCGAGCTGCAGGTCGAGCAGGTAGCCGGCCGACGCGCGCCCGATGGGGTTGTCGAGGAACAGCACCCCGGCGTGGCGGCGCCCCGACATGCCCCGTTCGTTGGCCCGCAGCGCGGCCATGGTGCAGTACAGGACGATCGCGGCGGTGAGCAGCTGGCCGCCCGAGAACACGTGCGCGACGTCGGAGATCCGCACCCGCTCGGTGCGCAGCGACGCGTCGGGCTTGAGCATCTCGACGCGGACGCCCTGCGGCAGCGCCGCGTGCACACCCTGCAGCAGCAGGCTCATGCCGTCGCGCTTCCCGGGTCCCTTGCCGCGCTCCCGGGCCCCCGCGGCGGCGTCGATCACGCCGCCCAGCAGCTCGTCGAGCAGGGCAGGGTCGGGGTCAGAGAAGCGGATCCGCAGGAACCTCTGCCCGCCCCAGTCGCCCAGCGTCTCGGGCAGCGCGGAGACCTTCTCGGCGCTGCGCAGCGTCGCGAGGGCCACCTCGACGAGCCCGCGCAGGCGCGCGGTGAGCTGGGTGCGGTGCCGGTCGATCTGGGCCAGGTCGTCGCCGAGGGTGCGCAGGCGGGGGCGCAGGGCCTCCTCCCACTCGGCGGCGTGACCGGGCAGGTCGTCGAGGTCGACATCGCGCACCTGGCGCTGCACCAGCGAGTCGACCGCGTCGAAGCGCGGGCTCGCGGCGTACCGGCTGAGCGCCTTGGACGCGTCGCGCAGCTCGGCCGAGGCCTCGGTCAGGCGGGTGCGGGCGGTTGCGGCGTCGCGGAGCACCTGGTCGCAGCGTTCGCGTGCGAGGTGGTGGTCGCCCGCGAACGGCTCGGCGGCCTCCTCGTCGATGGCGTCGGGCCGGTGCTCGCGCACCCGCTCGGCGACCACGCCGTACACGTCGACGTCGCGCTGCAGCTCGGCGACCTGCTCGGCCGCGTCACGCAGGTGCCGCTGCGCCTCCTCGTGACGCTCGCCCGCGGCGGCCTCGTCGACCGCGGCGCGTGCGACCAGCCCGTCGCCGTGCTCGACGTCCTCGGGGGCGCCGTACGGCTCGAGCGGCCGGTCGTGGCGCGGGTAGCGCTGGTGGTCGGCGCGCAGCCGGCCGATCTCCTCGGCCTCCTCGCGCACGCGGGCCTCGAGCTCGCGGACCCGGGCCGTGGCCCGGCGACCTGCGGCGGCGCGCGCGGACGTGTCGCCGCCGTCCGGGGTCGCGAGCAGCGTCACCGCGAGCGCGCGGGTCGCGGGGGCCAGCCCCTCGACCGCGGCGCGAGCGTCGGACTCGAGCACCTCGGCGCGTTCCAGGTCGACCCGCAGGTCGGTGCCGACCTCGACCTTGGCGTAGGCGTCGACAGCGGCCCGGTAGGCGGCGCGCAGCGTCGGGACGTCCTCCGCGGGGGCGGTCCCGTCCGCGTGCACGGCCGAGCCGCCACCGGCGACCCCGGAGATCTCGGCGCGCGCGTCGTCCGCGTTGCGGGCCTGGGCGTGCCGGTCGCCGTGCGTCGCCTCGAGCTGCTCGCGCAGCACGGCGACCCGGCGGCGGGCGTCGGCGGCCGCGGCCTCGGCACGGTCGGCGTCCTCGCGCGCGGCCGCGAGCGCACGCGTCGAGGCGGCGAGGTGCTCGACGTCGCGTGCCAGGACCGTGATGCGGCTGGTCAGGCGGCGTGCGGCCTCCTGCTCGGCGCGCAGGGCGTCGAGGGTCTGTGCGATCTCGTGCGCGGCCTGCTCGGCCGCGTCGAGCTGCGCCTGTGCGGCGTGCGCGCGGGTGTCCGCCTCGGCCAGGGCGCGGGCCGTGGCGTCGGCGGCGTCGGCCAGGTCGTCCAGGGTGTCGGCGGGGTACGCCTCGCACCAGCGCTCGAGGCGCCCCGCGAGCGTGCGGTCGGCGTCGATCTGCGCGGCCAGCTCGTCGAGCCGGGCCATGCGCTGCTCGTGCACCTGCTCGAGGTGCTGGCGCTCGGCCTCGGCCAGGTCGTCGTCGTACATCGCCGGGTTGGGCGGCACGATCAGACCCAGGCCCGCGGGCTGCGGCACGTCGAGCTGCGCGAGCGTGGCCGTGCTGCCGACCACCACGACGCTGCGCGGCAGCAGCCGGGCGTCGGTGAGCACCTCGCGCGCGCGGTCGAGGTGCTGCGGTGCCAGCACGACCCCGTCGATGAGGTGCGGGTACGCCGCGAGCGCGCGCTGCTGGTCGGCCGCGGGCATCTGGGACAGGTGCTCCCAGCCGGCAGCGGACGGGATGCCCGCGCGCTCGAGCTCGTCCTTGACGGCCGCGACGTCGGCCGAGGGTGGCAGCAGGCCACCCGTGCCGAGGGCGTCGAGCACCCGGCGGTCGGCCGCGTCGGCCATCCGCAGGTGCATGCGCTCCTGGTCGGCAGCGGCGACCGCGGCCACCAGCCGCTCCTGGAGCGCCGCGACGTCGGCCGGCAGCCGCACGTCGGGCGACCCGAGCAGCGCCGCGAGCCGCTCCTCGCCCGCGAGCGCGGCGGTCTGCTCGGTCGCTGCGCGGTGCGCCGACACGGCGGCGGCGGCCGCGTACCGGGCCTCGCTGAGGGCCTGGTCGGCGGTGCGAGCGGCCTGCGCGGCCGCGACCCGCTCGTCGGAGGCCTGGCGCTGGCCGGACTCGGCCTCACGCACCCGGTCGGTCACGGCCCGCTCGGCCTGCTCGGCCTGGCGCACGGCCGCAGCCGGCTCCTGACCTGCCGCCAGGGCGCCGTCCTCGACGGCCGCGACGACAGCCGCCCGGGCGGCCTGGATGCGCTCGTCGAGCTCGTCGGCGCGGGCGCCGTGCGTACCCGCGGCCCGGCCGTGCGCGTCGGCCTCGGTGCTCACCGCGGCGATCTGCGCACGCAGGTCCTCGGCGCGTGCGTCGGCCGCCGTGACCAGCGCGTCGGCCGCCGCCGCCCGGGCCAGCAGGCCCTGCACGAGCCGGGTCGCCGCGGATTCGCGTGCCGCGAGCGCCGGGGCGGCCTTGCTCTCCTGGTCCCCCACGACCGCGCGCAGCGCCGCGGCCCGCTGCTGGGCCTCGCCGAGCGCGAGCAGCGCGTCGGTGACCCGCCACGCCTCGACGGTCGTGCGTGCCTCGTCGAGCTCGGCGTCGAGCTCGGCCGCACCCCGCTCGGCCTGCGCGAGCCGCAGCCCCGCGACCCGGCGACGCAGCTCGGCGACGACCTCCCGCAGGCGCCGGTGCTCGTGCTCGGCGGCCCGCTCGCGCTCCTGCGCCGTCTCGAAGCCGTCCCGCAGCAGCCCGACGCGCGCCTCCTCCTGGGCCAGCCGCGCGCGGATGCCCGCCGCGAACCGTCCCGCGGCCCGCGCGGCGTGCGCGTCGGCCGTCGCGGCCGTGCGGGCGGCCTCGGCGGCCCCGGCCAGCGGGGTCAGACGCTCGAGGGCACCCGCGACGAAGTCGTGCTCGGCGCCCAGCGCGTCGCGCTGCGAGAGCGTCGAGGCGTACCCGTCGAGCACGTCCGCGAGGCTGCGCGGGTCCTCCTCGTCGGTCACCGACGTGAGCAGCCAGTCGACGAACGCCTCGTCGCTCTTGAACGTGAACGCGTCGGCGGCCTCGCCCTCGCCCGCGTTCATGGTGCGCTGGTACGCGAACAGCTCGGAGTCCAGGCCCAGGGTGTTCAGGTGCTCGGTCCACACGCCGTGCGTCTGCTCCCACACGAGCCGCAGCGCCGGGTCGTCCTTGTGCGCGTCGGCCAGCCGGTCGCGGAAGCCCGCGAGCTCGACCAGGCGGCCGTCCTCGGTGAGCGGCAGCGTGTCGAGCGACAGCGCGGCGGTGGGACGGAACGAGTACCAGTTCTCGACCAGCCGGGTCGGGTCCGAGGACACCGCGTGCCCGCGCCACGCCGAGACCTTGCCCGTCACGACGACCTCACCGGTCACCGTGTGCTGCCACTCGAGGGCCACGTGCGCGACGTCGCCCGCGAGCACGAAGTTCTCGAGCGCACGCGAGTTCGTGGTCCCCACGACCTGCCGCTTGCCGGGCAGCATCACCGAGAAGATCAGCTTGATCAGCACCGACTTGCCGTTGCCGTTCTCGGCGAACAGCACCGACGCGGGCGACGGGCGACGCGGCGTGCGCCCGGAAGGGTCGTCGAAGAACGACGGCTGCGCGGGACCGGTCACGGGGGCGCCGACCCCCCGCAGGTCGATCGTGACGTCCTGGTAGCGCGCAGCCTTGGGACCGACGGAGTGCAGGCGCACCCGGGAGAGCTCGTACATGGGGTGCTGACCTCAGAGGGTGTCGGAGTGGACGGCGTGCAGCGTGCCGCCGGGGCTGGAGACCGTCACGACGCCCAGGTCGATCAGCTCGCGGAACGCGGCGTTGGCCGCGAGCTCACGGACCTGGACCTGGAACCGGGGCGTGGTCCGGTACGCGCCACCGTTCTCGTCGCTGCGCGTCACCAGGAACCCCTGCTCGGCGAGGAACCGGACCGCCTTGGCGACCATGCCGCGCGTGGTGTCCGATGCCGCCCGGCCGTCCTTGGTGCCGGCCGTCGCGGGGCGCCGCGCGTACGCACGCCAGGCCCGTTCGAGCTCGGGAGCCGTCTCGAGCGGGTCGTGGTTCTCCTCGGCCTGCGCCGCGCGCTCGTCGAGCACCCGGCACGCGTCGCGCACCACGCCGTCGACCTGGTCGACAGTCACGTACCCGACATAGGCGTCGTTCGCGAGGTCGTCGGGCCGCGGGAACGCGAGCGCCGCGACCGCGAGGTGCGCGAGGCCGTGCACCACCTTGTCGGTGCCGCGGCTCGAGAGCGCTGTCCGCTTGGCGTACTCCTCGATGCGCACCGCGAACACCGAGTCCTCCCGCGGCGCGAGCACGATGCCCGATCGCGGGTCCACGGCCAGGACCAGCAGGTTCAGGCCCGCTGCGACGGCCTTGACCAGGTCAGCGAACGTGTCGTCCTCGCCGTGCCGGCGCACCAGGTCGGCGTACTCCAGGTCGCGCGCGGGCACCTGGCGGGGGCGCATGCCCCACTCGACCAGGCGGGCTGCGGCGGCGACGTCGTCCGTCAGGGTGCTCATGCGACTGCCTCTTCGTCCTGGTCGTGCGTGATGGTGTCGTCGGGCGCGGCCGCGTCGACCACCCGGGCCGACGGCTCGATCGTCGCGAGCCCCACGATGAGGTCCGCGCCCCCGTACTCCGGGTCGTCGAGCTCGGTGCCGTCGTCGACCGCGACGAGCACCTGGTCGTCGCCCTGCCGCTGCGCTGTGCTGACCTCGGGGTCCATCGCGTGCAGCACGCGCAGCGCGACCAGGTGCGGCAGCGCCGGGTCGAACGTGCGGGCCTCGGCGAGCAGCGCCGACAGCCGCCGCGGGACGCCGTCGACCGTGAGCAGCCGGTCCGCCTCGTCCCACAGGGCCGCGCTGAACACGTCGGGGTCCTCGGCCGGGGCCAGGTCCGGATCGGGCAGCACGTCACCCAGGTCGTCGTGCTCGACGGGCGGGGCGAGCAGCATGTAGACCACGTCGATGAGGCGCGGGAGGCCGTGCACCGCGACGCCGGTGCCCGATCGGAAGAACGCTCCGGTCACCTTCGTCGCGTCCGCGACGGGCAGCTCGAGGGTCGGCATCAGCAGCTGGCCGAACAGGTCGACGGTCTCCCGGCGTGGGGGCCCCGAGAACTGCTGGCGGTCCTGCTCGGCACGGAACGTGGCGCCCGCCCGCTGCAGGTGCGCCTGGAGCTGGGAGTGGCGGCGCACGCACTCCTTGACGATGTCGACCAGCTCGGCGGCCTTGCGCTTGTGCACCGGGTCGTCGGCCTCGTCGCGCGCCGACGTGATGTTCGTGAGGATCGACGTCTCGGCGCGGAACCTGGCGGCGACGTGGGTCAGGGCCTCGTCGATGAGGTCCGGCACCTCGCGCGCCCAGTCCACCGACCGCACGTCGCGCCGGGTGGCCTCGAGCTGGCGCCGCAGCCGGTCCGCGTACTGGATGGTCCGCAAGCGGGCCTCGATCGCGACGGCCTGGGCGTCCGAGAGCCGGCCCCCCGCGATCAGCGCCTCGAGCTTCGTCTCCGCGGCCTCCTGCGCCGACTCCACGTCGGTGTCCAGCGCGCCCACCAGCACGTTGATCGCCTCGTCGGTCGAGCGCAGGTACACGTCACCCTCGGCCGAGACGAGCTCGACGAGCAGCTTGAACGTCCACGTCCGCCGCTCGTACTCCCCGCCCGCACCGATCGACCCGTACACGACCTCGAAGCCGCGGTCCTGCGACCCCACGTTGATCAGGTTGTCGAGCACCCACCGCGCCACCCGGTCGTGCTCCGCACCGTCCCGGTCCGGCGCCTGCGACGCGACGAACGGCCGGGTCCGGGCGACCACCAGCTCATGGTCCGCGCCACGGTCGAAGTCCATCGCGATCGTCACCTGGTCGATCAGGTGCAGCGCGATCTCGGCCATCTGGTACCGGTCCGCCTCGGCCCACTCGAGCAGCCCCTTGCGGGTGTCCAGGTCGTGCAGCGGCGCCGTGCACGCCAGGGCCTTCATCCTGCGGGTCATCGGGTCGTCCGACGTGTGTCCCAGGCCCGCACCGATCATGCACGGACGGTATCCCGTGGGGCCCCGAACCTCCGCACCGGCGCCGATGGCCCAGCCCGGAGCCGGACGGTCCGCGAGCGGGCGTCCGGCGTCATTCGCCCCAGATCAGCGCCGGAGGCGTGTTCATGGGGCAGGCCTTCCACAGCGCCTCCCACGCTTCGAGGGGGGCCTCGTCCTGCGGCGAGAGACTCCTCGCTCCCGTGGGGGTGGGCGTCGGTGCGTCTCCCGACGCCGTGCAGCCGCCCAGCACCAGCACGCCCGCCATCGCCATCGCCGCCGCCTCGCTCCGGATCCGCATCCGCCATCTCCCGCGACGTGCCGGCACCCCCGTCCGGCGAATCTCCCACAGGTGCGCGACCGACAGGGGGCGTTTCGCGAGGGCGGCACCAAACCACCTCCGCGTCGATGGACGCCGTGCGATGCTGGCGCGGCTCGCTGGATGTCAGGACGAAGGGGCCCCTGTGCAGACTGGGCGGCAAGGCAGCAGACCCGTGCGTTGGCTCGCACTGACGGTCGTGGTCGCACTGGCGGTCGCGGGCGGCTGGTGGGCGGGGCGCCAGACCGCCACGGCACCGCCCGACGCCGCCCAGGAGCAGGCGACGGTCCTCGCCACGGTCACCCAGGTCAGCGTCGGGCGGACCACGACGTACAACGCGACGGTGACCCAGCCGTTCGACCTGGTCGCGTCGAACGTGCTCAGCGGCGTGGTGACGTCGGTCGGTGCGCTCGACGACGTCCAGGTCGGCGACGAGCTGTACGCCGTGGGCGCGGACGTCGTGCGGGCGGTCGTGGGCGACGTCCCGTTCTGGCGCGACCTGGCCGAAGGCACGACGGGCGCGGACGTGCTGCAGCTCGAGCAGGCGCTGTCCGTGCTCGGGCACCTGGGCGCGACGCCCGACGAGAAGTTCGGGCCGGGCACGACGCGGGCCGTGCGGGCCTGGCAGAAGGCCACCGGGCAGGAGCAGACGGGCACCGTGCGGCTCGGCCTGCTCGTCGCGCTACCGTCGCTGCCCGCCACCGTGGTCCTCGACGAGGCGATCCGGCGCGGGCTCCAGCTGACCGGCGGCGAGCCGGCCGTCACGGCACGCGTCCGCGACCCCGAGTTCACGCTCGTCCTGACCTCAGACCAGGCGAACCTCATCCCGCCGGCGGCGCAGCTCGACGTGCTGCTCGACGGCATGACGTGGCCCGCGGTCATCACCGGCGTCGCGCCCGGCACCTCGAACGACGGCCAGGTGGTGCTGCTGCTCGCCGCGCCCGACGGCTCGCTCGTCTGCGGCGCGCAGTGCGGGCTGCTGCCCCGTCAGGAGACCACCTACCTCACGGCCCAGGTGCACGTCGTGCCCCAGGTCGACGGCCCGGGGGTCCCGGCGGCCGCCGTGCACACCGATGCGAGCGGAGGCGCGTACGTCCTCGGGCCCGACGGGCAGCAGCGTCCCGTGACCGTCCGCGGCTCGGGCGACGGGATGGCGGTCGTCGACGGGCTCGCGCTCGGGGACCAGGTCGTCGTCGTGGGGACCGACCCGGTGGGAGCGGCAGCGGCGGCGACGGGGACCGTCGGTGACAGCTGACGACGTGGCCGCGCAGCTGGCGGTCCGTGACCTGACCTTCGCCTACCGCCGACGCGGCGCCGAGGAGCTGTTCGGCGGACTCACGCACACCTTCACCCCGGGGGCTGTGACCGCCGTGACCGGACCGTCGGGGCGCGGCAAGTCGACCCTCCTGTACGTGCTGGGGCTCATGCTGCGGCCCGTCCGGGGTGAGGTGCACGTCGCTGGCCGGCGCGCCGACACCCTGTCCGACGCGCGGCGCTCCGCGGTGCGCTCCGAGCGCATCGGCTTCGTGTTCCAGGACGCGGTGCTCGACCCCACCCGGACCGTGCTGGAGGGCGTGCTCGAACCGACGCTGTACGCGGGCCGTCCCACGCCCGAGGGTCGAGGTCGCGCACTGGCGCTGCTCGACCGGCTCGGGGTCGAGGCGCGCGCGGACCACCGGCCCGGCGAGATCTCGGGCGGCCAGGCCCAGCGCGTCGCGGTCGCACGGGCTCTGGTCAACGACCCGGCGATCGTGCTGGCCGACGAGCCCACCGGCAACCTCGACCACGACAACGCCACGATCGTGCTCGACGCCCTGCGGGAGGCCGCGTCGACCGGCCGAACCGTGGTGGTCGCCACCCACGATCCCTTCGTGCTCGCCCGCGCCGACGAGGTGCTCGCCCTGTGACCCTGACCTCGCTCCTGCGCGAGGCCGTGCGATCGGCCCGGGCGTCGCTCGTCCCCTCGACGCTCGTCGCGGTCCTCGTCGCGGTCATGTGCGCGTCCACGCTCCTCACCGTCGGACGCGCCGCCGCCGCGGAGGGCGAGGTCCAGGCGCGGATCGAGCAGGCGGGATCGCGCAGGCTTCAGGTCACGGACGTGAAGGATCTGGGGTTCCTTACAGGCTCGGTCGTCGCTCTGGTCGCGGGCCTGGACACCGCCGAGCGGGTCGTCGGACGCTCGGTGCCGGTCGACGTCACCAACGCGCGCATCGGCTCGGGCGGCTCAGTGGCGCCGGCGTGGACGCTCACGGGGGACCTCACCGACGCGGTCGAGCTCGTCGAGGGGCGCTGGCCCGGGCCGGGCGAGGCCGTGGTCGCCGCGGACGCGCTCCCGACCCTGGGCATGGACTCCCCCGCGGGTGCCGTCGCGAGCGCCGACGGGAAATTGAGCGCCTCCGTCGTCGGCACGTTCCGGGCCCGCGAGCCCTACACCGACCTCGACGCGGGCGTGGTCCTCGCGGCAGCCTCGGGCCAGACGGCCCGCACCCTCGACGTCGTGGCGACCACGGCGTCGAGCGCAGCCGCGACCCAGCGCGCGGTGCTCCTGCTGCTGGGCCGCACGGACACCACCGACCTGACCATCACCTCCCCGAAGTCGCTCGCCGAGATCCAGGGCGCCGTGCTGGGCGACCTCTCGCGCTTCAACCGTGCCGCGATGCTGGCGGTGATGTCGGCGGGGGCGCTGCTCGTGGCCGTCGTCGCGCTCGCCGACGTTCTGCTGCATCGGCGCGACATCGGCCGCCGCCGGGCTCTCGGCGCCCCTCGCTGGGTCGTGACCGGGCTGGTCGTCGCCCGCACCACCCTCGCCGCGACCGTCGGCGCCGCCCTGGGCGTGGGTGCGGCGCTGGTCGTGCTGTCCCGCGCGCAGCAGGTGCCCGACACCCCCTTCGTTCTCGCGGTCGCGATCCTCGGGGTCCTGGCCGCCGCCACCGCCACGCTGCCGCCCGCTCTCGTCGCGGCTCACCAGGACCCGGTCGGGGTGCTCCGCACCCCCTGACGACCGTTCTCGACCCAACCGCCGGCCACCGTGGACCGGGCAAGCCATCGAGGAGGAACCCGTGGAGCCCATGCAGAAGTGGCTCGGCATCGCGGCGAGCGTCGCGTTCCTCGCCCTTGCCGGTCTGGCTCTGCGCTCGTCGTGGCGTTCGGCTGCTTCCGGTGGCCGGGTGCGGTGGCTGGTGGGCGTCGCCTCCGTGCTGCTCGTGCTCGTCTGCTGGATGCTGACGCTGGTCCCGCAGCAGGTCGATACGGCGAACGGCACGGTGACGTGCATCGAGGAGCCGCTGTTCGGGATGTCGGCACGCTCCCAGCTGTCCAGCCCGGGCTGCGTCAGGGTGAACCGGTGGGTGACGGGACTCAGCCTCGCGGGTGCATCGGCGGTCGTGGTCACGGGCGTCTTGGTGCTGCGGGCAGCCGAACGTCGGAGCAGCGCCCGGCTCGCGTAAGCAGGGGCGAGTTTGGTACAGCCGCGGCTGTATGGTCAGCGGGTGCTGACCATCGCCTCACGCCTCGACGTGATGAACCGGTTGGGCCGCGCCATGGCCGACCCCACCCGCTCGCGGATCCTGATGAGCCTGCTGGAGGGCCCGAACTACCCGGCCACCCTGGCGCGCGACCTCGACTTGACCCGGTCGAACGTCTCGAACCACCTGACCTGCCTGCGTGACTGCGGGATCGTCGTCGGCGTGCCCGAGGGCCGCCAGACCCGGTACGAGATCAGCGATCACCGGCTGGCCACCGCGCTGACGCTGCTGCTCGACGTGACCCTCGCCGTCGACGAGGGAGCACCCTGCCTCGACGACGGCTGCACGGCGCCCGGCTGCGACGCGGAGTGCGCCCGATGAGCGAGCTCACCACCGCCCGGCGGGCCACGCTGCACCGTCGCGTGCGGGGCATCGTCGCGTTCACGATCACCTACAACGTCATCGAAGCCGTCGTGGCGATCACGGCGGGCTCGCTCGCGTCCTCGGCGGCGCTCCTCGGGTTCGGGCTGGACTCCGTCATCGAGGTCGCCTCCGCTGCCGCGGTGGCGTGGCAGTTCACCCGCGCGGACCCCGAGCGGTGGGAGAAGGTCACGGTCAAGGCGATCGCGGTCGCGTTCTTCGCCCTGGCCGCCTACGTGAGCGTCGACGCCGTGCTCAACCTGGCCGGGGTGGGCGACGTCGACCACAGCCCGCTCGGCATCGGCATCGCGACCGCGAGCCTGCTGGTCATGCCGGCGCTGGCCTGGTTCGAGATCCGCACCGGACGCCAGCTCGGCTCGCGGTCCGTGCAGGCCGACGCGAAGCAGCTCCTGCTGTGCTGCTACCTGTCCGGCGCCGTGCTGGTGGGACTGCTGGCGAACACCCTGTTCGGCTGGGCCTGGGCCGACTCCGTGGCCGCGCTCGTGGTCGCCGTCCTCGCGGTGCGCGAGGGCCTGGAGGCGTGGGGCGGCGAGCTCGAGTCGCCGTTCGAGGTGCTCGAGGCCCTCGACGAGGACGCGGCGCAGCGCGCGGACTGACGATGCCGCAGCCCCGTCAGCGCATCGATCCGTTCCGCGACTGAGGTTGGCCCGCTTCCGGCTCATAGCCCATGGGGGCCTCCATCACGGCGAACACCCGAGGTGCGAACCAGTGCTCGCGCCCTCCTCGCCCGTAGTTGCCCAGGCTCTGCAGCCACCCCCGCGCCTCCGCTGCCTTGATGAGGTTCCTCGCGCCCTGGTGCGTCAGGTCGAGTTCTCGCTGCACGGACCGAACGGTGACGTACGGGTTCTGCACGATCATCTCCACGAGGCGCGGAAGGCTCGATCGGCCCTTGATCGCGTCCGAGTGGTACTCCTCACGGATCTCGATGAGCTGGCGCGAACGGGCTACCGCATCGTCGGCCTGGTGCTTCACGGCCCCCAGGAAGAACATGAGCCACCCCTCGGCGTCTCCTTCTTCGCGCACCGCCTGCAGCCGGGCGTAGTACGCCTCCCTGTGCGTCTCGAAGTAGTTGGACAGATAGAGCAGCGGCAGGGGCAGCCGTCCGCGCGACATCAGGACGAGATTGATCAGGAGTCTCCCGATGCGGCCGTTGCCGTCGAGGAAGGGGTGGATCGTCTCGAACTGATAGTGCATCAATGCTGCCTGAACGAGCGCCGGCAACGCCTCGCCGTCGTCGTTGACGAAGACCTCCCAGTCGCGCAGCAGGTCCGGAAGGTGCACCGGGAGCGGGGGGACGAAGGTCGCCGAGTCGGGTGTCGCTCCCGGCGTTCCCACCCAGACCGGCGACGTCCTGAACTCACCTGGGCTCTTCTCCTCTCCACGAACTCCCTGCATCAAGGTGGCGTGCACCTCGAGAACGAGGCGCTGCGTGATCGGCAGACTCTTCGCCAGCTCGTATGCCACCCGAGTGGCGTCGAGGTATCGCTGCACCTCGTTGGTGTCGTCGTCCCGAGACTCCTCGTCGATCTCCGCCTGGAGAACGTCGGAGAGCGACGCCTGGGTGCCCTCGATGCGCGAGCTGGCCAGAGCCTCCCTGCGCAGGTAGGGCCCGATGAGCAGACCTGGGTCGCGAATCAGCATGCCGAGGCCCTGGAGGTGTCCCAGCGCTGCGTCCGCGTCGGACAGCGCGACGACGACCCGCTGGTCAAGCTCGAGACGCCGCGGGATCTGCTTCGGCAGGTAGTAGGTGAACGCCCAGGTGTTGCCTGGTTCGCGCGCTGGCGCACCGAAGGCACTGTCCGCAAATCTTGCTGCATCCACCCCGGCAACCTACAACCAAATCAGCGTTCGACTTGTAGGTTCGGGCCGACGATGCCAGTCGAGTTGCAGTGTCGAGGCGAACCTGCAAGCCCGAGGCCGCAACAGTTGCAGCGTCAGGCGGAGCGAGGGCGACGATCGCCATCTTGTTCGTACAGGTGTTCGAGTTACCGTGTGGTCATGTCGGTCGACTGGAGCCGTTGGTCGCGCGTCGGGCGCGTCGGGTGGGAGCGGGTGCCCCCGCCGCGCTGCCCGCTGTGCGGCCTGCGGTGGACGGCGCGCGGACCGGGGCGTCCGGCGGAGCGCAACGTCGGCTGCACGTGCACCGCGCAACGGCGGCACACGGTGTGGCGGTGCCCGTCGTGCGGGGCGTTCGCGGCCGAGGGCTGCACCGACGTGACGCTCTGGGTCAGGTCGACCGCGCCCGTCGACCTGCCCGATGCGCTGCGGGCGACGGTGTGAGGCAAGTCAGGCGACTCGGGCCTGCGCGGGCTCGGCGCGGTGCCGGCGGGCGAACGTGACGAACGTGTCGAGGAAGCGGTCGAGGTGCTCGCCGAGCAGCTCCTGCGGCGCGCCCGTCTCGTCGAACGAGTCGATCCCTACCTGCAGGTACATCTCGGGCTGGCCGAGCAGCACGACGTCGAGCACCGGCAGGATCGAGCGCAGGTGCGCCTGGGCCGCCGCGGTGCCAACCGCGCCGGGTGAGGCGCCGAGGATGGCCGCGGGCTTGTGGGCCAGCACGTTGGTGCCGCGCGGGTGGCTCGCGAAGTCGATCGCGTTCTTGAGCGCCGCGGGGATGCTGCGGTTGTGCTCGGGGGTGACGAAGAGCAGCGCGTCGGTCGCGGCGACGTCCGCCTTGAAGCGCACCGCGGACTGCGGGTAGTCGACCTCCATGTCCCTGTTGAACAGGGGCAGCTCACCGATGGTGATCTCGGTGATCTTCACGCCCTCGGGGGCGCGGGCGGCCAGCGCCTCGGCGAGCCGACGGTTGAGGGAGCCCTGCGCGAGGCTCCCGACGAGACACCCGATCTGAAGATCCGTCACCGCTGTCTGCCCACTTCTTGATTCGAAGCAACTCCTGATCCCGTAGTCTCACACAGATGACGGCCGACGCGGAGCGCAACGCCCTCGCCCGCGCCTTCGCCCTCCTCGGCAAACGGTGGAACGGCGTGATCCTCGGCGCGCTCGCCGACGGCACGTCCGCCTACTCCGCGTTGCGTCGCGCGGTCGGCGTGAGCGACTCGGTGCTGGCAGGTCGGCTCGCCGAGCTCGTCGCCGCGGGCGTCGTCATCCGCGACGTCGACCCGGGCCCGCCCGTGGCGGTGCGGTACTCGCTCACCGCATCGGGCCAGGCGCTCGTCCCCGCGCTCCGTGCGGTCGCCGCGTGGGCCGCGACGCACCTGCCGGGCGACGATCCCGGATCCCCGGCCGATCTTCCGCGCGGCTGAACCCGCCCGCGAACCGGCCCGGACGGACGTGGTGGCGGCCATGATGAGCCGATGACGACCGGGCCGACGCTGCGGGACCGCCTCACCGCGCACCCCTGGCGGACGGCAGGGGCCGTCGTGCTCGCGGCCGCCGTGGTGCTGGTCGGCATTCCGGTGGCCTGGGTGCAGCTCTCCCCCGGCTCACGCGTCCACTCGCTCGAGGACGTGCCCGACGCGCCGGTCGCCCTCGTGCTCGGCGCCGGGCTGCGCCCCGACGGCACCCCGTCGCTGTTCCTCAGCCGACGCCTCGACATCGCCCGCGAGCTCTACGAGCGGGGCAGCGTGCGCGCGATCCTGGTCTCGGGAGACAACTCACGCGTCGAATACGACGAACCGACCGCGATGAGCACCTGGCTGATCGAGCACGGCGTCCCCGCGGAGGCCGTGGTGCTCGACTACGCGGGCCTCGACACGCACGACACGTGCGTGCGGGCGCACGAGATCTTCGGCGTCGAGAGCGCGGTCGTCGTCACGCAGGACTACCACCTGCGCCGCGCGCTGTTCTCGTGCACCCACGCAGGGATCGACGCGTCGGGCATCGGGGCGCCCTCCGCGAGCGAGTCGCTGACCCGGTCGGTGAAGTACCGGCTGCGCGAGGTGCCCGCCGCGATGAAGGCAGCCCTCGACGCGGCGACGGGCCGCCGGCCCGTGCACCTCGGACCGTTCGAGCCAGGGGTCGACGAGGCGCTCGCCCGATCAGCCGACTGACCGCCCGGGTCCCGGACCGGCGGGGACGGCGCGGAGGCTCACCGGAGCTCGGCGACCTGAGCGGCCCACGGCCCGACGAACTTCCCGGGCTGACCGACCTCGATCGGCGCCGCCGCGAGCGACTGCTGGACCGTCCGGGCCACCCGCGCGGTCAGCTCGGCCAGGGTGTCACCCCACTCGGTGGGCGTCGGAGTGGTGCCCGCGACGTCGAGCTCCTCGAGCACCAGCACCGGCACCGCGATCCCCGGCACCTCGAACTCCGTCAGCCGATGCCACACCGAACCGGGGCGCACCACGATCTCGGCGTCGGCGGGACGCTCCGCGAACACCGAGACGTCGCGGCCCGTGCGGTTCAGCAGCGCCAGGAGCCGCCCCGCCGTGAAGTTCTCGCTCGCGACCCGCGCGTCACGCGACGCCGCGAGCACCCCCGTCACCACGCCCAGCGGCGGCGGCTCCACCTCACCGGCGGCCAGACCGCGGAACGCGATCCCGTTGAACGCAGGCAGCTTGTCGATCGCATCCAGGAACCTGCCCAGTGCCGACTCACTCATCGCCGATCCTCTCCTTCGGGCCGCTCCGCGGCTCGCTCGCGTTCACGTGCGCGGATGACGCTCGGACGCTCGTCCTCCGGCAGCAGGTTCCCATGGCCGTCGTAGTCGTAGATCAGCTCCGAATCCCACGTCGGCGGCTCGATCGGCGGATCGAACACCACGTGCGTGCCGTCCGACAGGGTCATGCCGACCGTCCGCGTGATGACCGGCATCTGTCCCTTCCTGCGGCTGATCTTGCTCGGGTCGAAAGGGCCGTGAGCACGCTCGTACCGCGCGGTCTTCCACTCGGTTTCAGCCCGTTCACGTGCTGCCCGATCAGCCGGGTCGAGCGCCATCACCTCCGCCCACGTCATACCGGACAATCCCCCGGGGTCAATCTCCTCATCAGGCGTGGGCGTCGGCTCCTCGCGGATCCTCCGAAATCTCATGACGTGCCCCCCTCAGCAACTAACTGCCAGACCCCACCCGGGTCCATCACTCGGTCGAGCACCCGGAGTCTCGTTCCGGGGAGCAACAGGATCTCACTCTCCCCATCAAAATGGGAGAGTTGCTGAACATCAACCCCGCGCACCCCTCTCTGAAGTGTGATGAATACGTTCCCGCCGTTTCGGACTCTAAATTCCTCTGCGACCGCTCGACTGGTGCTGGTGCTCCAGAATGCTGAATCTGAGACAATCTCCCCCGGTTGCCATTCATCGAGGACCTGAGGTGGGAACTTCGCACCTCGAAAAACCCGCTCGCTGCTCTGAGGGAGCTTTCCGAGCCCTGCCACGGCATCGTCGATGTCCCGTTGAATTCGCGCTGCGCCCTGCGGTGAGAACGTCGACGTGCCTCGCAAGAAGCCGTTCATCTCCTCATACCCGGGCTCGGTGGTGTAACGATAGATCGCCTTCACCTCGTCGGGCGTGAGGTCGGGATGGCGACCGGCGACGGCGTCGGCCCACGCGTCGAGGTCTCCCCCGTCCCGTGGGTGGTGGAGGTCGGAGATGTCGGGCAGGGCCGTCCGGGCCGGCGGCGCCGAGGGCAGACGGGTCGGCGGGGGGACGTCACCCACGTCGGGGCGCTTGGTGCGGACGTTGCCGGCGAGCTGCCGCAGGGCGTCCTTCATGGCCTCGAGCAGGTTCTTCAGCGACTTCGCCGAGGTGATCACGTCGGTGACGGACCTGCCGACCTTGGTGGCCAGCGAGCTGACACGGGTCGAGACCTGCCCGACGATCACCGGGGTGGCCAGCCCGAGGGTGAACACCGCCTCGGTCGCCCAGGAGATGATCGAGCCGACCAGCTGGGCCAGGGTGTCGCGCACCAGGTCGTGCACCACCTGCACCACCATCGCGCAGGTCGTCAGCGCCGATCCCATCGCCGACGCCGAGTCGCCGGTGACCCGGATGCGCTCGGCGAGCGCGTCGGCGTAGGCCGCGTAGGCGGTGATCGACTCCCCCGACATGTGTTCCAGGTCGGCCCGCACCACCCGGACGAGCTCGTCCCCGGCCGAACCCATCGCCCCGGCGACGTTGTCCCACGTCCCCGCGAAGCTCAGCACCGCTCCGGCATCACCGGTCAGATCGTTGAGCCACCCCTTGAGCGGCTGCAGGTGCTCCATCAACCAGCCCAGGCCCGCCGCGATCAACGACCCCAACGGGTCGATCACCGTCGCCGCGACGTCCAGCACGGCCCCGACCCCGGCCATGCCCGTCGACAGCCACGAGCCGGACTCGAGGGCCGAGCACAGATCCGCCACCGACTCCACGACGCCCAGGCCACCGAACGCCGACGAGGTGTTGACCGGCCCCACGACCAGCGGGTTGGCGCTCACCGGTCGAGCGCCTCGAGCAGGCCTCGGAGGGCGTCCTGCACCCGCTCGTCGACCGCATCGATGGATCGCGCCATCGACCCCAGCTCGCCGACCATGGCGTCGGACGCGTCGTGGACCGCCGAGATCGCCTGCCGCGCGGCGTCGTCCACGCCCTGCACGATCAGCGGCAGGAACGAGCACAGCAGCCCGAACGCCCCGCCGTGGAGGTCTGTCGTGGCCGCGGCGGCCTGCGCGGTCGCCAGGTCGGAGGTGACCTGCTGGACCCGGACCCCGTGGCGGCGCAGCACCTCGGTGTCCACGACCATCGCGTCGGCGCTCATCGGGACGCCTCGCGCGCGTCGAGCTCGGCGCGCAGCTGGCTGCTGATGGCCGATCCCTCGCCGTAGGCGTCGTCGGTCACCGCCACGGCGCGCCGTCCCGCGTCCCGAGCGGCGGCGTCGACCGTGTCGCGGATCAGCGCCGCGAGGTCGTCCGACCGCAGCGCCGTCGCCGCATCGGCGAGCACCAGGCCCGTCAGCCGACCCGTCGCGTCGACCTCGGCCTCTACCTCGCCGCGTGGGCTGCGCGCCCGCCCGCGGACCCGGTCGATCGACGCCTTGACCTCTCCAGCCCGCCGGGCCCGCTCCTGCGCCTCGGCGATGTCACGCTGCACCTTGGCGATCGCCGCATCCGGGTCGTCGTAGAAGGCCGTCACGCGCGGCAGGCTATCGACCGATGCGGCCTTTCAGGCGGTCTGTCCCCCGATCGGTCCAGCCACGAAGGTGCCGGCGCAGATCGCCACCTCCCTGCGAGGCGCCCGACGGCGGCCCGGTCTAGGGTCCGAAGGACGGGCCTCGCCCGGGGCCCACCCCAGGGGGCGAACATGAGCGCACAAGGTGACGGCACCTCGAGCCTGTCGTCGATCACCGGCATCCGCACCGTCGTGGTGCCCGTCACGGACATGGACCAGGCGGTGGCGTTCTGGACGGACGCCCTCGGCTTCGAGGTCCAGATGGACAGCACGTTCGGCGAGGACCAGCGCTGGGTCGAGATCGCCGCGCGCGACGCCGGCACCGGTGCCACGACCATCGGCCTGACGAGCGGCGGCGGGCTGTCCACCGGGGTGAACACCGGCATCCGGCTGACCACCGACGACGCCGCCGCGGCGTGGACCGTGCTCGCGGACCTCGGGGTCGACGTGGACGACCTGCTCGCCCTGCCCGGCACGCCGCCGATGTTCACGTTCCGCGACGGGGACGGCAACGAGCTGGTCGTGGTCGAGGTCCCCTCGGCGCTCTAGCCTCGGACGATGACCTCGCGGACGACCTCCTGGACCCTGCGGAGCACGCCCGTCCCCGACTCGCTCGACGCCGAGGACGCCTGGCTGCTGCGCGGCAGCGGTGAGGTGGCGACCGAGAGCCTGCTCGACAGCTGGGGCAACACCGACCAGGCGCTGACCACGGACGAGTACCGGGTGTGGCTCGCCGACCAGCGCTACGCCCGCAAGACCTTCCTCGTCGCGGTGCGGAACGACCCGCACGACGCGCCCGACCCGGCCCGCGTGCTCGGGGTCGCCCGGGTCCAGATGCCGCTCGCGGACAACACCTTCACGGCGTTCGTCGACGTGGCCGTTCGACCAGCGGCGCGGCGCGGCGGGATCGGCAGGGCGCTGCACGCCGCCGCGCTCGACCTCGTCCGGGATGCCGGACGCACGTACGTCACGGCCTCGACCGACCAGCGGGCCGAACCGGCACCCGGGCCGTCGACGCTAGTGCCCGCGACCGGGCACGGCCTCGTGGACCGGGACCAGCCCGGTGTCCGGCTCGCGCTGTCGCAGCAGTACGCGCTCGAGCAGGTCGCGCGGTACTCGGTGCTCGACGTCCCGCTCGACCCCGTACGGCTCGCCGAGCTCGGCACCCGGGCAGCGGCAGCCGCCGGCCCCGACTACCGCACGGTCTCGTGGGAGGGCCGCTGCCCCGAGCACCTGGTCGCGGGGTTCGCGGCGCTGCTGGCCCGGATGAGCACGGACGACCCGCACGGTGACCTCAAGATCGAGGAGGAGGTCTGGGACGCCGCCCGGGTCGAGGCGATGCAGGACCAGCTCGAGCGGCGCGGACGGCAGTACCGGGTGACCGCCGCGGAGCACGTGCCCTCCCGTCGGCTCGTGGCGTTCACGTCGTTCGTGTGCCCGACGCACTCCCGGGAGTACGTCGAGCAGGACGAGACGCTCGTGCTGCGCGAGCACCGGGGCCACCGGCTCGGCATGCTCGTCAAGGTGGTCAACCTGCAGCGCCTCGCGACCTCCCGGCCCGAGGTCCGCCGCGTCGGCACGTGGAACGCCCAGGAGAACGCGCACATGCTCGCCATCAACACCGCGCTCGGCTTCCGCGCCGCGGGCGGGTCGGGCGAGTGGCAGCGGCGCCTCGGCTGACCGTCACCGACGAAGCGGCGAGTGGGCCGAGCTCGCTGACCTCGACGTCACACGCGTGCAGACGGTGCGGACGAGCAGATCGAACAGCTCGCCCGCGTCGGGCGTGCCACGACCCTCCCCTAGCCCGTCGTCCTCGGGGCGTGACATCGTTGCTGGGTGAAGCGTGCCCCCCTCGTCGACATCTCTGCCCTGCTCACGGCCGCGGAGGACGTCTCCCCGGCCGAGGCGATGTCCGCCGCCACGGACGCGCTGCGCCGCACCCTCGGCGTCGAGTCCGCCTCGTTCCTGATCGCCGACGCCGCCGGCAACACACTCGTCGACCACGCCGACCTCGACGCCCGCTACCCGCTCGACAGCACCGACCCGGGACGCGCCTGGCGCGAGCAGCGGGTGGTGCACGACGCGCAGGGGCGCACCTACGCACCCGTCACCGTGCGTGGCGACGCCCTGGGAGTCCTTGCGGTGCAGATGCCCCCGCACGGCCCTGACGCAGACACCGCGGACGTCGTCGACGGCGAGCTCGACCCGGCGTCGGCCGAGCAGCTCGCGGCGGTGGCGCACGCTCTTGGCTACGTCCTGGTCGCCAACCAGCGCCACACCGACAGCTACGAGACGGCCATGCGCTCGGCCGACTTCACCCTGGCCCGTGAGATCCAGCGTCGGCTGCTGCCGCTCGGTTTCGTGTGCGAGGGAGGTTCCTTCACGATCGCCGGCTGGCTCGAACCCTCTGCCAGCGCCGCCGGCGACACCTTCGACTACGTGGCGTCCGCCGACCGGCTCGTCGCCACCCTCACCGACGCCGTCGGGCACGACCTCAACGCCGCCCTGCTCGCGACGCTCGCGGTGAACGCACTGCGCAACGCCCGCCGACAGGGCGCCGACCTGGCCGAGCAGGCCCACGCCGCCAACACGGCACTCATCGACCACGGCATCCGCGGTGCCGGCGACTACGTCACCGGGATCCTCCTGGAGATCGACCTCCGGTCCGGCCACGACGAGGACGACGACGACCGCACCGTGGTCCGGATCATCAACGCCGGGCACCCCGGCGCCCTCCTGCTCCACGACGGCCACGTCACCCGCGTCGCGCCGGCCAACAACCCGATGCTCGGGTTGCGGACGCACGAGTACCAGGCCCAGGAGATCGAGATGCACCCAGGCGACCGGCTCCTCCTGATGACCGACGGCATGCTCGAGCGCAGCGCCGCCGCCTTCGACCTGCCCGGGGCGCTCCGCGACACCGCCGACCGGCACCCCCGCAACGTCGCGCAGGACATCTCACGCACGTTCCTCGAGACCGTCGGCGCCGACGTCCAGGACGACGCCGCCCTGCTGCTGCTCGAGTGGCACGGCGGCACCACGAACCGCCGAACCAGCCACGGGTCAGACAGCACGCGATAGCCACTCATCGGTGGTGTCCTTCCGAGGGAGCTGGGGCCACAGGACGTGGGTCCCCAGCTCCGACGGCAGGGGGACCGAGGTCAGTCGGCCGTGACGGTGAAGCCCGCGCGCAGCAGCACCTCGGTGCGCGAGGACGGCCCGACCAGCAGCTCGAAGGCGCCCCGCTCGACCACCCGGCGACCCTCGGCGTCCACGAGCGTGCAGTCCGCCACCGGCAGCTCGATGTCGACCGTGCGCGACTCGCCCGGTGCGAGCTCGACCCTGCGGTACGTCTTGAGCTCCTTGTCCGCCCACGTGACCGACGTGACCGTGTCGCTCACGTACACCTGGACCGTCTCGATCGCCGGACGCTCGCCCGTGTTGTGCAGCGTGACCTGCGCCTTCACCACGTCGTCCGGCGTGACCGACGGGGTCAGGACGCGCAGGTCCGCGTACTCGACAGTCGTGTACGTGAGCCCCTCGCCGAACGCGAACGCCGGGCTCTGCGTGAGGTCGGCGTACCGGGTGCCGTGCTGGCCGCGGATCTGGTTGTAGTAGGTGGGCTGCTGGCCCACGTGCCGGGCGAACGAGATGGGCAGCCGACCGGACGGCTCGATCAGCCCGAGAGCGAGCTCGGCGACCGCCCGGCCGCCGCGCATGCCCGGGTTGGACGCGTAGACGATCGCGGACGCGCCCAGGGCCGAGGGCGGCAGCACGAGCGGCTTCGAGGCGATGACCACGACGACCATCGGCGTCCCGGTCTCGGCCAGCGCGTCCAGCAGCGCGACCTGCCCGCCGATGAGCTCGAGGGTCGCGGTCGACCGGCACTCGCCGATCAGCTCGATGCGGTCGCCCACCACGGCCACCACGTAGTCGGCGGCCTGCGCCGCGGCGACGGCCTCGGCGATCATCGCCGCGTCCGGGTCGGCGGGGATGACGACGTCGGGTCGGGGCTGGCCGTCGGGGAAGAAGGCGCCCTCGGGGTCGGGGCCCACGGTGAGGATGTCGGCGCCCCGCGCGTGCGTGACGGTCCAGCCGGCGGGCACGTGGTCACGGAAGCCGTCGAGCACGGTCTGGGTCATGTGACGCGGCATCCCCCCGACCATCCAGTCGACCTGGCCGGACGCGCCGGCCCAGTCGCCGAGCTGCGTCTGGGGGTCGTCGGCGTTGGGGCCGACGACCGCGACCGTGCGGGCGGTGCCGTCACCGACCGCGCGCCCCGTGCCGTCGGCGGTGAAGCCGCCGGCCAGCGGCAGCACGCCGTCGTTGGTGAGCAGCACGAGCGAACGGCGGGCCACGTCCAGGTTGAGGGCGGCGTGCTCGCCGGTGCCGATCACCTCGGCCTGGCGGGCGACATCGGGCAGGCGCGGGTCCTCGAAGAGGCCGAGCTCGAACTTCAGCGTGAGGATGCGGCTCACGGCGGCGTCGACGTGCGCCTCGCTCACCAGGCCGCGCGCGACGGCCTCCTGCGCCCCCTCGAAGAACTGCGGAGTCGTCATGACCATGTCGTTGCCGGCACGCAGCGCGGCCGCGGAGGCCTGGACGTAGTCGGGGAACAGGTTCTGCTCCCAGACCATGCGACCCACGTTGTCCCAGTCGGTCACGAGGGTGCCGGTGTAGCCCCACTCGCCGCGCAGCACGTCGTTGAGCAGCCACTGGTTGACCGTGATCGGCACGCCGTCGGTCGACTGGTAGCCGAGCATGAACGTGCGGCAGCCCTCACGGGCCACCCGCTCGAACGGCGGCAGGAACCACGAGCGCAGCTTGCGGCGCGAGATGTCGGACTCGCTCGCGTCGCGGCCGCCCTGCGTCTCGGAGTAGCCCGCGAAGTGCTTGGCGCACGCCAGGATCGCGGTCGGGTCGTCGAGCCCGTCGCCCTGGTAGCCGCGCACCATCGCCGAGGCCATCTCACCGATCAGGAACGGGTCCTCGCCGAACGTCTCGCTGACCCGGCCCCAGCGCAGGTCGCGCGCGATGCAGAGCACGGGCGAGAACGTCCAGTGGATGCCCGTCGCGGCGACCTCGACGGCGGTGGCGCGGGCCACCTGCTCGACGAGGTCGGGGTCCCAGGTCGCGGCCATGCCGAGCTGGGTGGGGAAGATCGTGGCGCCCTCCCAGAACGAGTGGCCGTGGATGCAGTCGTCGGCGACGAGCAGCGGGATCCGCAGCCGGGTCTGCTCGGTGAGCGCCGCGGCCTCGAGCACGCGCTCGGGGGACGTGTGCAGCAGGGAGCCGACGTGCAGGTCCTGCACCAGGTGCGGCACGCCCTCCTGCGCGTTGAGCTGCAGCATCTGACCCACCTTCTCGGGCAGGGTCATCCGGCCGACCAGGTCGGCGACCCGCTCCGAGACGGGGAGCGTGCTGTCGAGATAGGGCAGCAGGTCGGTCACAACGGGTCCTCTCGAGGGCGGCACGGGCTGGCGAGCACGCTAGCCGTCGGCGGTGGCGCGTGTCGAATCGATTCGACCCGCGGACCGCGAGCGGTTCCGGGCGGGGCGCCGACACCCCGGCCACACCCCCGTCAGATCACGCGCGCCTCGACACCGTGACCGTGAACTTGGGGCCGCGCCCGGCCTGACGCGTCGGCCCGACCGCACGCTCGAGCACGGGCCGGTACTGCAGGTGCGAGTTCCACACGACCCACAGCTCCCCGCTGCGGCGCAGCACACGGGCCGCGTCGGCGAACAGCGCGCGGGACGCCCCGGGGTGCACCGCGGCGCCGACGTGGAACGGAGGGTTGAGCACCACGAGGTCGACCGAGGCGTCCGGCACCGACCCGGCAGCATCGGTGCGGACGACCTGCACGCGGTCAGCGACACCGTTCGCCTCGGCGGTGGCCCGAGCCGAGGCCACGGCCGCGAAGGACTCGTCGGTCGCGATGACCTGCAGATCGGGCCGGGCCTGCGCGAGCGCGACCGCGAGAACCCCCGTGCCGCACCCGAGGTCCACGGCCGACGTCGCCGTCGGGGCCATCTGGCCCAGGTGCTCGAGCAGGAAGCGCGTCCCGATGTCGATACCCGTGCCCGCGAACACGCCGCCGTGCGCGCACACCGTCAGCCCCAGGTCCGCGTGGTGCTCGCGAGCGGGCCACGAGGCGGCGGGGCGATCAGCGGCCGGTCGCGGGTCGGAGGCCACCAGCACGCGGGACTTCTGCCGCGCGAGCCGCGCCTCGACCGTGCCGAGGTGCCGCGCGAGCACGTCGTTCATCGCGCGGCTCATGTGCTTGAGCCGCCCGCCGGCGACCACCACGACCCGCGGGTCGGCGTGGGCCGCGATCAGCGCCGCCACCTCGTCGAGGGCGTCGAGCGAGCGAGGCAGCTGGAGCAGCACCACGCGGGCACCCACGACCAGGGACGCGTCGAGCCCGTGCGACGTGAACGTGCCCGACGCGCCGACCGCCTCGGCGTTCGCCGCGAGCGCGAGCTCACCCGTGAGCCGGTCCTGGTGGGTGCGGATCCCGGTCGTGCCGTGCTGCGCCCACGCGCCGAGGGTCAGGGCGCCGTAGCGGTCGCCGATCACCACGACCGTGCCGTCCGGGGCGTCGGCGAGCGCCGGCGCCGCCTCGTCGAGGATCAGGCGGTCGCTCGCGTCGACCGCGTACAGATTCGGCGCCTCGAGGTCCGGGTAGCGGCGCAGCGCGTCGAGCACGTCCTCGCTCATGACACATCTCCATCCAGGTAGGTCCACGCCCCGGCCGTCCCGCCGTCACGGGCGAAGCGGCTGAGCTCGTGCAGCTCGCCGGGTCCGTCGGGCGAGCGGTGGTACGCCCGGAACTCGACGGTGCCCACGGTGTCGAGCAGGCCCCCGCGCGCGGCCGCGAGCACGTCGAGGCGGTACCAGCGCACGTCGGGGTCGAGCTCGAGGTCGGTGGGGCGGGTGCTCGGGTGCCACGTGCGCAGCAGGTACGCGGCGTCCCCGACGGCGAACGCGCTGAACCGCGAGCGCATCAGCGCCTCGGCGGTCGGGGCGGTCGCGTCACCGCGGTGCAGGGGCCCGCAGCACTCGTCGTACGGGAGCCCGCTCAGGCAGGGGCATCGGTTCACACCCCCATTGTCCCCGGCACGGCGCAGCGCTCCGTCCAGCGCTCCGTCCAGCGACAGCAGGGTCAGGCGTGGCTGGGGGCCTCGTGGTCCCGGTGGGTCACGGGCTCGATCTGGAACGTCGAGTGCTCGACGGGCACGTCGAAGTGGGTCGCGACGCACTCCTGCAGGTCGTCGAGGATCCGGGCGGCGTGGCCGTCGCGGAAGCACCCCTCGTCGACCACGACGTGCGCGCTGATGATGGGCAGGCCGGTCGCGATCAGGGACGCGTGCAGGTCGTGCACCGAGTTCACGTGGTCCACGTCGAGCAGGTGGGACCGCACCTGCTCGAGGTCGAGCCCCGGGGGCGTCGTCTCGAGCAGCACCGAGGCCGTCTCGCGCAGCAGCCGGACCGCGCGCGGCACGATCAGCGCCCCGATGAGCAGGCCCGCGACGGCGTCGGCCTGCTGCCAGCCGGTGGTCGCGATGACGATCGCGGCGACGATCACGCCCACCGACCCCAGCGCGTCGTTGAGGACCTCGAGGAACGCGGCACGCATGTTGAGGTTCGCCTTGCGTCCGCTCGCGAGCACCAGGAGCGACGCGATGTTGCCGACCAGTCCGATGACGCCGAAGACGACGAGCTCGCCCGACGGGATCTCGGGTGGGCTGAACAGCCGCTGCACGCCCTCGACCAGCACGTACACGCCGACGGCGAGCAGGACCGCGGACTGCGCGAGCGCGGCCAGCACCTCGGCCCGGCGGAACCCCCACGTGCGCGTGGGCGACTCGGGTCGCAGCGTGAGCGACGCCGCGAACAGGGCCAGAAGGAGCCCCGCGGCGTCGGTGAGCATGTGCGCGGTGTCGACCAGCAGCGCGAGGCTGCCGGTGAGCAGCGCACCGACGGCCTGCGCGACGAGGATCGAGGCTGTGATCCCGAAGGCGACAGCGAGGCGTCCACGGTGATCTTCGGCGCCCGCCGCGAGCCCGTGCGCGTGGCCGTGGTCGTGGCTCATCGGGCGGGACGCAGGTGGCGGCACAACGTCACGCGCGATCCGGTGGCCTCGAGCAGACCCTCGGTCGCGGCCAGCAGGGTCGTCAGGCGATCGGGCTCGACGATCGAGTACATCGACGCGCGGCCGACCGGGCGCGACTCGACCAGGCCGCACTCGCGCAGGCAGGCCAGGTGCGCGCTGACCGTGCTCTGCGCGAGCCCCAGGTGCTCGGTCAGCTCGCGCACGCGGTGCGGCCCCGAGAACAGGTGCTGCACGATGAGCAGCCGGGTGCTGTCACCGAGCGCCCGGAACAGGGCCCCCGCGGGGGCGATCGCCGCCGCCTCGTCGAGCGCGCCACCCGCCTCGAGAACGCCGATCTCGCCTCCACTTTGCATCGTCACTCGACGATGATAGCGCCTCAGGACTATCGCCGTGGCCGGTCCTGCTCCCGCGTCAGACCGCCCTGCGCGTCACGCACCCGCCGTCGCCGCACCTGGTGCAGACTGGCGCGCTCCCCACCCGCCGACGAGAGGGTGCATGCCGTGACCGACCAGCGCAGCCCCGCGGGCACGGAGAACGGCGCCTACGTCCGGTTCCAGAGCCCGGCACCGAACCGCCGCGGGCACCACTCCGGGCTGTTCGCGCTCGCGAACGGGCTCGCGCGCGACGGCCGCCTGAGCGACGACGACCACACCTGGTGGCGTGCGGCCAACGCCCGCTGCGAGGCCACCTACGCGGACCCCTCGAGCGTCGACCCGAGCTGCTACGACCCCCGCACCAACCCCGGGGCGCGCGCCTGGTTCCGCACCGACGCCACACACCTGGTCGCCCTCGCCCGGGGCTATCTCGACCTGCTCGACCGGTACGGCGTCGCGTGGGAAGAGCTGCGCACCGACGACCCCGGGCTCGTCGTCTACGCCGACGACGTGCAGGTCGTCGCGGTCCCTCGACCCCCGAACCGCACCCGCCAGGGAGCCGTCCGCGCGACGTGAGGCGAGCCCGGCGAGGTGCCGGTGATCATCACCCCGCACGTCGAGGACGAACGTCCCGGCCACCGTTCGACCCCCCAGTCGTACGTTCGGGGTGTCAGCGGGGCGGCAACGACGCCAGCACCGCACGAGCAGGAGGTATGGCCATGACGGCGAAGCCTGTTGTCCTGGTGGGCGTGGACGGCTCAGCCGCCAGCCTGCACGCGCTCGACTGGGCCGCCGCCGAGGCGCGGCTCCGGGGGCATGCCCTGCGCATCGTCAGCGCGTACACGCTCCCCGCGGGATCGGCCGCGTCGCTCGACGGCGGCTACGCGATCACGGGAGCGCACGCGGTGGTCGACGAAGCGACCACGCGGGCCGTCGAGGTCGGCGGCATCGAGGTCTCGGGGACGGTCGCCACGGGCGACGCCGCGGGGGTGCTCGTCGAGATGTCCCACGAGGCCGGGCTCGCTGTGGTCGGCACCCGGGGCAGGGGTGGGTTCGCCAACCGCCTGCTCGGCACCGTCTCGTCCGGCCTGCCCGCGCACGCCTCGTGCCCGACGGTCGTGGTTCCGCTGCGCGGGACGCAGCGCGGCCAGCAGGTGCCGGCCGACGCCGCCGTGCCGCCCGTGCGCCCGGTGCGCCGGATCATGGTGGGCGTCGACGGCTCTCCGCAGTCCCAGAACGCGCTGCGCCGGGCCATCAGCGAGGCCGAGGAGTGGGGTGCCGAGCTGACCGCGGTCGCCGGTGTCCCGATGCCCGGCAGCAGCTCCACGATGGCGTGGATGAGCGCCGCCGTCGACACCGCGAAGCTGCTCGAGGACGTCGCCGTGGCGCTGGACGTCGAGGTGGACCGCGCCCTCGTGGGTCACCCCGGTGTCGAGGTGAAGCGGCGCGTGGTCGACGGCAACGGCGCGGAGCTGCTCATCGAGCTCTCGTCCACGGTCGACCTGGTCGTGGTCGGGTCCCGCGGGCGGGGCGGGTTCACCGGGCTGCTGCTCGGCTCGACCAGCCAGGCCGTGCTGCACCACGCGATGTGCCCGGTGATGGTCGTGACCAACCGCTGCCGCGACGAGGAGCAGTGACGGGGGTCAGCCGCCTCAGATCGGACGGGCCGTGGCGAGCAGCACGGGCTCGGCCTGCTCCGGCCACGTGCCGACCAGCGCGGGGAGGGCGCTGCCGTGCACGTCGAGGTCGAGCACCCGCAGCACCGTGAGCTCGGCCCCGCCGATCAGGATCGTGGTGGCTCTCCCGGTGGTCGAGCACGGCACGGGACCGTCGACCGGCGGCGCCGGCGCGTCGGTCGCCGACCCGGCCGGCTCGGCGCGGACCACTGTCGAGGGGGTGCGCGGCTGGTGCTCGCCGTCGGGCGTCACCACGACCTCCTCGGCCTGCACGGCGTCGCCGAGCACCACGGAGGCGAGCGTCGCCGCGTAGACGGGGTCGGTGCAGGCGTCGTACACCCAGCGGGTGCCGAGCACCGAGTGCTCCATGGTGCCGACCAGCCACGGGTCAGCACCCGGCAGGGGTGCGTCGCGGTAGGTCAGCGGCACCTGCAGCACCGTGTCGTCGGCCCGGACCAGGATCGTCTCGACCCCGACCTCGCCGGCCGGGTCGTCGAACCGGTACGCACCGACCCGGTCGAGCGGCACGTCGGCGTCATGGGCGAACCAGGGCTGCGTCGGCAGCCACCCCGCCAGGAGCTCGAGCTTGGTCGGGTGCAGCTGCGCTGAGTACAGGATGGCCACGGCCCGATCCTAGGACGACCCTGGTCCGGTCCGGCGGTTCTGCGCGATCCCGGCACGTCGTCACGTGCCAGGCGGTCACATGCGCAGGAACGAGGCGCCGTTGAGGTCCAGGACGGTGCCGCTCGCGAGCTCGGCCTCGGGCGACGCGAGGTAGAGGACCGCAGCGGCGACCTCCTCCGGGGTGGCGACCCGACCGAGCGGGCTCTCCGCGCGACGCTGGTCGCCCTCAGGCCCGGCCAACCTGGTGGCGGCCATGTCCGTGGCCACCCAGCCGGGCGCGACCGTCGTCACCGCGATCCCCCGGTGCCCGAGAGCGCGGGCGAGCGACTGCGCGAACGCGACCAGCCCGGCCTTGCTCGCGCCGTACGCGGGCTGCCCGGGCTCACCGCGGAACGCGCCACGCGAGGACACGTTGACGATGCGGCCGCCGTCGGGCATGTGCCGCACCGCGCACCAGGCGACGTTCGCGGCGCCGACGAGGTTGACCCCGAGCGTCTCGGCCCACGCCCGTTGCCACTCCTCGTAGGTGGTGTCCTCGATCGGGTGCGACACGAAGACGCCCGCGTTGTTCACCAGCACGTCGATCCGGCCGAGCTCGGCCGCCACCTCCTCGACCATGCTCCGGACGGCCGTCGGGTCCGCGAGGTCGGCCTGGGCCATCAGGTGCCCGGCGCCGTCGAGCGAGGCCAGCGTCTGCTCCGCGGCGGCGGTGGACCGCCCGTAGTGCACGGCCACCCGGTCGCCGGCTGCGGCGAACGCGCGCGCCGTCGCCGCACCGATCCCTCGTGACGCCCCGGTCACCAGCACTGCACGTCCGGCCATCGGCACAGCGTGGCAACGACAGCCCTGCCGCGCCAGTCGTGGACGGGACCGGCGATCGAGCACCCGGGAGGTGCGCAGGGGTGAGAGGGTCGCGCCATGACGTCGCCGGCACCCGACATCCCCCCGCGGTTCCGCGGGGTCCTGCTCGACTGGCGCGGGACGCTGGTCGTGGGCCCGTCCCCGCGGTCGCTCGTGGTGCGGGCGCTGCACGTGACGGGCCGCGACGCCTCGCCCGACGCGGTGGCGGGCGTCCTGGAGCAGCTCGCCCAGGCCGACGACACCGCTGTCGCCTCGTCCGCCATCGACACCGACGCCGCCCTGCACCGATCGGCGTACCTGGCCTGGTTCCGCGAGGCGGGCCTCGACGACGAGCTCGCCGCGGCACTGTACGCCGCCGAGTCCGACGTGCTCGACAACCCCTTCGCGCACGACGTCGGGCCGCTGCTCGAGGCGTTGGCCGACGCCGGGGTGCGGGTCGCAGTCGTGAGCGACATCCATGTCGACATCCGCCCGGCCTTCGCAGCGCACGCCAGGCCCGACGGTGGCACGTGGGCCGACCTCGTCGACTGCTGGGTGCTGTCGTCCGAGCTCGGCGTCGCCAAGCCCGATCCCGAGATCTTCCGCGCGGCACTGGCAGGGCTGGCCCTGGCGGCGGCAGAGGTGCTCATGGTCGGCGACCGGGGAGCGTGGGACGGCGCGGCGGCCGACCTGGGCATCACCACCCTGCTCGTGCCGCCGCTCCGCTCAGCCGAGGACACCCGCCTGCAGCGCGTGATCGACCTCGTCCTGCCCGGTGCCTCACTCAGCCGGTCACCGCGTGGTCGGACGACCGGACCGATCGAGCGGACGGATCCCTCAGGCGTCCGATGACGCGCGCGACCCTCCACGAGACGCGGCGTCGACGGGCGTGATCGTGGCGTCGAGGGCGTCATCTGCGCCCACCGGCACGGGGATCATCGCCTCGACGACCGCCGACCCCTCGATCGGCCCCTCGATCGCCATCACGTCGGGAGCCAGGTCGCCCACGACGACCGGGTCGACGGCGAGCCGGCGGTGCGCGCGGAGGTAGGCCGGCACGAGCAGCACGACGGCGCCGATCCACGCGAGCGGGTTGCCCCAGACGACCCCGTTGAAGCCGAACGCGGCACCGAGCACGATCGCGGCGCCGACGCGCATGACGAGCTCCACGACGCCGGTGAGCGTCGGCACGAATGTCTGCCCGAGGCCCTGCAACGCACCGCGCAGCACGAACAGGACTCCCAGCAGTGTGTACATCGCGCCGTTGACGACCAGGAGGTGCGACGCCATCGTGACGACATGCTCCTCGCCGGCACCGACGAACAGGCTGACGATGGGGCCGCCCGCCGTGATGAGAACGGCGCCGATGACGATCGCACCGGCGACGGACATCCCCGCGGCCTGCACGACGCCGGTCCGGATGCGGTCCGGTCGCTGGGCGCCGTAGTTCTGGGCGGTGAACATCGACACAGCGAGACCGAGCGACGCGAGGAGGGCGACAGCGAGCCCGTCGAGTCGGGTCCCCGTCGTGTAGGCGGCCACCGCGGACGAGCCCAGCTGGTTGAGCCGCACCTGCACGGCGATCGTGCCGATCGCGATGATCGAGGCCTGGAACCCCATGGGCAGACCGAGCCGCAGGTGCCGGACGAGGTCGTGACGCGTGACGCGCCAGTCGTCGCGGTGCACGTGCAGCACGGGAACTCGGTGCCGGACGTACACCAGGCACAGCGCGACGGACACCGCCTGCGAGATGACGGTCGCGAGCGCCGCGCCACCCACCCCCAGCCCGAGCCCGCCGACCAGGGTGATCACGAGCACGATGTTGAGCGCGCAGCTGAGCGAGAGGAACAGGAGCGGGGTGCGGGAGTCGCCGATGGCCCGGATGATCGCGGAGAGGTAGTTGAAGAACATCACGGTGGCCGAGCCGAGGAAGCTGACCACCGCGAAGGTCGTCGCCTGCGGCACGAGCTCCTCGGGGGTGCGCAGCAGGTGCAGCGCGGGTCCGGCGACGAGGGTCGCGCCGACCGTCAGGACGACGCTGGTCGCAGCGGTGAGCACAGTCCCGGCCGCCACCGACCTGCGGACCGCGGGCATGTCCCCCGCGCCGAACGCCTGCGCGGTGGGGATCGCGAAGCCGGACGTCAGTCCCCACGCGAAGCCGAGGAGCAGGAAGAGGAAGCTGCCTGTCGCCCCGACGGCGGCGAGCGCGTCGACCCCGAGCACCCGGCCCACGACGATCGCGTCGACCACCTGGTAGAGCTGTTGGACGACGTTGCCCACGAGCAGCGGCACCGCGAAGGCGAGGATGACGCGCCACGGACTTCCTGTGGTCAGGACCTTGGGCATAGCTGACGAACCTCGCGAACAACGGGTCAGAAGCGGATGGGACGCCCCCGGCAGACCGTTCGGCGCCCCTGGATCGTATCGTTACGATCGACGATTCCCCCGCATGAATATCGGGAACCGCACGGCTGAACGAGTGACCCGTTCGTGGGCGGCTCAAGATGCACCCGAACCAGGTCGACACACCGCACATGACGACACCCGCCACGATTCCGCCCGGCTGGTACCCCGACGGCGTCACCGCCGGCCACCTCCGCTGGTTCGACGGTGTCGAGTGGACGGCGCACACCACCCCGACGCCGCCCACGGTGGACCCGGCGCCATCGGCACCCGCTGGATCGGGCGACGGACATCCCGCGTTCGCCCAGCCGTACGCGGGGCAGCGGTTCGAGGCGCAGCCATCCGCGGGGCAGCCGTCCGCAGCTCAGTCGTCCGCCGGGCAGCCGTACGCAGCACAGCCGTCGGCGGGGCAGCCGTACGCAGCGCAGTCGTATGCGGGGCAGTACGCGGGTCAGCCGTTCCCGACGCAGACCTACGGGGCGCCGGTGCCGGACCACGGGCCGTCCTCGGCGATGCACTGGATGCTGCCCGTCGGGCGCTCGTGGCAATCGGTGACCGCCGGGTACCTGGGCCTGTTCTCGCTCGCGATCTGGGTGCTCGGCCCCGTCTCGATCGGCATCGGCGTCTGGGCGCTCGCCCGCGCGAAGCAGGGCGGCCACGGCCGCGGGCGGGCGATCACCGGCATCGTCTGCGGGTTGCTCGGCACGACTCTGATGGTCTGGTTCGTCACGACCGGTTCCGCCTGAACCCTGCTGCCCGAACGAGCCTCACGGCGACCTCTAATGTGATATCACTTTGCTATGCCGTCGCACGGGCGACGTCCGCAGAGAGGATCACGCGATGAACGAGAGCACCACGCCGCCGCAGGAGTCGGTCGGTGGCGAACCGGCCGGGCTCCCGGTGGGGCATGACGGCACCCGCGTCGACGTGACGGAGCGCCTGGCCTGGTCATCGGGCGCCGGTGGCGCCGTGGTGGCGCTGCTCGTGACCCTCGCGCTCGGCGCCGGGGCGATCTGGCTGTTCGTGGCGTCCGAGTCGGGGTCGACGACCAACGACGCACTGGTCGTCCTCGGCGTGGTGCTGATGGCCGCGGCCTGCCTGCCGCTCACCGGCCTGTCCGTGCTCAGCCCCGGGCAGACCCTCGTCGTCCAGCTGTTCGGCCGCTACCTCGGCACGATCCGCCGCACCGGCCTCGTCTTCACCGTTCCCGTGACCACCCGCAAGCGGGTCTCGGTGCGGGTGCGCAACTTCGAGACCAACGAGCTCAAGGTCAACGACGCGGACGGCAACCCCATCAACATCGCCGCGATCGTCGTCTGGCAGGTCGCCGACACCGCCAAGGCCAGCTTCGCGGTCCAGGACTACGGCGACTTCGTCCGGGTGCAGTCCGAGTCGGCGCTGCGCCACGTCGCCATGTCCCACCCCTACGACCAGGCCGACGAGGGCGAGGAGACGCTGCGCGGCGCGACCGACCTCGTCTCGGACGAGATCGCGGCCGAGGTCGCGGCCCGCGTCGCCATCGCCGGGGTCGAGGTCATCGAGGCCCGCATCTCAAGTCTTGCCTACGCCCCAGAGATCGCCCAGGCCATGCTCCAGCGCCAGCAGGCCGGCGCGATCATCGCCGCCCGCTCGCGCATCGTCGAGGGCGCGGTGTCGATGGTCAAGGACGCGCTCGGTCGACTCGAGAAGGACGGCATCGTCGTCCTGGACGACGACCGTCGGGCCGCGATGGTCTCCAACCTGCTCGTCGTGCTGTGCGGCGAGAGCCGTGCGACACCCGTCGTCAACGCGGGCTCGTTGTACTCATGACGTCGGAGGGTCCCGCTGGGGGGGCGGACCCGGAGGACACGTCGCCGCCCGCCACCCCCGCGCGGGCGGCGACACGCAAGTCCGTGCTGCTGAGGCTCGACCCGGCGGTGCACGACGCGGTCGCCCGGTGGGCAGCGGACGACCTGCGCAGCGTCAACGCCCAGATCGAGATGCTGCTGCGCCGCGCGCTCGACGACGCGGGACGGCACCCGCGCGGCGCGCAGCCGCAGCGACGGCCCGGGCGTCCGCGGTCGTCCGACCCGGACGCGTAGCGGTTCGGGTGCAGACCCGCCCAGGGCTGCCACGATGGCTGCCATGCAGCTGCGTCCGGCCACCTCGGCCGACCTGGACCTTCTCGAGCGGCTCCTGGTCGAGGCGTTCAACTGGACCGGCGAGGCGCGGGTCACGCTCGCGCAGGTGCGCGGAGACGCCGCTTTCACCCACCACCTGGCCGGCTGGCAGCAGCCGACGGACCTGGGGGTCGTCGCGCAGACCCCCAGGGGGATCGCCGTCGGTGCCGCGTGGGCCCGTCTGGTCCCGGCGTCGAAGGCCGGGTACGGGTTCGTCGGCGAGGACGTGCCCGAGCTCGGCATGGCGGTGCTCGCGCCGTACCGCGGGCAGGGCGTCGGGTCGCTGCTGCTCGACGCGTGCCTCGCGCGGCTGCGGGACGCGGGCCACGCCTCGGTCAGCCTGAGCGTGGAGGACGGCAACAGCGCCGCTCGTCGGCTCTACGAGGCACGCGGCTTCCGCCCGGTCGGCCGCTCCGGATCCTCCGACACGCTCCTGCTCACCCTCTGACGCCCGGTCGAGCGGTCGCGGCTCAGCGGGGTGCGCCGGGCTCGGTCCCGTGCGGCTCGAGCGCCCGTCGGCACGAGGTCAGCGCGGCGAGCAGCTGCTGCTTCTCGATCGAGCCGAGCGCCGCGACCATCTGCTCCTCGACCTGCCGGACCGCGCTGCTGGCGACGTCGAGGCGCTCCCGTCCGAGGTCGGTCAACCGGGCCGGGAGGGCCCTGCCACGCTCGGCCCGGTCCGGACGGACCACCAGCCCGCGTTCTTCGAGGCCCTGCAGCACGCCGTTCATGGACTGCCGGCTGACGAACACCCCGCGCGCGAGCTCGGCGTTGGTCAGCGACGGGTGCTGCTTGAGCAGCTCGAGGCACGCGTACTGCGGGACGGTCAGGTCGAGGGGGCGCAGGACGCCGTCCATCGAGGAGCGCAGCACGGCGGCGGCCTGCTTCAGGGCGTAGCCCACCGACTCGTCGAGGGGGCCGAGAACTACTTGCGCCATGTCAACATCCTGACACACTGGGGATGTCAGGACCATGACATCGAGCAGCACCTGGAGAACCCATGACCGTGACCGGACCCGACTTCATCGCCCTGCAGGTGCGCGACCTGCCCCGATCGGCGGACTTCTACGAGACCCGGCTCGGGCTGCGGCGCACGCCGGCGAGCCCGCCCGGAGCTGTCGTCTTCGCGACCGAGCCCATCGCGTTCGCCGTCCGCGAGCCGCTCCCCGGCGTGGACCTCGACTCCGCGCACCCGCGGCCCGGAGTCGGCGTGGCGCTGTGGCTGCACGCCACGGACGCGCAGGCCCTGCACGACGACCTCGCCGCGGCCGGCGTGCCGATCCTCTCCGCCCCGTCCGACAGCCCCTTCGGCCGGGCGTTCACGTTCGCCGACCCGGACGGGTACGCGGTGACCGTCCACGACAAGCCGTGACCCACGCCGCCGCCGCCACCCCGACGTCACTCGGACAGGCGGGCGGTCGCCTGGTCGTACTTCACGAGCAGGCGGGCGAAGGTCAGACGGTCCTCGTCTGACCAGTCAGCGGTGATGTGGACGAACGCAGCTCGCTGCTGACGACGGAAGCGCCGACGCAGCGCGTCGCCCTCGGGAGTGATCGCCAGGAGCGTGCGACGCCCGTCGTGCTGCGACGCACGGCGTTCGAGCAGGCCGGCCGTGATGCAGTCGGAGACGGCCCGGCTGGCGGCCGAGGGGTCGATGCCGAGCCGCTCCGCCACACCGCCGACCGTCATCTCGCCAGGCTCCTCGTCGACGATGTTGAGCACGATGTTGCGGCTGAGGTCCTTGCGGCTGGGCGCCGGATCGTCCGAGATCTGGGTCGTGCGCCGGCGCAGCCGGGAGAAGGCGGCTCCGACCTCGTCCAGCAGGCGGTCCTCGTCCCACTCGTCGTGGTCGCCAGGCTCGGTGGCTCCTCGCTGATGCGGTCTCTCCATGTCCACGACCCTACCCGATAGTTGCGCTGACGCACATATGTGCATAACGTCATGCATTCAACGCCAGGGAGGCCACCATGATCACCACCATCACCGACGCCCGACTCTTCGACGGTGTGCGCGTCCTCGACGCCACCACCGTCACCCTCGAGGGCGACCGCATCGTCGACGTCGGCGGGCCCGTCTCCTCGGCGGCCGAGGTCGTGGACGCCCGCGGCGCCACGCTGCTGCCCGGGCTCATCGACGCCCACGTCCACACGTCCGAGCGCGCCCTCGCCCAGGCCCTCCGGTTCGGCGTCACCACAGAGCTCGAGATGCAGGGCGCGATGACGGGCGACACCCAGCGTCGGGTCGGCGCCGACCCTCGGCTCGCCGACGTCCGCTCGTCCGGCTTCGCGCTGACCCCGCCGGGAGGGCACCCCTCCGAGCTCTTCCCCGCGGGCGAGCGACCCGGCGGCCCGCCCCGGAGCGAGGGGCCGGCACCCGTCATGCCGTTCGTCACGACCCCGGACGAAGCTGTCGCCTGGATCCCCCGACTCGTCGATGCCGGGTCGGACTACATCAAGCTGATGATCGACGACGGAACCGTCGAAGGGCACCCCGGCCTGCCGTGCCTCGACCAGGCGACGGTGGACGCAGCTGTCCGCGAGGCTCACCGGCTCGGGCGGATCACCGTCGCGCACGCGCTCACCATCGACGCGACGATGTCCGCGGTGCGCGCGGGCGTCGACGGTCTCACCCACCTGTTCATGGACCGGCCGCACACCCCCGAGGTCGTCGCGGCGTTGGCCTCCTCCGGCGCCTTCGTCGTGCCCTGCCTCGTGCTCGACGCCTCGATGATGGGGCTCACCGGCGAGGCCTTCGCCGCCGACCCACGGGTGTCGTCCCGTCTGGACCCGGCGTGGCTCGCCACGCTCAGATCGAGCATCGCCCGCTACCCCGTGGGGAACCTCGACGACGTCCTCGCGTCGGCGGCCGCGCTGCACAGCGCCGGGGTCGACCTGCTGGTCGGCACGGACGCATCCGTCCCCGTGCCGTACCTGGGCGGGGTCGCCCACGGCGCGAGCGTGCACCACGAGCTCCAGCTCCTCGTCCGCGCCGGCCTGACACCCGTGGAAGCGCTGAGCGCCGCCACCTCGGTGCCGGCACGTCGCTTCGGCCTCGACGACCGGGGACGGATCGCCCCCGGTCTGCGGGCGGACCTCCTGCTCGTCGACGGCGATCCGACCACCCGCATCGCTGACACGCTGGCGCTGCGCACCGTCTGGCGGGCGGGGGTCGCCAGCTCGCTCTGATCGCACGCACGCTCCCCTCCTGGGGTGCGGTTGGCGGTGCTGAGGCGCCGTCCGCCCCCAGGGGGGACGCTCGTCGGGCGAGCATGCGTGGACCAGACCGCCTGGACCATCGTGGACGACCGGCTCCGACCGCACCGGACACCCTCAGAGATATCCGCCCACCGCATCGCCTGGCGCGTCCACCAGGCGCTCGAGCGTGCCCCTGAACAGCAGCGCCTCACGGCCGGGTAGCCGCACCAAGAGCCACGGCGTGTGCGACACGGGGCACTGGAGAGCCTGGACGGTGGCAGTCGGGATGACGGGGACCATCGCGACGACCTCGGGCTCAGCGGCGTGCAGATGGCGTGAGGTGTAGGCGTCGGTCTCGATCCCGCGCATGCCGATCGTGCTGAGGCACACGCAGCCGCGGACGCACTCCACCTGCGTGGACCGCAGCTGGTCCACGTACTGGCGGGTCGCTTTCGCCTGCAAGCCCCGCAGCAGGTGCGGGCCTGCCGCACCACCGATCACTGTGGCCAGCCACACCAGCGGCCACGCGACCGCGTCGAACGTGGCCATGTTCGCCTGGTAGGCGTCCGCGAGCAGCACCTCCATGACGACGGACACCACCGCGACGGCCCCGAAGAAGGCGAGGGTGCCGCCGGTGATGGCCCCGCCGAGCCAGCGGACCCGATCGGGGATGTTCGCCGCGACGTCGGGCATCAACGCACGAGCGCCGGACAGCACGCGGGCGTCGACCGCCGACAACCCCCTCCCCTGCGGCAGCCGCCACAGGTGCCACACCACGAACGCCCCCAGCGCACCACCGAACGTGATCCAGTGGGACAGGCCCGTCAGGGTGCAGAGGACGGCCACTGCGGTCGCGCACATCGCAGCAACCAGCCCCGGGGTGTGCTCATGCCACCACCCGCCACCCGCCTCGCGCTCCTTGAGGAGTGCGCGAAGCTCCCGCGCGCGAGGCCGGAACGCCGCCATCACCTCGAGCACGAGAAGGGCTGGCGTGGTCACCGCGGGCCTCGAGACGGTCGACGACATCACGCGTCGGACACAGGTCGTCTTCGGGGAACGGCATCATGTCGATCACCGCACGCGCCGACCGACCCAGGGTGGTCGCCGCAGACTCCACGTCCGAGGTGGACCGGTGGAACACGTCGGCGACGACGTTCCGCCGGAGCACGACCATGGTCGGCTCCGTCACTGCGGCCACATCCCTCCACACGCTGTCGGCGAGCTCGGACTGACCTGCCTGCTCCGCGGCGGCGGCGAGCAGATAGCGATGGACGACCATCGCAGGGCCGTCGACCTTCTGCCCGGCGCGATGGAGCGCGGAGAGCGCATCGGCATCCCCCAAAGCAGCCCACGCCGCCAACGCGATGATGTCCCGCCACGAGTGGCTCGTGGCGTCCAGCACGGAACGCTCGACCCGCAGGTGCATCATCAGCGCAGACAGTGATCTGCATCACATGTCAGGGCGTCACGTGAGCCAGACGGCCGGGCCTGATGTCGATCTGGTGGTTCCCCGTTCGACCCATGGGTGAGAGGGTCCGAGAGGGACCCTGCACACACCGGGAGACGACCATGAAGTACATGCTGATCATGCGCACCACGGACGAGGGCCTCGCGTCGTTCGCTGACGTCGACTTCGACACCATGCTCGAGACGATGGGCCGGTTCAACGACGAGCTGATCTCCGCCGGGGTCCTCGTCGCCGCGGAAGGCTTCGACGACGCCTCGCAGGGGGTCGTCGTCGACTACTCCTCGCTGCCGCCCGTCGTCACCGACGGCCCCTACGGCGAGACGAAGGAGCTGTTCGGCGGGTTCTGGATCCTCGACGTCGCCTCGCAGGAGGAAGCGGTCGAGTGGGCGACGCGGGTACCGACGGTCGGGCCGGGCCTGAAGACCGAGATCCGCCGCATCGCCAGCATCGACGAGTTCCCGCAGGACAACCCCTGGGTCCAGAGGGAGCGGGTGTGGCGCGAGGCGACCGGGCAGCTCTGAGCCGCCCGGGCGGCGGCCGCGACGCCGTCGAGGCGGTGTGGCGGATCGAGTCCGCGCGCATCGTCGCCACGCTCTCGCGGTTCACCGGCGACTTCGCACTCGCGGAGGACGTCGCGCAGGAGTCGCTGGCCGAGGCGCTCGTGACCTGGCCGCGCGACGGGGTTCCGCAGAACCCCGCCGGTTGGCTGCTCACCGTGGGCCGACGCCGCGCGATCGACACATTCCGTCGCCGCTCGGCCCTCGACGAGCGGTACGCCACGCTCGCCCGCGACCTGGGCGAGGGTGGCGGCACGCCCAACGGCACCGGCGCGTCGGCGGACGTCGACCTGCTGTGGGACCCGGACCAGATCGACGACGACGTGCTGTCGCTCATGTTCATCGCGTGCCACCCGGTGCTGTCCCGGGAGGCCCAGGTCGCCCTCACCCTCCGTGTCGTGGGCGGGCTCACGAGCACCGAGATCGCGCGGGCCTTCCTGGTACCGACGGCCACGATGCAGGCCCGGATCACCCGCGCCAAGAAGACGCTCGCCGCCGCACGCGTGCCGTTCGCAGCCCCGTCGCCCGACGAGCGCCGCGCGCGGCTGAGCTCGGTGCTCAGCGTGCTGTACCTGATCTTCACCGAGGGCTCGACCGCGACGTCGGGCAACGACTGGATCCGCCCCGACCTGGCCCGTGAGGCGGTCCGGCTGACCCGCGAACTGGCGCAGCTCGTGCCCGACGAGGCCGAGGTGCACGGCCTGCTCGCGCTCCTCGAGCTCACCGCCGCAAGGTTTCCCGCCCGGGTGCGCGGAGACGGCGCGCCGGTGCTGCTCGAGGACCAGGACCGCAGGCGGTGGGACCGCGCGGCGATCCGCCGCGGACGGGCCGCGCTGGCCACGGCAGGGCGCGTCGGCCAGGGGCTCGGCCCGTACGGCGTCCAGGCCGCGATCGCCGAGTGCCACGCGGTCGCGCCGTCCGTCGAGCGCACCGACTGGGAGCGGATCGTGCTGCTGTACGAGGCGCTGGGCCAGCTGGCACCCTCCCCCGTCGTCGAGCTCAACCGGGCGGTCGCGCTGTCCATGGCACGCGGCCCGGCGGTCGCACTGCCCGCCGTCGACCGCCTGGTCGCCGACGGCAGCCTCGACGGCTCGCACCTGCTGCCGAGCGTCCGCGGCGAGCTGCTCCGACGCATGGGGCGGCTCGACGAGGCGCGACGCGAGCTCGAGCTCGCCGTGCGGCTGTGCACGAACGAAAGCGAGCGCGGCCTGCTCCACGACAAGCTCGTCACCTTGGTCAGCGGGGCTGATCGAAGCCGCTGGTCCGGCTGACGTCAGCCCTGCTCCGACACCCTCTCGCCGACGACCAGCCGAGTCACCGCCGCAGCTGTCGACGCCTCCGCACGACGAGTCCGATGATGACGGCGAGCGTGGCGACGACGACGAGTCCGATGAGCACGACCTGGCCGGTCGAGACGTCCTGGCCCGTGTGCTCCTTGTCGGTGTCCTGGTGCGGACCGTCGACGTTCCCGCCGTAGCCCGCCGACGGCGTCGTGGTCTCCCCCTCGGACGGGGTCCCGGACGTGGCCGCGTCGACGGTCCCCGCCCGAACGGCACCAGCGGCCGAGGCCGACGCGGACTCCGGCACGGAAACCGCTGGCGCAGCGACGACCAGCGAGACCAGGAGTGACAGCGGGACGAGGAGGGCGACCGTCGCTCGTCGACGTCGTCTCGCCCAGGACCGTGTCTGGACCGGCGCGGGGTCTGACGGGCGTGAGGGCATCGAGGTCATGCGCGACATCGTGCGCGCACTCACCGCGACCCGCACGTGGAGCTCGGACCCGACCGCCGAAGGGTCGGGTCCGCCGGGGCGGCGCCGGGACCCGGCGCCGCCCCTCGCGTCATGCCTGTGCGCGCGCCATGTGCCGGCCGGCCCGCATGCCGAACACTGCCGCCGGGCCGATGGTCGAGCCAGGACCGGGGTACGTGCGCCCCATGACCGATGCCGAGCAGTTGCCCGCGGCGTACAGGCCGTCGATGACCGAGCCGTCCTCCCGCAGGGCCCGGCCGTCGACGTCGGTCAGCACGCCGCCCTTGGTCCCCAGGTCCCCGACGACGACGCGGACCGCGGTGAACGGTCCCTTCTCGAGCGCCCCGAGGTTGGGGTTGGGGTGGACGGTCGGGTCGCCGTAGTAGCGGTCGTAGGCGGAGTTGCCGCGACCGAAGTCGCCGTCGACCCCGGTGCGGGCGAACCCGTTGAACCGCTCGACCGTCGCGCCGAGCGTCTGCGGGTCGACGCCGATCGTGGTGGCCAGCTCGGTGAGGGTGCCGGCCTTGGCCATCAACCCGTCCGCGATCATCTTCTTGTTGAGCCGCGGGTCCATGGCGTAGCTGCGCAGGTAGCGCCGTGCGTGCCGGACGTCGGTGACCATCCAGTACGCGCCGTCCCCGTCGTGCTCGAGCATGTGGTGCCCGAGGTCGACGTAGGACTCGGACTCGTTGGCGAACCGCTCGCCCTTCGCGTCGACGATGATCCCGTACGGCAGCGAGCGCTCCCCCACGAGGAAGCTCGGGTCGTGCCCCTCGGGGGCCGCCGTCGACGCGCCCCACCAGGCGTCGTCCATGAGGGACAGCGCCGCGCCGACGTCCTGCGCGAGCGCGATGGGGACGCCGAGGTTGCCCGGGTTGCCCGACGAGGCGCCGTCGATGCCGTGGTTCTTCTGCCGCCACTCGACGTTGTGGTCGAACCCGCCGGAGGCGAGGACGACGCCGCGCCGCGCCCGGATCGTCGTCGACCGACCGTCACGCGAGACCCGCACGCCCGCGACCCGACCACCCTCGACCAGCAGCTCCTCGAGCGGGCTGCTCAGCCACAGGTTCACACCCTGGCGCTGGACCACGGCGTCGAGGAACGAGACCGCGAGGCCCGCGCCGATGCCGACGAGCAGCTTGCCGCGCACGAGGCCGCCGACGGTGCGGCCGACGAAGCGCGCACCGCGCACGAACCCGCTCGGCGTGACCCACGACCGCTCGAGCTCCCACATGTCGTCCGTGGCGAGCGGCAGCGGCATGAGCGCACGGCAGCTCCCCCACCAGTCGCCGATCCGCTTGCGGTCGACGGCCCGGACCTCGATGGCGCGGCCGATCTTCCCGCCGGGCAGCTCGGGGTAGTAGTCCGGGTAGTCCGTGGCCCGCATGAACCGCATGCCGTGCTTCTCGGCCGTGCGGACGAAGTCGTCCACGCCGTCGACGAAGGCTTCCTTGCGGGCGCGCGACGTCGCCGGACCGGCGTCGCCGACGGTCTCCTCGAGGTAGGCGAGCGCCTCCTCGCGGGAGTCCCCCGCGCGGTCGCGGCGCATCAGCGGGTTGTTCGGCAGCCACATGCCACCGCCCGACATCGCGGTGCTGCCACCCCACTTGTCGGTGGACTCGACCATGAGGACCGTGAGGCCGGAGTCAGCGGCGCCCAGAGCCGCGGCAAAGCCGGCTGAGCCGGTCCCCACCACGACCACGTCGTAGGTCTCGTCGTGCGTGCTCGTCGTCGGGCCGGGCATCGTGCCTCCTTGGCTTCGCCGGACGATTCCGCCCGGGACAACCGGACATCATTGTCCGGTTCTACGATGAATCATGCCGAGTCCCGAGCCCCGTGGCAACCGTGGCCCCGCAGCCGCGGCCGACAACCGCCGGGCGCTGCTGGACGCGGCGCGGCGCGTCTTCGCCGACCGGGGCTACCGCGCGCCGCTCAGTGCGATCGCCCGGGAGGCCGGCGTCGGCCAGGGCGTGCTGTACCGGCACTTCCCCACGCGTCTCGACCTCGCGCTCGCCGCGTTCGAGGAGAACTTCGCCGAGCTCGACGCCATCGCGGCCCACCCGGGGCCGGGTGCTTTCGCCGACCTGTGGTCGAGGCTCGTCGAGATCACCGTCGCCGAGTCCGCGTTCGTCGAGATGGCCGTCGACGCGCGCCGTGCGCTCGCCGACCGGCACGACGAAGGCCGGTTGCGCAGCATGCTCGCCGACACCCTCGCGCGGGCGCAGGCCGCCGGTGTCGTCGACGCCACCCTCAACGCCGACGACGTCGTGCTCATGCACCGGATGATCTTCGGCGTCGTCACCACGTCGATCGACGACGACGCAGGGGTGCGCGCCGCGGTCGACCGCGCGACCGCGCTGCTGCGGCACGACCCGCTGGGCGGGCGTCAGAGGTAGCTGACCCCGGTCAGCTCCTCGGCCACCGACCAGAGCTGCCTGCCGACCGCTGGATCGGCCGCCTCCCGACCGAGCCGAGCCTCGCCGACCTGACCCCGTGTCTCCCAGGGCCCGGATGGTCCGAAGAACTGGCCGCCCTCCACACCCGGCTCTGTCGCGGCGAACAGCTGCGGCAGCGCCCCCTGCCCCACCGGCTGGGTGGCCAGCAGGCCCGCCCGCGCGACCGGGTCCCGGAGGTCGGCGAGATCGTCCTGCACTGGGACACCTACCCGCTGCCGGGCAGCCCTGGTCCGGTCATGCTGGTGTTCACCGCCGAGCCAGGCGGGGTCGACGCAGACCGGCTCGATCTCCTCGCGTCGTTGCACGCCACGCGCTCGGTGGCCACCCGCACGCATCCCTCGTCCGCCCCGCAGGTCTGAGCAGCCGCGCCGCCTCCGAGGTCGCCGCGGTACGAGTTCGGGTCAACCGAGGCTCGTCCCGTCGAGCGATGACCTGGGCTTCTGATCGGGCAGGCGCAGCATGCGGAACGAGTTGGCGAGCCCGAGCAGTCCTGCGAGCAGTGGAACGAGCAGTGCGACCTGCAGCGACCGGTTGCGGGCCTGGTCGTTGATGGCCAGCACCTCGGCCTCGACCGCAGGGGGCTGACCCGTGATCTGCTGCTCGGCCGACGGGATGATCTGCCTGTCGGTCAGCTGCTGGAAGTTCAGCGAGAGCGAGGCGAGCATGAGGCCCCCGGCCATCGCCAGACCGAACGACAAACCGAAGGACCCGGCGGCCGAGTTGACTCCCCCAGCCTCGCTGACGCGCTCCTCCTCGACGGGCGCGAGCGTGTCGTTGTTGAGCTGGCACACCAGCAGACCCAGGCCGCAGCCCGTCACGGCAAGGGGCAGCACGAAGTACCAGCCTGGCTCGGCCCCGGTGACGACGGCGGGCCCGCTGCTAGCCTCCGAGAGGTGACAGGAGCAGCCGGGTCCGGCGCAGCCGACGCACCCACCGATCCCGCGACCGCCCACGCCTGGCACGCGCTCGGTGGAGCGCCAGAGCTGGTCGGGCGTGTCACGTACGCGGGGAGCCCCGGGCTCCGCGGCGTGCTGCCGACGCGCGAGCTCGCCCGTGCGAGCGTCGGTGCCTGCTCGCTCGCCGCCGCCGAGCTGCTCGCCCAGCGCAACGGTCGCGGGCTGCCTGCCGTCCACGTCGACGAAGGAGCCGTCACCGCCGCTTTCACCAGCGAGCGCCACCTGCGGGTCGAGGGCAGGCCGATCCCGCTCTTCGCCCCGCTCTCCGGCTTCTGGCGGGCGGCCGACGGATGGGTGCGCACACACGCCAACTACCCGCACCATCGGGCGCGGCTGCTCGCCGCACTGGAGCTGCCGGACTCCGGTGACGACACGGACATGGTGGATCGGCTCTCCGCGGCGGTCGGCGAGCGGGACGCGGTCGATGTGCAAGAGACCGTCTACGCCGCAGGCGGGCTCGCGGTCGCGGTCTCCCCACCCGGCGCGTTCGAGCAGCCGCTCGTCACCACGGTCGCTGTCGAGGCGGACGCGCCCGTCCCCTTGCGCCCGGCCGCGCTTCCCGTCGAGGGTGTCCGCGTCCTCGACCTCACGCGCGTCCTGGCCGGCCCGGTCGCCACCCGGACGCTCGCTCTGCTCGGCGCGGACGTGCTGCGGGTCGACGCGCCGTGGCTGCGAGAGGACGACGGCACCCACATCGACACCGGCTTCGGCAAGCGGACCGCGCTGCTCGCTCTCGGAGACGTCGCCGATCGCGCGACGTTCGAGCAGATGCTCGACGCGGCGGACGTCGTCCTCGTCGGCTACCGCCCCGGCGCGCTCGACCGCTACGACCTGAGCGCGGATGCGCTGCTCGCGCGACGACCCGGACTCGTCGTCGCCGAGCTCTGCGCCTGGGGTTGGGATGGGCCCTGGGTCGGTCGCCGTGGGTTCGACAGCCTCGTCCAGGCCGGTACGGGGATCTCGGTCATCGAGCAGGCCGACGACGGGCGGCCTGGCGCTCTGCCCGCCCAGGCGCTCGACCACAGCACCGGCTACCTCGTCGCAGCGGCGGTCATGCGCGCGCTCACCTCTCGCGCGCTCACCGGTGCCGGCCAGCACGTTCGGTTGTCGTTGGCCGGCACCGCGACCTGGCTGCTCGGGATCGTGCCGCTCGCCGCGCCCGCACCCGGCACCGAGCCGCCGGACCGGTGGCTGGTCGAGACCGGCTCTCCGTATGGACGGCTCCGGCACGCGCTGTCCCCGATCGGCGTCGAGGGCGTCCCGTCAGACTGGTCCCGGCCGCCGAGCCGGTGGGGCACGGACGAGGCCCGGTGGGGGTCACCAGGTCCGGTCACGCCCGGCGGCTGAGACCGGGGAAGGTCGGCGCGAGGCACCGGACCCGGACGGAACCGCCTGCCTACCTGGCGTGAAGCATCGTGGGCGCGACCGCTCCGTCAATCATGAACGTGCCGAATCCGACGTGCGCTGCCGTCGCCCGAGCGCGCAGAGTCGTCGACCTGCTCAACGGGTCATGGAGCCAATGGACCGCGACCCTCGTCGGGCATGGACGACGAGCCCGACCACCCCGAGTGCGAGAGCCATGGTTTCTCTGCGGCGTCGCAACCGGCGACTGGACGTTAGGCCTGCATGTCGACGAACCGCGAGTAGTGCCCCTGGAACGCCACGGTGATGATGTCGGTGGGGCCGTTACGGTGCTTAGCGACAATCAGGTCGGCCTCACCCGCACGAGGTGATTCCTTCTCATACGCGTCTTCGCGGTGGAGCAGGATGACAATGTCGGCATCCTGCTCGATCGAGCCAGATTCGCGAAGGTCGCTCATCTGCGGGCGCTTGTCGGTGCGCTGCTCGGCGCCACGGTTCAGCTGCGAGATGGCGATGACGGGAACCTCGAGCTCCTTGGCGAGGAGCTTGAGCGCACGGGAGAACTCCGAGACCTCTTGCTGGCGGGACTCGACGCGCTTCCCGGAGGACATGAGCTGCAGGTAGTCGATGACCACGAGCTGGAGGTTGTGGCGCTGCTTGAGCCGGCGGCACTTGGCCCGGATCTCCATGAGCGACATGTTCGGCGAGTCGTCGATGAACAGCGGCGCCTCGGAGATCTTGCCCATGGTCGCGGCGAGCTTGGTCCAGTCCTCCTCGCCCATCTGACCCGAGCGCATCTTCTGCAGGTGGATCCGCGCCTCGGCCGAGAGCAGACGCATGGTGATCTCGTTGCGGCTCATCTCGAGCGAGAAGACAACAGCCGCTTTATTGTGTCGAATTGCCGCCGACCTGGCGATATCAATTCCCAGGGTACTTTTTCCAATTGCAGGCCTCGCGGCAAGAACAATCATCTGCCCGGGGTGCAGACCGTTCGTCAGGCGGTCGAGGTCGGCGAACCCGGTGGGCACGCCGATCATGCCCTCGCCGCGGTGGCCGGCGGCCTCGATCTCGTCGACGGTGCCGCCGATGACCTCGCCGAGGCGGTGGTAGTCCTCGGTGGTGCGCCGCTCGGTCACGGCGTAGACCTCGGCCTGGGCGTTGTTGACGATCTCGTCGACGTCACCGCCGTCGGTCGCGTAGCCGAGCTGGACGATGCGGGTGCCGGCCTCGACGAGACGGCGCAGCACGGCGCGCTCGCGCACGATGCGGGCGTAGTACCCGGCGTTCGCGGCGGTGGGCACCATCGAGATGAGGGTGTGCAGGTAGGGGGCGCCGCCGATGCGCGTCATCTCGCCGCGCTTGGTCAGCTCGTCGGCGACTGTGATCGCGTCGGCCGGCTCGCCGCGGCCGTACAGGTCGATGATCGCGTCGTAGACGGCCTCGTGCGCCGGCTTGTAGAAGTCGGTGCCGCGGATCTGCTCGACGACGTCGGCGATCGCGTCCTTCGAGATCATCATGCCGCCGAGCACGCTCTGCTCTGCCACCACGTCCTGCGGGGGCATGCGGTCGTAGCCGCCGCGTGCGTGCCCCGAGTCGGGCGGGCCGCCGTACTCGAGCTCCTCGATCGTCACAGACTCATCCCCAGATTCGCGTTCGTCGGTCGAACAGGTGTTCTATCAGAAGGGTCCGACACCATGCCCGTCACCATGTTCGTCACGCCAACCCTGTCGGTCGGGACGTCGACGCCCCGGCCTGCTCGCGAGGTTAGGTCCCGACGGTCGGCGTTCACAAACTCGTCGTCCACAGGGCCTGGGGACAGCCTGTGGAAAGCTGTGGACCGCACGCTCAGGGTTGTGCACAGGTAGTGGACAGAGCTGTGGACAGCGTGGTGGACAGAAGTCCGACACGGGGCTGCGACCGGCCAGAACACGATCCACCGATGTGGACGGGAGGAAGTTGACCGACATCCCAGACGGTGGACGCCGTGCGTCCACCGTCGACCGTCAGATCCTCACGCTCGCTGTCCCCGCACTCGGCGCCCTCGTCGCAGAACCCCTGTTCATCCTGGTCGACTCGGCCGTCGTGGGGCACCTGGGCACCGACCCCCTCGCAGGCCTCTCGCTCGCCTCGACGCTGCTGCTGACCGTCGTCGGGCTGTGCGTCTTCCTCGCCTACGCGACCACCGCGGCCGTCGCCCGACGCCTCGGCGCGGGCGACCGTGCGGGGGCCCTGCAGGTGGGTGTGGACGGCCTGTGGCTCGCCGCCGGCCTGGGCGTGCTGCTCGCGGCGGCGACGTGGCTGCTGGCCCCCTGGGCGGTCGGCGCGCTCGGCGCCGAGGGTGAGGTCGCGGTGCAGGCCACCGTGTACCTGCGCTGGTCGGCCCCGGGCCTGCCCGGCATGCTGCTGGTGCTGGCCGCCACGGGCGCGCTGCGCGGCCTGCAGGACACGCGCACCCCGCTCGGCGTGGCGGTCTCGGGCGCGGTCGTCAACGCTGTGCTCAACGTGACGCTCGTGTACGGCGCCGGCATGGGCATCGCCGGCTCGGGGTTCGGCACCGCCCTGACCCAGCTCGCGATGGGCGCCGCGCTCGTCGCGGTCGTGGTGCGGGGGGCGCGAGCCTCGGGCGCTCCGCTCGCCCCCGCGGCGGGCGGCATCCTGCGCAACGCCCGCACGGGGTTCCCGCTGCTGGTCCGGACGCTCTCGCTGCGCCTGGCAATCCTGCTGACGGTCGTCGTCGCGACCGGGCTGGGGACTGTCGCCCTCGCGGGTCACCAGGTCGTCAACGCCGTGTGGGGTCTGGCCGCCTTCGCTCTCGACGCCCTGGCGATCGCCGCGCAGGCGCTCGTCGGGCACGCGCTGGGGGCGGGCGACGTGCCCCACGCGCGGGCGCTGCTGCGCCGGACGCTGCAGTGGGGCGTCGCGGCGGGCGCCGCGCTCGGGCTGGTCGTGGGCGCGGGGAGCGGCCTCATCGCCCTGGGCTTCTCCGAGTCCGGCGAGGTGCGGCACGCGATCACCCTCGGGCTCGTCGTCGCCGCTGTCACCATGCCGCTGGCGGGCTGGGTCTTCGTGCTCGACGGCGTGCTGATCGGGGCGGGCGACGGCCGCTTCCTCGCCTGGGCCGGGCTCGTGACCCTCGCGGTGTACGTCCCGTTCGCGTTCGCCGTGCAGGCCTGGGCGCCGCCCGGGGCCGCCGGGCTCGCGTGGCTGTGGCTCGCGTTCGGCGGCGTGTTCATGACGGCGCGTGCGGTCACGACAGGCCTGCGTGCCCGCGGCGACCGGTGGACTGCCGTCGGCGCGTGACCCCGTCGCACCGTGCCACCGCAGAACGAAGGCCCGACCCCTCCGAAGAGGGACCGGGCCTTGCGTTCTGCGGTGAGGCAGGGATCAGGCAGCGACGACCTTGACGGTGATCTTCGCCGAGACGTCCGAGTGAAGACGGATCTTCACCTCGTACTCCCCGACGGCCTTGATCGGCTGACCGACCTCGATCTTGCGCTTGTCGACCGCGGGACCACCGACGGCCTTGACGGCCTCCGCGATCTCACCGGTCGTCACGGCGCCGAACAGACGACCGGACTCGCCGGCCTTCGCCGACACGACGACGGGCTTGGACTGCAGCGAGTCACGCATCGCCTTCGCCTCGTCGAGGGTCTCGATCTCGCGGGCCTTGCGGGCCTTGCGGATCTGGTCGATCTGCTTCTCGGCGCCCTTGGTCCAGCCGGTGGCCAGACCACGCGGGACGAGGAAGTTCCGGGCGTACCCGTCCTTCACATCGACCACGTCGCCCGGTGCACCGAGACCGGTGACCTCGTGGGTCAGGATGAGCTTGGCCATGGGTCTACCTCCTTCTCAGCGTGCGGACGACGAGTACGGCAGGAGCGCCATCTCGCGTGCGTTCTTGACGGCACGCGCGATCGCGCGCTGCTCCTGCGTGGACACACCGGTCACCCGGCGTGCGCGGATCTTTCCGCGGTCCGAGATGAACTTGCGCAGCAGCGCAGTGTCCTTGTAGTCGACGACATCGATCTTCGCCGCCTTGAGCGGGTTGAGCTTCTTCTTGGGCTTGCGTACAACGGCCTTGGCCATCGCGGTGCTCCTTGTCATGAAGTCCGGGAGCCCGGGGCGTTGCCATACCCCGGGATGGGTGTGTCAGTGGTGCTGGGCGCGGATCAGAACGGGGGCTCGTCCGAGAACGAGCCGCCGCCGGAGCCACCGGGGGCCGGCGTGGCCCACGGGTCGTCCTGCTGGGCGCCGCCGCCACCGAAGCCACCGCCGCCACCGGAGAAGCCGCCACCGCCCCCGCTGCCGAAGCCACCGCCGCCGCCACCCGAGCGCTGGGCGCGGGTGACCTTGGCCGTGGCGTAGCGCAGGGACGGGCCGACCTCGTCGACCTGCAGCTCGTACACGGTGCGCTTCTCGCCCTCGCGGGTCTCGTAGGAGCGCTGCACGAGCCGACCGGTCACGATGACGCGGGTGCCCTTGGTGAGCGACTCAGCGACGGACTCCGCGGCCTCGCGCCAGATCGAGCAGCGGAGGAACAGCGTGTCGCCGTCCTTCCACTCGTTCGACTGGCGGTCGAAGGTGCGCGGGGTGGAGGCCACCGTGAAGTTGGCGACGGCGGCACCGGACGGGGTGAAGCGAAGCTCCGGGTCCCCGGTCAGGTTCCCGATCACCGTGATGACGGTCTCACCAGCCATGCCAGCTCCTCGTTCGTCGTGAGTCAGTTGATGCGTACGTTAGGGCTTCGTTCCGACGCTCAGGCGTCGGCGCGGAGGACCTTCGTGCGCAGGACGACCTCGTTGAGGCCCAGCTGACGGTCGAGCTCCTTGGCGGTCGCAGGCGTCGCCATGAAGTCGACGACCGCGTAGATGCCCTCGGACTTCTTCTGGATGTCGTACGCCAGACGGCGGCGTCCCCAGATGTCGACCTTGTCGACCGTGCCGCCATCGTTCTTGATGACGGTCAGGTACTTGTCGAGCGAAGGAGCGACGGTGCGCTCTTCGATCTCGGGGTCAAGGATGATCATGATCTCGTAATGACGCAGGCTCATACCCACCTCCTCTGGTCTCAACGGTCACGGTCTGTCCGTGACAGGAGGGTCATCGTGCGTCGCTGCACCAGAGCCTGGGCCCGGGTGCCGCCTGCGGTGGTGGTCGATCTGCGATCCCCACCGACAGGCACAGCAAGGCCCCACGGTACCTCCCCGGACCGCGCTGCCGAAATCGGCCCGGGGAGGTACCTGCCGTCAGCCCGTGGCGGCGCCAGGCGCGGGCGCCACCGGGGTCGTCGGCGTGGGCGACTGCGTCGGCTGCGGGTTGGCCGGCGGGACCGGCGGCGCGGTGGGCACGGGCGCGGCCGGTCCCGTGGAGATCACGAGCGTCACCGTCGATCCGGCCGTCACGCTGGCCCCGGCACCGGGGCTCACGCTGATGACTCGACCCTTGGCGACGGTCTCGGAGGCCTTGGACTGGACGTCCGCCCGCAGCCCCAGCTCGGCGAGCGCCGCCTCCGCGTCGGCCTGCAGCTTGCCCTCGACGCCGGGCACGGCGACGTCGGCGGCCGGGGCCTCCACGGTCGGCTCCGTGGTCGGCGTCTCCGTCACCGTCGGGGTCGGCTTCGCGCCCACGTTCGCGCGTGCCGGGAAGGGGACCTTCTCGGCGTACTTCGGCAGCTCGAACACCGGCTTCATGTACGAGGCCCACAGCGCGGCCGGCCACGTCCCGCCGGTGACCTGGTCGACACCGCCGAACGGGTCGATCCCGACCAGGTCCTTGTTGTTCGTGCCGATCTGGCTGAACGCGACGGCTGTCGCGATCGTGGGCGTGTAGCCCACGAACCAGGCCGACTTGTTGTCGGTCGAGGTGCCCGTCTTGCCCGCGATGGGGCGGCCGAGCGGCTTGACGTACCTCTTGCCCGAGCCCCTCTCGACGACCTGGGTCAGCGCGAAGGTGGCGTCCGCCATCACGTCGGCCTCGAACACCCGCGTGCTGGTCGTGTCTGCGATGTACGCCACCGACCCGTCACGGATGTAGGTGGCCTCGCGGACCAGGAACGGCTTGTTGTAGACGCCCTGCGCCGCGAAGGTCGCGTAGGCGCTCGCGACGTCGAGCGGGTGCACGGCGTCGGCACCCAGCACGTTCGACGGGACGATGTCCGGGGTGGTCGTGATGCCTGCCTCGCGGGCGACCTCGGCGGTCGCCTCCGGGCCGACGTCGTCGTTGAGCTGGGCGTAGACCGTGTTGACCGACTGCGCGGTTGCCGTGACCAGGTCGATCATCCCGAAGTGGCCGTCGAAGTTGGTGACCTTCTTGCCCCAGGACTCCATCATGCGCGGGCTCGACCCGTCGTAGGTCGTCTCGAGGCTGATGCCCTTCTGCAGGGCGGCGATCAGCGTGAACGGCTTGTACGTCGACCCCGCCTGGATCTTGTCGTACGTCGCGGTGTTGCGCTGGTCGGTGATGAAGTCCGCCCCGCCGTACATCGACAGGACCGCGCCGTCGGTCGGGTCGATCGAGACCACGGACACCCGCGTCGACTCCGACGGGGGCTCACCGGCGAGCGTCCCGTCGCGGAGCCCGTTCACCGCGTCGACCGCGGCCTGCTGGACGGGCGCCTCGATCGTCGTGACGATCTGGAGACCGCCCTTCTCGATCATGTCGTTGGTGATGCCCTTGTCGATGAGCTCGGCCTTGACCCGGTCGAGGATGTACCCGTTGGTCCCCCCGAGGGTGTCGCTCCGGACGTACTCGACAGGTTCGGGGAACGTCTGCGCGTCGCGCTCGGCCTGCGTGATGTGGCCGTCGGCAACCATCTTGTCGAGCACCGACGCCCAGCGCTGCTCTGCCTTCTTGTGGGCCACCGCCGGGTCCCAGTTGCTGGGCGACGGGATGATCCCGGCCAGCAGCGCGGCCTGCGAGATCGTCAGGTCCTTCGCGTCGACGCCGTAGTAGGCCTGGGCCGCGGTCTGGATGCCGTACGAGTCGCGGCCGAAGTAGATGGTGTTGAGGTAGCGGCCGAGGATCTCGTCCTTGCTCACGCTCTGGTTGATCTTGACCGCGAGGATCGCTTCCTTGAGCTTGCCCCAGTACGACTTGGTGGGCAGGTTGTAGTAGCGCTCGACGTACTGCTGGGTGAGGGTCGAGGCGCCCTGGGTCGCCCCGCCCTTGAGGTTGTTGAGCGCGGCGCGTCCCATGCCGGTGATCGAGATCCCGCGGTTCTCCCAGAACGTGCGGTCCTCGGACGAGACGACGGCGTTGCCGACGTAGTCCGGCAGCGTCTCGAGGTCGACGAGCTCGCGCTTCTGCGCGGCGAACGTCCCCATGGGCGTCCCGAGAGATCCGTCCTCGTTGCTCGCGAAGTAGACGGTCGAGGCCTGCGACCGGGTCTCGGCGTCCTCGGCGGGGATCGAGATGGTGACGTACAGCGCGACGAGCGCCCCGAGGCCGAGGAATCCCAGGCTCAGGGCCGAGCCGAGCAGGAAGCGCCACGACGGGAGCCACCGGTGGAGCCCGCCGTAGCCCTGGCGCGGGTAGTCGAAGAAACGCCGCTTCGTGGGCTTCCGGGGTCCAGCGGTGCCGCGGCGCGCTGGCGCCGCAGACCGTCGCTTCGAGCCTGCCAAGACGATGCCTTCCTGCTGACGACCGGACCGCAGCCGCCCAGCACCGTGCGACACGCCGGGGGGGACCGCCGGTTCAGTATGGGGGAGCCGCCTGGGCCAGAGGCCGGAAGTCGGCCCGCGAGCCCGTCATTCACATGATCGACACGCGATCCACGCGCTCGTCCCGCACCGGGGCCACTTGCCGTGCGCATCACGGGGGACGTACTGTCGATGTATCAGCTCGATACATCGAGTCCACCACGTAGCCCGGCAGGCCGGAGCGGATCAGACAGGAGGTGCCGGGTGCGCGGACGCGCAGATGTCCTCGAGCCGGCCATCCTCGGCCTGCTCCACGAGACCCCGATGCACGGCTACGAGCTGCGCAAGCGCCTCAACCTGCTGCTCGGCTCGTTCCGGGCGCTGTCGTACGGGTCGCTGTACCCGTGCCTCAAGTCGCTCGTCGAGCGCCGCTGGATCGTGGGCAGCGACTCCGACTCGGCTCCGCCGCACGCCCTCTCCGGAAAGCGTGCACGCATCGTGTACCAGCTGACCGCCGAGGGCAAGGAGCAGTTCCAGCAGGTCCTGTCCTCCTCGGGCCCCGCGGCCTGGGAGGACGAGAACTTCGGCGTCCGCTTCGCGTTCTTCGGGCAGACCGACGCCGAGACCCGGCTGCGGATCCTCGAGGGTCGGCGCAGCCGGCTCACCGAGCGGCTCGAGACCATCCGGCAGTCGTTCAACCGCACCCGCGAGCGCATGGACGAGTACACGCTCGAGCTCCAGCGCCACGGCCTCGAGCAGGTCGAGCGCGAGGTGCGTTGGCTCGACGGCCTCATCGACAACGAGCGCGGTCAGCGCCGCGTCCGTACCCCTGGCGCCGGTCACCCGGCCGGCGCCGAACTCCCCGCTGTCGACGGCGCCCCCGGCACCCCGGCACAGACAACCGAGAAGGAGCGAGGATGACCTCCATCCGCGTCGCCATCGTCGGCGTCGGCAACTGCGCCGCGTCGCTCGTCCAGGGCGTGCACTACTACGCCGACGCCCCGGTGGACAGCAAGGTCCCCGGCTTGATGCACGTTCAGCTCGGCGACTACCACGTCAAGGACATCGAGTTCGTCGCGGCCTTCGACGTCGACGCGAAGAAGGTCGGCTTCGACCTGTCCGAGGCGATCCTCGCGAGCGAGAACAACACCATCAAGATCGCCGACGTCCCGCCGCTCGGCGTGACGGTGCAGCGTGGCCACACGCTCGACGGCCTGGGCAAGTACTACTCCCAGACGATCGAGGAGTCGGACGCCGAGGCTGTCGACGTCGTCGCAGCGCTGCGCGAGGCGCAGGTCGACGTCCTCATCTGCTACCTGCCCGTCGGGTCCGAGAAGGCCGCGAAGTTCTACGCCCAGTGCGCGATCGACGCGAACGTCGCGTTCGTCAACGCCCTGCCCGTGTTCATCGCGTCCGACCCCGAGTGGGCCGCGAAGTTCGAGGCCGCGGGTGTCCCGATCGTCGGCGACGACATCAAGTCGCAGGTCGGTGCGACCATCACGCACCGCGTGCTCGCCCGTCTGTTCGAGGACCGCGGCGTCATCCTGGACCGCACGTACCAGCTGAACGTCGGCGGCAACATGGACTTCAAGAACATGCTCGAGCGCGAGCGCCTGGAGTCCAAGAAGCTCTCCAAGACGCAGGCGGTCACCTCCAACCTCCACGACGGCCCCCTGGCCGGCAAGAAGGAGGACCGCAACGTCCACATCGGCCCGTCGGACTACGTCGCGTGGCTCGACGACCGCAAGTGGGCCTACGTCCGCCTCGAGGGTCGCGCGTTCGGCGAGGTTCCCCTGAACCTCGAGTACAAGCTCGAGGTGTGGGACTCCCCCAACTCGGCCGGCATCATCATCGACGCCGTGCGCGCCGCGAAGATCGCCAAGGACCGCGGCGTCGGCGGCCCCATCCTCTCCGCCGCGACGTACTTCATGAAGTCGCCGCCGGTCCAGATGGAGGACAACGCCGGCCGCGAGCAGCTCGAGGCGTTCATCCGCGGCGAGGTCGAGCGCTGATCCGCAGCACCACCGGCAGCGTGCAGCGGCGCCACTGAGCCGCAGCACGTCTGACACGAAGGGTCCCGACGCGTCCGCGCGTCGGGACCCTTCGTCGTCGGGCGAGGGGGTGCCGCCGCGCGAGGTGTCGTCGGCCTTCCGTCCCACGCCCGCGACGCCCGCCGGGGATACGTTGGCGGGGCACGAACCGCCCGCCCCACCCCGATCGCCGAGGTCCTCATGCCGTTGCCGCCGCTCGTCGCCCCCGCCCCGCGGCTCACCCCCGCAGAGCTCGAGCGCTACGCCCGCCACGCGCTGCTGCCGGGCATCGGTCTCGAGGGCCAGCGCCGGCTGAAGAACGCGCGCGTGCTGGTCATGGGTGCCGGTGGCCTCGGCTCGCCGGTCTTGATGTACCTGGCCGCCGCGGGGGTCGGGACGATCGGGGTCGTGGACGCCGACGTGGTGGACGCGTCGAACCTGCAGCGGCAGGTCATCCACACGACCGAGGACGTCGGGCGCAGCAAGGTCGAGAGCGCGCGCGCCGCGATCCTCGCGGTCAACCCGCACGTGCACGTCGAGACGCACGACGTGCGCCTGACCGCCGCCAACGCGCTCGAGGTGCTGCGCGGGTACGACGTGGTGGTCGACGGCACCGACAACTTCCCCACCCGCTACCTGGTGGGCGACGCGTGCGAGCTGCTCGGCCTGCCGTGCGTGTGGGGCTCGATCTACCGTTTCGACGGGCAGGCCGCTGTGTTCTGGACCGACCCGCCGGTGGGCCGCGGCTACCCGGCTGTGCGCTACCGCGACGTCTTCCCCGACCCGCCCGCCCCCGGCACGGTTCCCTCGTGCGCCGAGGGTGGCGTGCTGGGCGTGCTGTGCGGATCGATCGGATCGGCCATGGCGAGCGAGGTCGTCAAGCTCGTGACGGGCACGGGCGAGCCGCTGCTCGGCCGGCTCCTCGTGCACGACGCGCTGGCGGCGCGCTGGCGCGAGGTCCCCGTGGCACCCGACCCGCTCGGTCTGCCCGTGACCTCGCTCGTCGACCTGGACGCTGTGTGCGCCCTTCCCGAACGCCCGGTGCCCGACGCGGCGACGATCTCGGTGCGCGAGCTCGCCGACCGGCTCGCGGCCCGGGACCGCGGTGAGGACGACTTCGAGCTCGTGGACGTGCGCGAGCCCGCCGAGCACGAGCTCGTGTCGATCCCCGGGGCCCGGCTGGTGCCGCGCGCGGCGTTCGTCGACGGCACGGCCCTCGCCGCACTCTCACCGACGCGGCCGCTCGTGCTGCACTGCAAGTCCGGCGCACGTTCGGCCGAGGTGCTCGCGGTGGTGCTCGCGGCAGGCTTCGACGCCGTGCACGTCAGCGGTGGCGTGCTGGCCTGGGTCGAGGAGATCGAGCCGGCCAAGCCGCGCTACTGACGTCAGGCGCGACGCCAGGTGCCGGAGCGCCCGCCCGTCTTCTCCTCGACCTGGATGTCGGTGATGACGGCCGAGCGGTCGACGGCCTTGACCATGTCGACGAGCGCCAGCCCGGCAACGGCGACGCAGGTCAGCGCCTCCATCTCGACCCCCGTGCGGTCCGCGGTGCGGACGGTCGCGTCGATGCGCACACCCTCGTCGGTCACCTCGAGGTCGACGGTGACGCCGTGGATCGCGATGGGATGGCACAGCGGCACCAGGTCCGGGGTGCGCTTGGCGGCCTGGATCCCCGCGATGCGCGCCACCGCGAGGGCGTCACCCTTGGGCACCCCCTCGCCGCGCAGCAGGCCGATCACCGTGGGGGTGGTGCGGACGAAGCCGCTGGCCGTGGCGCTGCGCACAGTGACGTCCTTGGCGCTCACGTCGACCATGCGGGCGCTCCCGCGGGCGTCGACGTGAGTCAGGTGGCTGCGGTCCTCGGTCATGTCGATCCCTTCGTCTGCGGGCTCGTCGTGGTGCGCCGACCCCGCGCACGAGGCTATCCGGCGCCCCGCGGGCGACTGCCGGGGCCTAGGTCATGGGTCCGGGGTGGAGGGCTCGCCTAGTCTCACGTCATGACCCAGGTCCTACTCGACACGGCGGCCGATCGCGTGATGACCGGTCCCCTGGTCGACCGCCACGGCCGGGTCGCGACCGATCTGCGGGTCTCGCTCACCGACCGCTGCAACCTCCGATGCACCTACTGCATGCCGGCCGAGGGCCTGGAGTGGATGCCCGACAGCCACGTGCTGACGGACGACGAGATGATCCGGCTCATCGCGATAGCCGTCGAGCAGCTCGGCGTGCGCGAGGTCCGGTTCACGGGCGGCGAGCCGCTGCTGCGTCGCGGGCTCGAACGGCTCATCGCTGAGACCACTGCCCTGCGGACCCACGACGGCGTGGCCCCCGAGACGTCCATCACGACCAACGGCCTGGGGCTGGCGCACCGCGCCGCGGGGCTCGCGGCCGCCGGCCTGAGCCGGGTCAACGTCTCGCTCGACACCCTCGACCGTGAGCGCTACGCGACGATCACGCGCCGCGACCGCCTGCCCGCCGTGCTCGCCGGGCTCGAGGCGGCTGACCGGGCGGGCCTGCGTCCCGTGAAGATCAACACCGTGCTCATGCGCGGCGTCAACGACGACGAGGCCGTTGACCTGCTGCGCTGGTCGGTGGACCACGGCTACCACCTGCGGTTCATCGAGCAGATGCCGCTCGGGCCGCGCGAGTCGTGGGACCGCACGCAGATGGTCACCGCTGCCGAGATCCTCGCGTCTCTGCGCACCGGCTTCGACCTGACCGAGCACACCGTGGACGAGCGCGGTGCTGCGCCCGCACAGACCTGGACCGTGGACGGTGGCGGTCCGGACGGCACGTGGGACGTGGGCGTCGTCGCCTCGGTCACCGGTCCGTTCTGCGGCTCGTGCGACCGGGTGCGCCTGACGTCCGACGGGCGCCTGCGCAACTGCCTGTTCGCGCACAAGGAGACCGACCTGCTCGAGCTCGTGCGCTCGGGGATGGACGATGCGACGCTCGCCGAGGCGTGGCGCACGGCCATGTGGGGCAAGCGCCGCCAGCACGGCATCGACACCGACGGGTTCGTGCAGCCGCGCCGCCCGATGAGCGCGATCGGAGGATGAGCGATGTCTGAGGCCACCACCGCGACCGTGCACGTCACGGTCCGCTACTTCGCCGGGGCCGGGGCGGCCGCACGCGTCGAGCAGGAGGTCGTGGAGGTCGCGGCCGACGCTCTCGTGCGCGACGTCCTGGCCGACGCGGGCGCCCGGCGTGGCGCCGACCTGGTGCGGGTCATCGCCGCGAGCAGCGTGCTCGTCGACGGCGTGCAGGATCGCGACCGGTCCCTGCCGGTGCGGGACGGCCTCACGGTCGACGTGCTGCCGCCCTTCGCGGGCGGCTGACCGCTCGCACCCTCACGCTCAGGGGCAGGCGACCCACTCGTCGCTGCCGTCCGTGAGGACCTGACGCTTCCACACCGGCAGCTGGTGCTTGACCTCGTCGACCAGCAGTCCCGCGGCGGCGAACGCCTCGGCCCGGTGCGCCGAGGAGACCGCGACGGCGAGGGCGCACTCCCCCACGCGCAGCACGCCCAGCCGGTGCGAGACCGAGACCGCGTCGACGTCGCAGCGGGCCGTCACCTCGGCGACCACCCGCGCGAGCACCTCGCCGGCCGACGGGTGCGCGACGTACTCGATGTGCTGCACACCCCGCCCGCCGTCGTGGTCCCGCACGTCGCCCGAGAACGTCACGACGGCTCCTGCCGTGGCGCACGCGACCTCGGCGGCGTGGGCCGCCACGTCGAGCGGGGCGTCGGTGACCGCGGCGCGCACGACCCGGCGCGCGGGCGGGTGCACCCGCGAGCTGTCGCGCTCGGGGCCGGGGGCCGGTGCGTCGGGGGCCAGCGCCGGGTGGTCCTGGGTCGGGTCCGGGCGGCCGCTCGACGTGCCCTGGTCGGTCACCGCGGCGTGCGTCATGGCGTCGTGCGTCATGGCGTCAGCCTAGGCGGCGGCGCAGCGGGCGGACCGGGACCTCGCAGGGGCTGCGGGGCGCACGGCGGTCGGTCGGGCTCTCCGGCAGCACCCGTCCCATGAATTGATTATCTCTGGGTGAATCCGTGAAAAGAATGTCACGATGACAATCGTCCCATGGATTGGGCGACCTTTTACCCAGGCAATCCTTAGAGGCCGGGTCGCGTGCACAGAATTGCTCCCCGGTATTCGCCGGGATCGGGACCTTGGGCCCGACCGGACCCCGTGTGCGCCGCCAGAATCAGCCGCAACTCGAAGAATGAATGCGTCGGCGCCTCGATCGTCCCGGTGGCGAGCATTCGCCGGAAGGATCGATGATGACCGACACGGCCACCCCCGGGCCACACCTCCTCGGCACACCCGTGCCCCGACGCTCGTTCATGAAGTGGAGCGCTGCCGCCGGTGGCACCGCTGCCGCCGTGGGCGTCGGCGCCCACTACGGGCTGCTCCCCCTCGCCTCGGCCTCGGCCGAGCCCGCCGCGTCCTCGACCGAGGAGACGACGGTCTGGAACTCGTGCAACGTCAACTGCGGATCGCGCTGCCCGCTGCTCATGACCGTCGTCGACGGCCAGATCACCCGGATCGACCCGGACCCCACGGGTGACGACGAGCTCGGCACCCAACAGGTGCGTGCGTGCGTCCGTGGCCGTTCGATCCGCCAGCGCATCTACAACCCGGACCGCCTCAAGCACCCGATGAAGCGGGTCGGCAAGCGTGGTGCGGGCGAGTTCGAGAAGATCACCTGGGAAGAGGCTTTCGACACGATCGCCGACTCCCTGAAGAAGACCCTGGACGACTACGGCAACGAGGCCGTGTACGTCCACTACGGCTCGGGCACCACGGGCGCGAACGCCTCGGGCGGCACGTCGGTCACGCGACTGATGAACCTGCTCGGCGGCAGCCTCGGGTACTACGGCACGTACTCGACGTCGCAGATCAACGCCGCCACGCCGTACACCTACGGCGTCGAGCGCGAGACGAACAACTCGTTCAACGACGCGGTCAACACCAAGCTGCTCGTGCTGTGGGGCAACAACCCGCACGAGACCCGCATGAGCGGTGGTGGCGAGCTCTACATCGCGCAGCAGGCCAAGGAGATCGGCGGCGCCAGGGTCATCGTGATCGACCCGCGCCAGTCCGACACCGCCGTCACGATGGCCGACGAGTGGGTGCCGCTGCGTCCGGGTACCGACGGCGCTCTCGTGGCCGGCATGGCGCACGTCATGGTGTCCGAGGAGCTGCACGACCAGGCGTTCCTCGACACGTACTGCCTCGGCTTCGACGAGGAGCACCTGCCCGAGAGCGCGAAGCCGGGCAGCTCCTACAAGGCCTACCTGCTGGGAGACGGTCCCGACGGCGTCGCGAAGACGCCCGAGTGGGCCGCGCCGATCACCGGCGTCCCGGCGGCGGCGATCCGTCGACTTGCCCGCGAGATCGCCCAGGCCAAGCCGTGCGCGATCGTGCAGGGCTGGGGCCCGCAGCGTCACGCGAACGGCGAGGCGACCGTCCGGGCCATCTACGCGCTGGCGGCGATGACCGGCAACGTCGGCCTGTCCGGCGGCGGTCTCGGTGCCCGTGAAGGCAACTACGCGATGGCCACCGCGCGCTTCCCCGGCGGCACGAACCCGATCACCACGAAGATCTCCTGCTTCAAGTGGACCGACGCGATCGAGCGCGGCGCCGAGCTGACCAAGCTCGCCGACGGCGTGCGTGGCAAGGACAAGCTCGACGTCCCCATCAAGTTCCTCTGGAACCACGCGAGCAACACCCTGATCAACCAGCACTCGGACATCAACCGCACGGTCAAGCTGCTCGAGGACGACTCGCTGTGCGAGATGATCGTCGTGATCGACAACCAGCTGTGCGCGTCGGCCAAGTTCGCCGACATCCTGCTCCCCGACGTCTCGAACGCCGAGCTGACCGACCTCATCCCGAGCGGCTACTCGGGTGACATGGCGTACGCGATCCTCGCGCAGAAGGCCATCGAGCCTCTGTTCGAGTGCCGCTCGACGTACGACATGTGCACCGAGATCGCCGACCGCATGGGCATCAAGGCCGAGTTCACCGAGGGCAAGACGCTCGACGAGTGGGTCGAGCAGCTCGTGGCCGACAGCCAGAAGGCGGTCGAGGGCTTCCCGAGCTACGACGAGCTCGCCGAGATGGGGATCTGGCGAAAGTCCAACCCCGCAGGCTTCACGGTCGGGCTCAAGAAGTTCCGTGACGACCCGGTGGCGAACCCGCTGAAGACGCCGTCCGGGAAGATCGAGATCTACTCCGAGCGCCTGCAGGAGATCGCCGACACCTGGGAGGGCGTCGAGGGTGAGATCCCCGCGATCCCCGCCTACGTCCCGTCCTGGGAAGGTCACGACGACGAGCTGACGTCGACGTTCCCGCTGCAGATGATCGGCCACCACTACAAGTCGCGCACGCACTCGAGCTACGGGAATGTCGCGTGGCTCAAGGAGGCGCATCCGCAGGTGGTGTGGATCAACACCCTCGACGCGCAGGCCCGCGGCATCGAGAACGACGACGTCGTGCACGTCTTCAACGACCGCGGCCGGATCGAGCTGGTCGCGAAGGTCACGGCCCGTATCGCCCCCGGTGTCACGTCTGTCCCGCAGGGCGCCTGGTACACCCCGGACAAGGACGGTCTGGACAAGGGCGGGTGCACGAACACCCTGACCTCCTGGCGCCCCTCGCCCCTGGCCAAGGGCAACCCGCAGCACACCAACCTCGTGCAGATTGAGAAGGCCTGACCATGGCGAAGCAGCT